>DAOMOP010000236.1:0-5786 GCA_035444405.1 Rhodocyclaceae bacterium
GTTGTGGGGCGGATTCGGCACCAGCAGCAGCCAGGCGAGGTCGCCCGCGTCGAGTCGTGCGCGGGCGGCGTCGCACACCTCGGCAAGCTCGGCATCGCAATAGACGTCGCCATTGACGACCAGGAAGGGCGCGTTGCCGAGCAGGGGCAGCGCCTGGCGGATGCCGCCGGCGGTCTCGAGCGCCTCGCGTTCGCGCGAGTAGCGGATGCGCACGCCGAAACGGCGGCCGTCACCGAGCGCGGCCTCGATGAGGGTGCCGAGGTGGGCGTGATTGACGACGATGTCGGTGATGCCGGCATGCCTGAGGCGCTCGATGTGCCAGACGATCAGCGGCTTGCCGCCGGCCGCGAGCAGCGGCTTCGGGCAGCTGTCGGTGAGCGGGCGCATGCGCTCGCCGCGGCCGGCCGCGAGAATCATCGCCTTCATGCTGCGCGCCGCGGCTCAGAAGGTGTAGCCGACGGTGACGTCCTGCGGCTCGAGGCGGTCGAGCAGCTTCGCGAGCGGCTTCAGGTCGCGGTAGCGCGCGCACGCGCGGCGCAGGTAGTCCATCACCCGCGGCAGGTCGTCGAGGTAGCCGTCCTTGCCGTCGCGATGGCACAGGCGCGCGAAGATGCCGAGCACCTTGAGGTGGCGCTGCACCCCCATCCATTCGTAATCGCGGTGGAAGTCGCCGAAGTCCGCCGGCACCGCCAGGCCGAGCTGGCGGGCGGTCTGCCAGTAGCGCACCGCCAGATCGAGCGTGAATTCCTCGTCCCAGCGGACATAGGCGTCCTTGAGCAGCGACACGAGGTCGTAGCTGAGCGGGCCGTACACGGCGTCCTGGAAATCGACGATGCCCGGATTGGCGCCGTCGGTCGTGCGCATCAGGTTGCGCGAGTGATAGTCGCGGTGCACGAACACGCGCGTCTCGGCGAGATTGACCGCGAGGATGCGCTCATAGACGGCCTCGAGCGTGGCCTTCTCGGCGTCGCTCAGCACGACGCCCTT
Organism: Rhodocyclaceae bacterium; assembly: GCA_035444405.1. GTDB lineage: Bacteria > Pseudomonadota > Gammaproteobacteria > Burkholderiales > Rhodocyclaceae > DAOMOP01. Next base: position 988 of record DAOMOP010000236.1, read on the forward strand.
GTGCCGGCCCACGTACCACTCGTCGAACAGCCGCATTTCGCGCAGCAGCAGCTCGCGCGAGTAGTCGGGCAGCACGCCGGGGCGGCTCGCGCGCTGGATCGCGATCAGGCTGCCGAGCGCGTCGGCATAGAGGGCTGCGGCGTCGCCGGCGCCGAGCGCCTTCAGGTAGGTCGTGTCGCCGAGATCGGACATCAGGACGAAGCCGTGGTCGAGCTCGTGCGCGAGGACCTCGGGGACATGCACGCCGGCCTTGGCGAACAGCGTCGCGACCGCGAGCCATGGGCGGCAGTCCTCGTGCGCCGGCGGCGCATCCATGACGATCAGCGTGCGCCCGTCATTGCCGCAGGACACGCGGAAATAGCGGCGGAAGCTCGCGTCGGCCGAGGCCGGCGCGAGCGTGAAGGTCTCGCCGGGCAATTGTGCCGCCAGCCAGTGGTTCAGTTGCTCGAGTCGTTGCACCGGGTTCTCCGCGAGGCTTCGTGTAAAATCGCCAAGTTTATCAAATGACACCGGTCCTGCTCGCGCAGGCCGGACGACGCCGGCCGGGGAGGGGAGCTTGCGCTTGCGCGCCACACGATTGACGACACCGGTGAAGCTGGCCGCGCTATTGCTGTTCGCGCTGCCCGGTGCGGTGCCTGCGGCCGGGCTGCCGCCGCTGCTGGTCGCGCCCGAGCTGATCGGCGAGCAGGGCCGCGCGGCGGCGCCGGATGCCGGGGCGACCGCGCCCGAAAGTCGCGCCGAGCGTCCCGCGGCCTCCGATGGGCCGGGCGGCCGGACACCGCCCGATGCCGCCGGGCGCGCTGTCCCCGGCGGCCGGACGACACCCGCGGCGTCGGCCGGCCCGCGCGCGAGGCAGCCCGCCCCGGGCGAGACCGAAGTGCGGGCGCTGCGCATTCTCGGCGTGCGCGCGGTCGAGCTGGTGGCCGAGGGCGAAGCCGAGCTGCAGCGCGACGACATCATCCTGTCGGCCGACCGGCTGGTCTACAACGAGCTCACCGACGAGGCGCGCGCCGAAGGCAACGTGCGTCTGCTGTGGGGTGACGACCGCATGACCGGGCAGTGGGCGCGGCTGATCGTGCACGAGTGGGTCGGCGAGTTCGACGCCCCGAGCTACTTCATCACGCGTCCGTCGCGCTCGCGCCCCGCCGACGCGGACGCCGGCGTGTCGGGCAGCGGGCGCGCCGACAAGCTGTTCTTCGAGGGCGAGAACCAGTACCGGCTGCTCAATGCGACGTGGTCGACCTGCCGGCCCGAGTCTCCCGACTGGTACATCCGTGCCGACGAGCTCGAGCTCGACTACGACCGCGAAGTCGGCGTCGCGCGTGGCAGCTCGCTGGTGTTCAAGGACGTGCCGATCCTGTGGTGGCCGTGGATGGAGTTTCCGCTCGCCGAGCAGCGCCAGTCGGGCTTTCTGGTGCCGACGGTCGGCGTGTCCAACCGCACCGGCCTCGACGTCTCGCTGCCGTACTACTGGAACATCGCACCGAATTACGACGCGACGATCGCGCCGCGCCTGATGGGGCGGCGCGGGCTGCAGCTCGCCGGCGAGTTCCGTTACCTGACGCCCGATTACCACGGCGAGACGCGCGCCGAATGGCTGCCGCAAGACCGCGCGACCGGCGAGACGCGCGCGCTCGGCTCGATTCAGCACCAGCACCGCATCACCCCCAGGCTTTTCGGCTCGGTCGACCTCAATGCGGTGTCCGACGACGAGTACTTCGAAGACCTGAGCTCGCGCCTGGCGGTCGCCTCGCGCGTCAATCTGCTGCGCGAGGCGCGGCTCTTCTATGCCGGCGGCAGCTGGTGGTCGGCCTCGGCGCTCGCCCAGAGCTACCAGACGCTCAGCGGCGAGGACCCGTATCGGCGCCTGCCGCAACTCGCGCTCGACGCGCGCCGCGACGACTTGGCGGGCGGCGCGGTGTTCGCGTTCAAGGGCGAGTACGTCGATTTCCGGCATCCCGACGGCGAGCGCGCCGAGGGCCGGCGACTGACGATCTATCCACAACTGTCGCTGCCGTTCGAGCGTCCGGCCTTCTTCGTCACGCCCAAGATCGGCTTCCACCACACCCGCTACGATCTCACCCGTCCGCTGCCGGGCGGACCCGGCGCGATCAGCCGCTCGCTGCCGGTGCTGTCGATCGACAGCGGGCTGCACTTCGAGCGCGATGCGCGCCTGTTCGGGCAGTCCTATCTGCAGACGCTCGAGCCGCGGCTGTTCTACGTGCGCATACCGTTCCGTGACCAGCGGGACATCCCGGTGTTCGACTCGGCACGCTACGACTTCGGCTTCGCGCAGATCTTCTCCGAGAACCGCTATGCCGGCGGCGATCGCATCGCCGACGCGAACCAGGTGACCGCCGCGGTGACGACGCGTCTGCTCGACCCCGAATCGGGCGCCGAGCGCGGTCGCGCCACGGTCGGCCAGCGCTACTATTTCTCCAACCAGAAGGTGACGCTGAACGAGCTCGGCAAGGCGCCGGTCGAGTCCTTGCGCACCAGCCGCCGCACCGACATCCTCGCCGCGCTGAGCGGGCGGCTGACCCGCAGCACCTTGCTGGAATCGGCCTGGCAATACAACCCCTTCGACAGCACCACCGAGCGCCTGAACATCGGGTTCCGCTACCAGCCCGAGTTCGCCAAGGTGTTCAACATCAGCTATCGTTTCGCCCGCGACCTGCTCGACGGTCGCGACGGGCTCGAGGATGTGGACCTGTCGGCCCAGTGGCCGCTGGGCGGGCGCTGGTACGGGGTCGGACGGATCACGCGCTCGATTCGCGATGGCCGGCTGACCGAGGCGATCGCCGGCTTCGAATACGCCAGCGAGTGCGGCTGCTGGGTGCTGCGCACCGCCGCGCACCGCTTTGCGACCAACCCCGACCGCGTCACGAACGCTCTTTTCGTGCAGCTCGAGCTCAACGGCCTGGGCAGCATCGGACCGAGTCCGGTCAATCTCCTGGAGCGCAGCGTGCCCGGCTATGGCAAGATCAACGAGCCGATCACCGATCCCATCTTTTCGGCGGATTGATGTGTTTCGCACCGCCCCCATTCCCGAGGAAACCACCTGGCCTATGTTGATGCGACGACTCTCCTTCCGATTCTGTCTGACCATCGTTACCGCTGCGCTGGGCCTGCTGACGCTGTCGGCGGCGCCGGTTCATGCGCAGCGTGCCGTGCCCGTCGACCGCGTCGTCGCTGTCGTCAACGACGAGGTGATCACGGCCGTCGAGCTGCGCGACCCGCTGCGCCAGACGGTCGCGCAGCTGACCCGCCAGGGTGTCGCGCTTCCGCCCGAGGAGGTCATCGAGCGCCAGCTGCTCGAGCGCGTGATCCTCGAGCGGGCGCAGCTGCAGCTCGCCGCACGGAGCGGACTGCAGATCGACGAGGCGGCACTCGAGCGCGCGATCGGCCGCATCGCCGAGACCAACAACCTGTCCGAGGCCGAGCTGCGCGCCGCGCTCGAACGTGACGGCATTGGCTGGGAGCGCTTTCGCGAACAGATTCGCACCGAAATGACGCTCGCGCGGCTGCGCGAGCGCGAGGTCGACAGCCGCGTCGTCGTGACCGAGGCCGAGGTGGACAACTTCCTCGCCAACAATCGCGATGCCTTGTCCGGCGACGAGGTCCTGCTTGCGCACGTGCTGATCCGCACCCCCGAGGCTCCGTCCGAGGACGCGCTCGCGCGCGCGGCGGCCCGCGCCGAGGAGGTGCTGGCGCGCCATGCCGCCGGCGAGGACTTCGCACGGCTTGCGGCAGCGTACTCGGACGCCCCCGATGCGATCGACGGCGGCCTGATCGGCTGGCGCGGCCGCAACAGCCTGCCGGCACTGTTCGCCGACGCGGTACGTGCGCTGCAGCCCGGCCAGGTGTCGCAGATCATGCGCAGTGCGGCGGGGCTGCACATCGTCAAGCTGGTCGATGAACGCGGTGGCGAACTGGCCGGCTCCGAGCAGCTCGAGCAGACGCGTGCCCGCCACATCCTGCTGCGCACCTCCGAGGTGCTCTCCGACCGCGAGGCCGAAAGCCGCCTGCTCGCGCTGCGCGAGCGCATCGTCCACGGCGAGAGCTTCGAGGAGCTCGCGCGCGCGCACTCGGAGGACTTGTCGGCCGCGAAGGGCGGCGACCTGGGCTGGGTCTATCCCGGCGACACGGTGCCCGAGTTCGAGCGCGCGATGGACGCACTCGAACCGGGCGAGCTCAGTGCGCCGGTGCGCTCGCCGTTCGGGTGGCACCTGATCCAGGTCGTCGAGCGGCGTGTGCAGGACGTCTCCGACGAGCGCCTGCGCAATGCCGCACGCAATGCGCTGCGCGAACGCAAGGCCGAACAGGCCTTCGACGAATGGCTGCGCGAGCTGCGCGACAGCACCTACGTCGAGTATCGCCTGGAGCAGGACTAGCGCCGTGAGCGCCGTGCCGACGCTTGCGATCACCAGCGGAGAGCCGGCCGGCGTCGGCCCGGAGTTGTGCGCACGGCTGGCGATGCGGCGCTGGCCCGCGCGCCTGGTGGTGATCGGCGATCGCGCGCTGCTGGCGTCGCGACTTGCCGCGGCCGGCTGTGGCGCGGTGCAGGATTATCGGCCCGATGCCGCGATCGCGGCCGGCACGCTCGAGGTCGTGCACGTGCCGCTGCGCGCCCCCGCCGAGGCCGGACGGCTCGATGCCGCCAACGCCGCCTACGTGCTCGAGACGCTCGACCGCGCGATCGACGTGGTCGGCTTCGGTATCGCGCTCGTGCTCCTCTATTACGGCGCGCTCGCCGTCTTCGTGCTCGAACTGGCGGCGAAGATCTTCGTCCAGCGCCT
>DAOMOP010000237.1:0-5757 GCA_035444405.1 Rhodocyclaceae bacterium
TGAACACACGGCCGCGCTCGAGCCGATACTTGTCCTGCAGCGAAACGTCCGGCAATGGCGGCATCGGCGCGGCCCGTGGAAATTGCGGCCTGATCAGTCGGCCACGAGCGTGAAGCGGCCGTTCTTGACCGTCATCAGCACCTGGCCGCCGGCGTCGAAGCCCGAGTGGTCGTCCGCGCTCATGTTGATCATGCCCTGCGAGGCGACCAGGCCCTGCACCTGCTCGAGCTCGTCACGCAGCGCGGCGCGAAACTCCGCCGTGCCCGGCTTGGCCTTGGCCACCGCCTTCGGCAGCGCGGTCTGCAGCAGCAGGCCGGCATCATAGATTCCGGCGCCGAAGATGGGCGGACGCGAGCCGTACTTCTCCTCGTATTGGCTCACATACTCGTGCGCAACACGCCGCACCGGATGCGCCTCCTCGACCTCGTCGAGCACCAGCAGCAGCGGACCGACGATCAGCGCCCCTTCGACCGCCTCCTTGCCGATCTGGATGAATGCGCCGGAAGCCGAGCCGTGGGTGTGGAAGATCGGCCCCTTGTAGCCGACCTCGACGAGCGCACGGTGCGGCAATGCGGCCGCCGCGGCGATCCCGCCGACCAGCACCGCGTCGGGGTTGGTACCGGCCAGCTTGACGACTTGCCCGGTCACGCTGGTGTCCTGGCGGCTGTAGCGCTCGTCGGCGACCATGCGGATGCCGACCTTGCCGGCCATCTCGGCGAAGGTCTTGTACCAGTTCTCGCCGTACGGATCGTTGAAGCCGATGAAGCCCACCGTCTTGACGCCGCGCGCGGTCATCGCCTCGAGCAGCTTGCCGGCGATCACGCCGTCGTTCGGGTGCGTCTTGAACACCCAGCGCTTCTTGTCGTCCATCGGCAGCACCACCGCGGCGGTGCCGACCGGTGCGAGCATCGGTGTGCCGGCTTCGGCGAAGAAGCCGAGCACGCCCATCGCGTTGGGCGAGCCCGAAGGTCCGATCAGCGCGTCGATCTTGTGCTCGGTGAGCAGCTTCTGCGCGACCTGCACGCTGTGCGTCGGATCGCTGCCGTCGTCGTAGAAGATGTATTCGATCTTCGTGCCGTCGACTTCGGTGGGCAGCAAGGCCACCGAGTTGCGCTGCGGGATGCCGACGAAAGCGGTGGGCCCCACCGCCGAGCTGATCACACCGACTTTCACCTGAGCCTGTGCCGCCGTGGTCAGCAGCGCCAGCGAAGCTGCCAAGGCAGTCGCAAATTTTCCGAGTTTCCCGATGTTCACAATCGTCCTCCTCCTGGCCTGTGGTAGTGGTACCGCTACTGCGCTTGTGGTGCTCTCCTTGTCGTTATCCGCTGCCAACCCGTCGCCGCGTCTTACGGCGTGGTCGTGAAGTCCGGTTTGCGCCCCGCCATGAAGGCGCCTATGCCCTCGCGCGCGGCGGCCGTGCAGGCGCTGTCGCCGAAGGCGCGGTAGCCCACCTCGAGCGCGTCGGCGAGCGTCGATGCCCTGGCCGCCTCGCCGATCGCCCGCTCGAGAATGCTCAGGATCTCGCGCGACAGCGGCTGCCCGCTCGCCGAAACGGCCTCGACCGGGTCGAGCGGCGCGAGCGTGAGCGGCCCGTCGGCGGGCGGCTGCGTGTGCCCCGCGAGCATCTTGACACGGGCGACGGCTTCGCGCAGCAGTCCGGCGACATCGTCGGCGAGCGCATCGACGATGCCGAGCTCGTGCGCATGGCGCGCGCTCATGCGTTCGCCGCGGCGCAACATGGCGTGGAATTGCGCCGCCGCCTGCGGCCAGCGGCGGTACGGCACGACCATCGCGCCGATGCCCGGCACGATGCCGAGGGTGATCTCGGGCAGCTGCATCCACGCGTCCTTGAGCGCGACGATGCGGTGACAGCGGATCGCCAGCTCGAGGCCGCCGCCGAGCGCCATGCCATTGACGGCGGCGACCACCGGCTTCTTCATCGCATCGAGATGCACGAGCAGGCGCGAGCAGTAGCGCGCGTACTCGGTCGCCGCGCCGGCGTCGCCGAGCATCGACGGGAAGCGGCCGATGTCGCCGCCGGCGCAGAACGCACGCGCGCCGTAGCCGGTGATGACGAAACCGGCCACCGCCGGATCGTCCTCGAAGCGGCGGATCACCGCCAGCACCTCGTCGGTGAGCTCGTCGTGCAGCGCGTTCATCGCCTCGGGGCGGCGCAGCGTGATCACCTTGACGCCATCGACGTCGTCGACCAGCACGTGGCGCCATACGTCGCCGTAGGCCGCGAGCGGCCGCTGCGCCGCCGGCATGCCGGGGCGCTCGGCGACGAAGCGCTCGAGGATGCGGCCGCTCTCGGCCGCCCCGAAGCTGCGCATCAGCTCGAGTGGGCCGCGCCGGAAGCCGAGCGCGACGCGGCAGCCCAGATCGATGTCGGCGGCCTCGCCGATGGCGCGGTCGAGGATGTCCACGGTCTGCGAGAACAGCACGCCGAGGAGCCGGTCGCGCACCGTCGCGGCGGTGCCCGGCGCAACGTCGAGCCGCTTGCCGGGCGGCACGGTGAGCCACTTGTCGACCGAGCGGAACACCGGCGCGGGGCGGTAGTGCGGGCCCTCTTCCTCGGCCTGCAGCGTGTTGGTCTCGGTGATGATCGGGTTGCCGTTGGCGAGATTCAGCACGAAGAACGGGCCGGCGTGCACGAACTCGCAGGCGACGCTGTCGATCTCGGCGGCGGTCGCCTCATCGAGCAGCAAGGCCGCCTCGTTGCACCAGTTGTCGAAGATGCGGTCGAGCATGAAGCATACCGCATCGGCGGTCACCAGCGGCACCTTGCCGGTCATGCAGAAGAGCCAGCGCAGGTATTCGACGACCTCGGGATCGGTCTGGTCCCACGCGATCACCTCGACCGCCGGGTTGCGCCAGGCCGGCGCGAAGAAGTGCGTGACCGTCGCACGCCCCTTGTGCGCGAGCTCGGCGAAGATGCGCGCGGCCGGCAGCGAGCTGGTGTTCGACGTGATCAGCGTGTCGCGGCGGACGATGCGCTCGACCTCGGCGAAGATGCGCCGCTTCAGCGCGAGGTTCTCGGTCGCGGCCTCAATGACCCAGTCGCAGTCGGCGAGCTTCTCGTAGTCGAGCGTGCCCGTGACATCGGCGACGACGGCAGCGGCCTGCGCCTCGTTCATCTTGCCGCGCGCGACGGCCTTCTTTGCGTAGCCGTGGAAACGCTCGAGCGCGCGGTCGAGCGCGTCCTGCGCGACATCGACCAGGGTCAGGCGGAGATCGGGCAAGGCGCTCTTCAGGTAGTAGCCGATGTCCGGGCCGATCGTGCCGGCGCCGATGATCGCGACGTGGCGCGGCAGCGCGCGCGACGGGGTGGTCAGGAGCGGATTGGCGGGTCTCATGCGGTCGTGGCCCTCGCAGTGGTGTTCTCGGTGTTGCCCCGCGCGGCGGCGACGATGCCGTCGCGCTCGAGGCAGGCGATCTCGTCGCGGCCGTAGCCGGCCTCGGCGAGTACGGCATGGGTGTGCTCGCCGTAATGCGGCGGGAAGGCGAGCCGCTTTGAGGCGAACGGCAGGTCGACGGCCATCGGCTGCATGCGCACCGCGCGCCCGTCGGGCCGCTCGGTGCTGGTCAGGCGGCTGGCGACCGCCGGCAGCTCGCGCACCGCCGGGATGTCGTGGATCGGCGCGTGCGGGATGGTCGCGGCGCGGAAATCGGCGACGATGTCGGCGGTCGCGTGCTGGCGCGTGATCGCCGCTATGTCGCGGTGGATCGTGTCTCGCTCGGCGTGCCGGCCCTCGTTGGTCGCGCGCACCGCGTTGGCGGCCGGCGCGAACTTCGGGATCGCGGTCAGGCGCTGCCACTGCACGTCGCTGCCGATCGCCATGTAGATGAAGCCATCGGCGGTCGGATAGACGTTGGTCGGGATGAACTTGCGGTGCTCGTTGCCGCAGCGCGTGATCTCGTTCGGCTGGCAGTCGAAGTCGAGCAGCGGCAGCGTCGTGATCAGCCACGAGCTCGCCGCCTGCAGCATCGACACGTCGATGCGCATGCCGCGGCCGGTCTCGGCGCGCTCGGCCAGCGCGAGCATCACGTTCGCATAGACCTCGTCACCCGCCTTCAGATCGATGATCGGCACGCCCGAGAGCGTCGGCGGCCCGTCGGCCGCGCCGGTGAGCTCCATGTAGCCGGCCATCGCCTGGATCACCGGATCGTAGCCGGGCGCATCCGGGTAGTCCGGCCCCATCGCCGAGATGCCCGCCCAGATCAGCTGCGGGCGGTGCGCCGACAGCGTCTCGTAGTCGATGCCGAGCTGGCGGTAGCGGCGCGGCACGGTGTTGCAGCAGAACACGTCGACGTCGAGCGCGTCGATCAGCCGCCGCAGCAGCGCCTGGCCCTGCGGGTCCTTCAGGTTCAGCGCGATCGCTTCCTTGCCGACGTTGGGCGCGACGAAGTAGCTGCGCCGGTCGTCGTCGCAGACGCGCCCGCCGATGTAGCGGTTGGGGTCGCCCGGCAGGCCGTCGCCGGCCGGCGTGGACTCGATGCGGATCACGCGCCAGCCGAGCTGGGCGAAGCGCAGCGTGGCGTACGGCAGGGACAGCGCCTGCTCCATCGACAGGACGGTGCGGCGCTTCATGCGGTCCTGCCTTGCCCGGTGCCGTGCAGACGGTGCCCGGCGTGGCATGCCGGGATGGGCGTCGGGCGGCGGGAGGGGATGGCTTTCATGTGGGCCTCCAGAGTTGATGTACGGTGCTTGCCTCAGCCGCCCGCGATCGGCGGGACCAGGGCGACTTCGTCCTCGTCATGCACGGGATGATCGCGGTCTGCATAGTGGGAATTGACCGAGACCATCACGACGTCGATGTACTCGAACGCGTTCCTGAAGCGTTCGTCCTGGGTCGGAAGCCAGTCGAGCAGCATGCCCACGGTGCGGATCCCGTCCGGCAGGACGATGTCTTCGGCATCGCATCCCATGCTGTCCCGCAGCCAGGCGAAGTACTTCAGCTGCATGCGCGCTCAAACCGCCAGCCCTTCGAGGGGCGCAGCCGCCGTGCCGGAAGCCGCCTGCGCCCGCTTGTCGTGGATCGCGCGGGCGACCTTCTCGGGTGACATCGGCGGATCGAAGATGCGCACGCCGGTCGCGTTGTACAGCGCATTGGCGATGGCCGGCGCGATGACGATGGTCGGCAGCTCGGAAATGCCCTTGGCGCCATAGGGGCCTTCGGCGCAATGGCTCTCGATGAAGTGCAGGTCGAGCGGCGGCATCTCCGGCGCCGTGATGAGCTTGTAGTCACGGAAGCAGGCATTCTTCAGCATGCCGTTCTCGATCCGCATGTCCTCGCTCAGCGCGTAGCCCAGGCCGATGGCGAGGCCGCCTTCGACCTGGCCTTCGAGCCCCATGCGGTTGATGACGCGGCCGACGTCCTGGGCCACCGTGACCTTGTCCACCTTGATCTCGCCGGTCAGCGTGTCGACGGTGATCTCGGCGATGTGCACGGCGTGGGAATAGGCGGCGGAGTGGTCGGAGACGTGCCTCGCGCCCTCGGGCTCGCTCTTCGGCTCGTAGTAGTCGGTGACCATCACCAGCTCGGGCTCGGCCTGGAAGTGCATCTGCCGCAGCAGGCGCTCGAGCTTGATGAGCGGCGTGCCGTCGCGTTCGAACACGACCGAGCCACCGCGCAGGTCGAGGCTCTCGGCCGCTTCGCCGAGCATCCTCTCGGCAGCGTTCAGGATCTGCGCCTTGGCCTTGCGTGCGGCGCGGCGCGTGCCGTTGCCGGCGATGAAGGTGGTGCGCGAGGCGTG
>DAOMOP010000238.1:0-5743 GCA_035444405.1 Rhodocyclaceae bacterium
CCTGCCGCGGACGCCCTCTCGGATCGGCCGCCGGCCTCGCTGCGTCCGCTAGTAATGGACCGTGATCGATTGAGTCCCGATGTTTCCGGCCGCGTCTTCCCCCTCGGCTGCGATGGTATGCGTACCGACCCCCGCCTTGCGGGAGCTCCACTTGTGGCTGATGCTTTCACCATTCGCACTGGCAACGAGCTGACCATTGACGAACAACCTGATCCGGACCACACCGACATTGTCGCTCGCGCTCGCCTTGATCAGCACGTTTCCGCTCACCTTGCTTCCGTCGGCCGGATTGCTGATCGACGCCGTCGGCGCGATCGTGTCGTCGGTCGGCTCGGGCGTGGGTTCCGGCTCGGGCTCGGCCGCCGTGTTCTCGACCTGGACGCTCACCGCGTGCGAGCTGTAGTTGCCTGCGGCGTCGTAGGCGTAGGCCGTCAGCTTGGCCGTGCCGTCACTGACCGTGGTGCTATCCCAGCTGAAGCCGTACGGAGCCGTCAGCGCGCTGGCGAGCTTGGTGCCGTTCACGTGCAGATCGACCCGGGCGACGCCGACATTGTCGCTCGCGCCGACATCGACGGCGACCAGGCCGCTCACGGTCGAACTGCCGGTCGGGTTCGTCACCGCGACGGTCGGGGCGGTCGTGTCCGCCGTCACCGTCGCGCTGGCGGCATTGACCGCCGCGAGCGCATCGACCCGACCATGGCCGTAAAGCGTGTCCTTGCCGGCCGTGCCCAGATCGACGGCGGTCGAAAACAGGATGGACTCGACCTCGGTCGCGGTCAGCTGCGGATTGGCGGCCATGACCAGCGCCGCGGTCCCGGCGGTGACCGGCGCCGAGAACGACGTGCCCGACATGCTGCCGTAGCTGCTGCCGCGCTTGGTCGTGTAGATGCTCGCTCCGGGCGCGCTCAGATCGACGAAATCGCCGTAGTCCGACCAGCTCGCCTTCACGTCGCTGCTCGTCGTCGCGCTGACCGCGATCAGCGACGTGCTCGCAGCCGTGCTCAGCTCCTTGCCGCTGTTGCCGGCCGATACCATGACCAGGCCGCCCTTGTTCTTCATGTACTGGGCCGCGCTCTGCACCGTCGTCGAGCCGGCGGCACCGAAGCTGACATTCGCGACGCGCGCACCATGATCGGCCGCCCAGGTCAGGCCGTTTGCGATCGTACTCCAGTAGCCATATCCGCTGGTGTCCGTGACGCGAATCGGCATGATCCGCGCCCCATGCGCGAGCCCGGCGACACCGAGGCCGTTGTTGGTCGCAGCCACCGCCGTTCCGGCCACCGCCGTGCCGTGACCGTGCACGTCGGCCGTGTCGGAATTGTTGTCGTAGGTGTTCCAGCCGGGCACCAGCAGCGGGGAGAGGTCCGGGTGGCTCGCCTCGACACCGGTGTCGAGAATCGCGACCGTCACGCCGTTGCCGTCGCTCAGGCTCCACGCACTATCGGCACCGACTTTCGGCAGATGCCACTGCTTGCTGTAGTAGGGATCGTCGGTCGCCTCGAAGCTCACCCGCTCGTCCAGCTCGACGAAGCCGAGATGCTTGTTCGCGCGCAGCAGCGCGGCCACGGCGCGCTCCGACGCCTGCGGCGGCAGCTGGACCACGCGAACGTCGATGCCGTTGATGCGCCCGACCGCGCGGCCACCGACCGGCCGGAGGATCTTCTCGAATTCGGCGTCGGACAGACCGGGGCGAGGCTGGATCAGCAGCCGCCCGGGGGCCCATTCCGCAGCCACCGGAGCGGCCTGCGCCGGCCCCTTTCCGCTGCCCTGGCCCTGCCCCTGCGCGAGCGCGGGTGCAGCGAGGAATGCGGCGGACACGGTGATTGCCAGCACGGCCAGCCGCGGTCTGCGCGACGGCGCCCGCACCGGGGCGGAAGGAGGATTGCTGCGGAGTGAAACGTTCATCGGTTGCTCCCTTTGATTCATTCGACGACCGGTCATGGGCGACAGGTACGGGGAATGCTCGGAGCAGATGAACGCGGCCGCGAGACGCGGCCCGGTCGGTTCCCTGGCAATCCCGCTGTCATGGAGCACGAGGCTCTTTAGACCGGTGATTTTGCGTCCCCGCCTTTTGACGGGTTTGCCCTTTTCAGGTCATCGCAGCCAATAAGGGCTGGCGATGGATACTACGTCAGGATTCAGACGGCTTCGGCTGCTGTCATATGGCGTTACTCTTTCTGACGAACTCGAAACAGTATACGGCGGATTGTGCGACTTCTTGAGCGCTGTTACAAAATTCCACTCACATTTCTTCGCAAAGCGCAAGTGAATAGTCGGCAATTTGCCCAAAAGTCCCGGCGCAACTGGCGTCCCGGCGCTGACAGGTGACGCGGACCCGGCCGCGGCCGGACCGTTCTCCCCACGCTTTCGTATGATTCAAGGATAAGGGCGAATCCGCTGCGCCGCGCCTGCGGCCCCGCCGTCCGGCATACCCGATACGCCAGCGACCGACTGCAGACCGTGCTCACGATGCGCCGTTGCTGGACCCCGTGCGGCCGCCGGCCCACGCGCGAAAAACCCAATCGGTATATCTCGCGGCGTGTTCGGCGGCCGTGCCGAGCGCGGGAGGCAGGTCGGCGCGGCGGATCGGCACGCGCTCGGAGAGGCTATGCACGCCGACGATCGCGCTGCCCTCGCGGATCACGCCCCACTGCGCCCGACCGGTGAACGGGTCGCGGTAGATGCGCCGCAGGTGCCGGCGCGGGACCGGAAAGCGGCGATCCTCGACCAGATCTTCCAGCGCGCTCGGCCAGCGCGGCGTGCCGGTGGGCGTGTCGGCCGCATAGCTCGCCAGCGCGCGTGCGAACTCTCGCCCGATCGCGAGCAGCTCGGCCTCGCGCTCGCGCTGCCCGGCCAGCTGCCACACGACACCGGCCTGGGCGGCAAAAAGCCCCAGCGCAGCCGCCATGAACAGCACCAGCAGATAGGTGTAGCCGTGCTGGCGGCGGCCGGGCTCACCAGTCCGCATAGCGCGTGCCGTCGCTCGCCGTGCCCGGGGCACCGCTCCGGACGTCCCACATGCCGGTCTCGCCCGCTGTCGGCGGCGGCACGATCTGCCAGCTGTCGGTCGAGTCGGTGATCGGGTCCTTCGGCACCGCACGCAGGTAGCGCCGCGCGACCAGCTCGTCGATGTCGCGCGGATAGGTGCCGGTGTCGGCGCGGTACTTGTCGATCGCATCGCGCATGACCGCGAGCGACTGCTGCAGCGTCGCCTCGCGCGCACGGTCGAGATGGTCGAAGTAGCGCGGGCCGGCGATCGTCAGCAGGATCGCGACGATCGCCATCACGACGAGGAGCTCGATCAGCGTAAAGGCGCGCAGGCGTCGCATCGCTCACCACTCCCGATACGCAATGCCGTTCAGGCCCACGCGGTTCGACAGCGAATAGACATCGAACACGTCCGCCCCCTCGCGCGGCGCGTCCGGCGGGCTCGCGTAGCTGCGCTTGCCCCAGGTGCGCGCGGGCGCCTCGCGCGGATCCGGGTGGAACGGGTCGCGCGGGATGCGGCGCAGGAAGTAGATGCGCGCGCCGGACGGATCGCTGATATCGGGCACGCCGTCGACGAGCGCGGCCAGATCGGGCGGATAGCCCGACGCGCCGGCGGTCTGCGCGATGCGGCCGGCGTCGTAGGCGTCCTTGTAGGCATCGAGCGCCGCGCGGATCTGGCGCAGCGACTGGCGCAGCTCGGACTCGCGCATGCGCTGCGCCCCGAGCTCGGCGAGCGGAAACGCGCCGGCCGCGAGGATGCCGACGATCGCCACCGTGACGACGAGCTCGATCAGCGTGAAGCCGCACCAGCGCGGTATCGCCGCCGGCTTCGGCGCCAGCCCGCGATGCCGGCATGGTGCGTGCGGTGCGAAGCCGGTGCGGACACGCTGCGTCGCCATCACTCGCCTATCGCCACACTCGCCGTGCCGGCCACCGGCATCGCGACGCGCTCGCCGCCGACCTCCAGCACCACGGCGCTGACCACGACGTCGGCCGTGCCGCTCGCATCGGCGCGCACGCGGAAGGCGACCGGCACGCTCACCGCCCCCTGCCCGGGGCCGGCACCGGCGAAGCCGACCGGCTCGAGCCGCTCGGCGTCGTAGTCGAACTCGACCACGCCGCCGTCGTGGCTTCCGCTGCCCTCCAGGTTCAGCGTCAGCGTCAGCGTCGCGCCGGGCTGGGCGGAGGCCGGCGCGACGAGCGTCGCGGCGATGTCGCGCGGCGCGCCGCCGCCGGCCTCGCGTGGTGCGAAGGCGGCCAGCGCGGCGGCCATCTCCTGCGGGCTCAGCGCGCCGGTGCCGCGCAGCGCGAGCCCCTGGGCCGGGGTCGGACCGATGCGCAGCGCCTCGGCGCCGATGTTCGCTTCGGTGCCGGCCGGCAGATGATCGCGCGTGAACACCGGCGGGACGATGTTGCGGATGATGCGCGGCGTGACCAGCAGCACGATCTCGGTCTGCGCGCTGCTGTCGCGCGGCACCGAGAAGAGCCGGCCGATCAGCGGCAGCTCGCCGAGGCCGGGCACGCGCCGCGCGGTGCGGCGCTCCTCGTCGTTGATGAGTCCCGCCAGCACCTGCGTCTCGCCGTTTTTCAGGCGCAGCGTCGTGCTGGCGCTGCGCGTACCGAGTTCGAATGCAAGCGAGCCCTCCGGCCCGGGCACCTCGCGCACGATGCTGCTCACTTCGAGCGCGATGCGTATCGCGACCTCGTCGTCGAGCGTGACGCTGGGCTCGACGTCGAGCTTGAGGCCGACGTCGAGGTAGCTCACCGACGCCGACACGCCGACGTTGGCGACTGCCGTGGTCGTGAACACCGGCACGCGCTGGCCGATGTGGATGCGCGCCTCGGATCGGTTTCTGACGCGGATGCGCGGGTTCGCGAGCAGGTTGGTGTCGCCGTCCTCGAGGCGCAGGCGCAGCACCGCGGCCGGATTGGACACGAACGGCACGAGGCCGGTGCCGCTGCGCAGGCTCACGTTGCCCGGCTCCAGCAGCCCGCTCCGGCCGCCCTCCAGCAGCCCGTAGCCGACCTGGTCGGGGAACTCGAGGCCGAGCTCGCGCAGCCTGTTGCGGCTGACCTCGAGCACCTCGAGCTCGAGCATGACCTCGGCCTCGGCGACATCCAGCGTGGCGATCAGCCGCTCGGCCAGACGCACCGCCGCGGGCGTGTCCTTGATCACGACGAGGTTGAGCTTCTCGTCGATGAACACGTCGCGCACCTTGACGAGCTGGCGCAGCAGCACTTCCGCCTGCTTGACGTCGGCATGGGCGAGGTAGAAGCTGCGCGACACCAGCTCCTGATAGTCGCGCTGCTTGGCCGGCGTGGCCGGATAGATCAGCACCGAGTTGGCGTTGAGCAGCTTGCGCTCGATCTGCTGGGTGGCCGCGATCAGGCGGATCACCTCGTCGACGGTGGTGTCGCGCACGACCAGGCTCACCAGCGCATCGTCGCGCACGTCGCTGTCGAACACGAAGTTGAGTCCCGCCGCCTGCGACAAGGCCTCGAACACGACGCGCAGCGGCGCATCGCGGAAGGTCAGATTCACCTGCCTGGCGAGCGGGCCGCTCGGCACCACCTCGGGCCGCAGCTGCAGGCGGCGCTCGTCGATGTCGCGCAGCAGGCGTCGCGCGCGCGTGTGCGCCGGCGCTTCGGCCAGCACCGAGCGCGCCAGGCGCTCGGCCAGCGGAAGATCGCCGCGCGCGAGCGCCGCCTCGCCCTCGGCCACCCGCGCGAGGCGGCGCCGCTCGTCGACGAGCGC
>DAOMOP010000239.1:0-650 GCA_035444405.1 Rhodocyclaceae bacterium
GGGCGTCGTGCCCGGCAACCGCGTGCTGCTGCGCGGCGCGAACACGCCGTGGTTCGCGGTGTGCTGGCTCGCGGTCTGGAAGGCGGGGGCGGTCGCGGTCGGCACGATGCCGCTGTTGCGCGCGAAGGAGCTCGGCGAGATCGTCCGGCTCGCGCGCATCGGCCACGCGCTGTGCGAAGCCGGCCTCGTCGACGAGCTCGAACAGGTGCGCGCGGACCATCCCGAGCTGCGCCACGTCGCGCTTTTTGGCCCGGGCAGCGAGCTCGCCGAGCGCGTCATGGCCAAGTCGCCAGGCTTTGCCGCCGTCGACACCGCCGCGACCGATCCGGCGCTGATCGCGTTCACGTCGGGCACGACCGGCGTGCCCAAGGGCACGATCCACTTTCATCGCGACGTGCTCGCGATGTGCGAGGTGTTCCCGCGCCACTGCCTGCAGCCGGGGCCCGACGACGTCTTCATCGGCACGCCACCGCTCGCCTTCACGTTCGGCCTCGGCGGCCTGCTGTGCTTTCCGCTGTGGGCGCGCGCCGCCACGGTGCTGCTCGACAAGCTCGCGCCCGACGCGCTGCTTGCGGCGATCGAGACCCATCGCGCGACGATCTGCTTCACGTCGCCGACCGGCTACCGGCAGATGACGCCGGCGGGCGCCC
>DAOMOP010000239.1:681-5721 GCA_035444405.1 Rhodocyclaceae bacterium
CCGCCGGCGAGGCGCTGCCGACCGACACGCGCGACAGGTGGCGCGAGGCGACCGGCATCGAGATCCACGACGGCATCGGCGGCACCGAGCTGATGCACATCTACATCGCCTCGGGCCCCGAGGACTACCGGCCCGGCGCGATCGGACGGCTGCTGCCCGGCTATCGCGGCATGATCGTCGATGACGACATGAACCCGCTGCCGCCCGGCGAAGTCGGCAAGCTCGCGATCAAGGGCCCGACCGGCTGCCGCTATCTCGCCGACGCGCGCCAGAAGAACTACGTGCGCGACGGCTGGAATCTGCCCGGTGACGCCTTCCACATCGACGCGGACGGCTACTTCTACTACCACGCGCGCGTCGACGACATCATCGTCACGTCCGGCTACAACGTCTCGAGCCCCGAGGTCGAGTCGGCGCTGCTCGCCCACCCGGCGGTCGCCGAGTGCGGCGTGATCGGCGTGCCCGATCCGGAGCGCGGCCAGATCATCAAGGCCTTCGTCGTCGTCAAGCCCGGCGAGCGCGGCGACGACGCACTGGCCGCCGCGCTGCAGGACTTCGTCAAGCACACCGTCGCGCCGTACAAGTACCCGCGCGCGATCCGTTTCGTCGAATCGCTGCCGCGCACCGAGACCGGCAAGCTGCAGCGCTTCCGCCTCAAGTCGCTCGCCTGACGCGCCCGGCCGCGAGCCGGCACTGCGGCGCGCCTGCACCCGAAGCACTCTCGATCTGCCCACCGCACCGCAAACGACCGAAGCGGCTACAATGAGCGCGGAGACGCAAACACGATGCTGCTCGATACCCTTCATCAACGCCGCGCCGAAATCGATGCGGTGGCGCGCCAGTACGGGGCCAGCCACGTGCGCGTGTTCGGTTCAGTCGCACGCGGCGAGGAAGGGCCGGACAGCGACATCGATCTCCTGGTCGACCTGCCACACGGTTACGATCTGTTCAACCAGCGACTGGCGCTGGCCGAGCGCCTGTGCGAGATGATCGGGCGCCGCGTCGACCTCGTTCCATCGCACGAGCTCAATCCGCACATCCGCCCGTACGTGCTGGCAGAGGCGGTCGATCTGTGAGCAAGCACTGAGAACCGTATGCTTGGCACATCCTCGACACGATCGCCAAGATCCGTCGCATCGAGGCACGGGGCGACCTGAGCCAGGATGAAGTGCTTTTTGATGCAGCCTTGCGGAACCTCCAGACCTTGTCGGAGGCGACGCAGCGACTGCCCGACGAGCGGAAGACGCACGCCAGCCACATCCCGTGGCGCCAGATCAGCGGTTTTCGAAACATTCTGGTGCACGACTATCTCGGAGACATCGATCCGGAGACGGTGCTGCGGGTGATACGCGAGCAGCTCTTGCCGCTCGAAATCGCCGTTCGCGCGATGCTCGCAGGCCACGACGAGACGTGAGCAGCGCATTCGCCGCGCTGCACGCTCATCACACCGACGAGGCCCCGGACCGCGAACATGTCGACGTCCGCCCGAACGCGAGGCAGCGTTCTCAGACGACGATCCAACCCTTGTCGCGGGCCGTCGTCAGAAAGGACAGGGTGCCTTCGCGCACCGCCTCGGCCGGCGCGTCGAAGACGCCCACGAGTTCGTCGAGCAGCGCCGCAACGTCGTTCGCGCCGTTGCAGCGCTTGAGGATTTCGCCGGCCACGGCGTTCAGTTTGATCACGCCTTCCGGGTAGAGCAGCAGCCAGGCGTTCTGGCTTTGTTCCCAGCGGAACATGTGGCGGGGACTGTGGCGCGGTTTCGCGTCGAGCGCGAGAGTCTGGCTTTCCATCGTGTCGCTCCATCGCTCGCGCGGGGCGTGCCCAAGGCACGCCCCGCGCGGCGCAAGGCTTGGATCTCAGCGCACGTAGACGTACGCGGTCACTTCGAAGCCGAGACGCAGTTCGCAGTAGGCGGGAGTTTCCCAGGTCATCGCAATTCCTCCTTGTCACGGTTGTGGACGCCCGGCCGGGCGCTCCAGATCGATGATGCCGTGATGCCCCGACGCACGCTTCGGGCGGGGAGCCACAAACGCCTCAAGAAAATCATGAAGCGGCACGTGAGGCGGAATCCGTCCGCAACGGTCGTCGTGGATCGGCGCTCGCCGACGGTTTCGAACGCGCACCGTGGGTGCGAGCCTGTGCCGCTATGCAGTTTCCGCAGCGTCGGCGCAACGGACACCGCCGAAGCCTGCGCGCAACCCAGGCAGGCAGGCTGTGCCGCGCTCGGCGAACACGCGATGCACTTGTATGCCGCAGGCGCCTGCCGCAAGTGCGGCGGCAACGTCCGCGGCCGTGCGGATGCCACCGACCGCGACGATGGCCGCGGCGGTGCCGACCTGCTCCGCGAGCCGCGCGAGGCGCTCGAAGCGGCCGGGATCGTCGGGCATCACCGCGATGAGGCCATCGACGCCGGCGGCGACGGCGGCGAGTGCCGCGCCCGGCAGCGGTGCGCCGACCGGGCCCAAGGGCAGCTTGACCGCGACGGCCGGGCGCACGCCGTCGCCGCAGTCGGCGCATGCGACCAGCGCGGCGAACGCGCGCTCGAGTTGCGGCAACGCCGCCACATCGAGCAGATGGCGGCGCTCGCGCGCGCTGAGGTTGAAGCTGACGTAGTCGGCAACCGGCGCCGCGACGGCGAGCCCGGTGCGCCAGTCGTCGGTGAGCTGCGCGCCGGTCCCGCCCGGGCGGTTGCCGATGCCGATGCCGATGGCCGGCAGCACCGCCACCTTGCGCCGCAGCGCGGCGAGCCGCGTCGCCAGCGTCGCGATCGCCTCGCCCCCGCCGGGCAGCGCATGCGCGGCCACGCTGCCGAACTCGATCGCCGCAAAGCCGCTCGCGGCCAGCGCTCGCGCCCGTCGGCCGTCGTAATCGAAGCCGCCGGCAAGGCCGGGGCGGCAGCGGTGCAGCACGGCCCGCCGGTCGCGAGGGGCACGCTTGCTGCGTTCCACTTCGCCACCCCCACCCCATGACGCCATGGCGCGCACGCTGTCGTCCGTCGTCGCCATCAGCCGGCCCTGCGCAGAAAATCGTTCATGAAGTCGGCGAGCGCCCAGGCGCCGGCCTGCGGCATCGCGTTGTACAGGCTCGCGCGCACGCCGCCGACCTGCGGATGGCCGCCGAGGTGGTGCAGGCCGCATTCGGCCGCCTCGGAGAGAAAGCGCGCGGTGAGCCGCTCGTCGTGCAGGTGAAAACGCACGTTGGTGGTCGAGCGATGGGCGGTCTCGACCGGTGCGACGTAGAAGCCGCCACTCGCGTCGACCGTGTCGTACAGGCATCGCGCCTTGCGCCGGTTCGCGTCGGCCATCGCGCCGAGCCCGCCCTGCTCCGCGATCCAGTCGAACACGAGGGCGGCGACCTGCACGGCGGCGGTCGGCGGCGTGTTGACGCAGTTGCCCGCACGCGCCTGCTCGGCATACGCGTGCGCACTCGGCACCGCCCCCGGCGTGCGTGCGAGCAAGTCCTCGCGCACGATGACGACGGTGAGCCCGGCCGGGCCGATGTTCTTCTGCGCGCTGGCGTAGATCAGGCCGAAGCGCGCCACGTCGAGCGGCGCGGCGAGAAAGCACGAGGTGGCGTCGGCGACCAGCGGCACCGCGCCGGTGTCGGGCAGCTCGGGCCACGCGAGGCCGTCGGCGGTCTCGTTCGGCGTGATGTGGCAATAGGCGAACTCGCGCGGCAGGCGCCAGCCGTGCGTGCACGGTGCGGCGAGCGCGTGCTCGCCGGCGTGGCGGGCGACGACCTCGACGTTCGTGAAGCGGCGCGCCTCGGCGATCGCACGGCGCGACCAGTAGCCGGAGTCGGCGTACGCCGCCGGCTGCCCGCCACCGCACAGGTTGAGCGGCAGCAGCGCGAACTGGTGCATCGCGCCCCCGGCCATGAAGAGCACGTGGTAGCCGTCCGGCAGCGCGAGCAGCTCGGCCAGCCGCGTGCGCGCCCGCGCGAGTACCGCGCGGAAAGCCTCGCCGGTGAAGGGCCGCTCGATCGCCGCGGCGCCGTCCGCGCCGCGCTCGAAGAGCTCGGTCGCCGCGCGCGCGAGCACCGCGTCGGGCAGTCGCGCGGGACCGGCGGCAAAGCTCCAGGCAGCGCCCATCGCCACCTCCGTCAGGGGGCCACCAGATAGCCGCCGTAGCTCGACGCGGCCATGAAGAACAGCAGCGGGATCGACAGCATCGTGTTGGTACGCGACGACAGGTGGGTGATGCGCGTGCAGCGCAGTCGCTCGTCGATCGTCGCGGGGACAATGCCGAGCACCTTCTTCTGGTGCGGCCACAGCACCAGCCAGACGTTGGCCATCATGATCGTGCCGATGTACATGCCGACACCGATCGGCGCGAGCGCGCCGTCGAGCGCGAGCGCGCCGGGCAGCCAGCCGCGCTGCCACAACATCAGCATGCCGGCCGCCCAGGTCACGACCGAGGCCCAGCGAAAGAAGCCGTGCTCGCGCTTCATCAGCGCCATGAAGCGCTCGCTGCGGTCGTTGCCGAGCTCGGCCGCGGTGTACGGGCGCCAGCTCGGCCGCTGCACGACGCTCGAATAGTTGTGGCCGACCCACACGATGCCGGCGAGAAAATGCGTCCAGCGCAGCACCAGATCAACGGCAGTCGCGTCCATGTTCTCTCCGCTCAGCCGGCGATGTGGCGCACCAGCACCACCAGCACGGCGGTCAGCAGCGCACCGCAGACCAGCGTGCCTGTGGCCGTGTCGAACGGATGGCGCAGCCGCGTGCGCTCCGTCGTTTCTCGCATCGTTTCTTGCTTCGTCGTCATGCGGACTCCAGTCTGACAAGCCGCCGCTGCGGGCGGTCGCCGTACATTCGGCGCGGATGCGCAGGGCTCGGCAATCACGCTTCCTCGGTCGGCACTTGCCCGCGTGTCGGCTGCGGCGCAGTCGGACCCGGCACAAGTGCGGACACGCGCGTCACTCCATGAAATCGGTCGTCACCGCATTCGCAGCACGCTTGACCAGCGGCTTGCGAAAGCGCAGCGGTTGCGCGGCCGTCTCGACCGCGGCACGCACGATGCCGTGGTGCGGCGAGCGGCT
>DAOMOP010000240.1:0-3307 GCA_035444405.1 Rhodocyclaceae bacterium
CGAGCCGCAGCGTCACGCCGATCCGCGCCCAGTCGACGCCGATGTGCCATTCGAGCGGCCGCGCCGCGATCAGTCGGCGCTGTCCATCGGTGATCGCGAGCATGCCGCGTCCGCGCCAGAACGTGCCGTGGGCCGAGGCGAGCCGAAGCCGCCCGTCGGTCGCGCGCGCGATGGCGCTGTCCATCAGCGTCGCGGGCAGCCCTGCGAGCGTGAAGCCGAGCGCGAGGCCGATGAAGAGCGCCAGCCTGCCCATCGTCAGTGCCGGCGCATTCGGCGGCGGCGTGCCGGCAAGTGCGAGCGCGATGCGGGTCGCCGGCCTTCGCGTCGGCGCTGCTGCCCTCGCACGTCCTCCAGCCCCTGCGGCACGCCGGAAGGGCGGCGCAGGCAGGCTCGCATCGCGCGCCTCATTCGGTGACGGCCGGCGTCAGCACGGCGTCGAGCCGCACGGCGCCGTCGGCGACCTGCAACGCGATGCGGCTCACGCGCAGGCGCTGCTGTGCATGCACGCTGGCGAGCCAGTCGACGAGCGCATCGAAGCCGCCACTGCCGCTGACGAGGAGGCCGCTGCCGTCGGCCGCGACGTCGAGCGCGAGACCGCGGCTCGCGGCGGCCGCGGCGGCCGACTGCGCGAGCGTGGCGAGCGGCACCGGAGCCGGCGCCGGCAGGCGCACGAGCTGCGCGAGCTCGGCGGCGTCGGTCTGCATCGTCGCGAGCTGCGCCTGCGCATGCGGCAGCTGGTATGCGAGACGCTCGCGTTCGCGGCCGCTCCAGTCGGCGAGCCACAGCGCGGCACCGAATGCGACGACCGCCGTGGCGAGCGCGATCAGCCGGCGCTCGCGCGGCGTGCGGGTGGCGAGCATTCCTTCGAGAGACGACAGCCGGCTCATTGCACGGCTCCCGGCGCCAGCGTCAGGCGCTCGCCCGCCGCGCTGGCGTCGTGACCGAGCGCCTGCAGGCGCGTCGCGAGCGGCGGCAAGGCGGCGGCGCCGGCCGCATCGACCCGCACGCTCAACACGCCGCCGTCGTATTCGAACGCCAGCACGGCGCCGCGCGTCGCCGTCGCCGCCTCGGCTGTGTAGTCGTCGAGCAGCGCCAGGAAATCGTCCGTGCGCAGCCGGCCGTGCCGTGCGCGCGCCGCGTCCAGCGTCCGCCGCAGCTGCAGGGCCGGGACGATCGCCGGCGCATCGGGCACCGTGCTCTCGAACAGGCGCGCCATGCGCGCTTCGTAGGCGTCGAGCTGGTGTCGCTGCCACGCGACCTCGCCCGCATTGGCGGCGAGCAGCAGCGCACCGGCGGCGGTCGCGATCGCCGCCGGCGCGTGCAGCCGCCGCAGCAGCCCGGCGCGCGCATGGGCGGTCGCGAATTCGTCGTGCAGCAGGTTCCTGCATGCGTGCAAGCCCGCCCACCACTGGTACGGCGGGCCTGCGACGACCGGCAGCGCGGGCACAGCCGCGAAGCGCTCTGCGGCCTGCCGCTCGACATCGGCTGCGAGCCGCAGCTCTAACCGTTCGGGTGCGCCATCGTTCGCGCGCGCGAGCAGGTGCTCGACGACCTCGGCGGCCACCGCTGCATCGACGGCCAGCGCCGTGCGCACACTCGGGCGGACGATCCAGGTCGGGCCGGAGCGCACGTGTACCGACCACGCATGCGCGGGGGGCGCAGCCACCTGCAGCTCGGCGACGACGCGCGTCGGACGGCGGCCGATCGCCTCGAGCTGCGCCAGCACCAGCCGCAGCCGGCTGCGTGAGACGGCCAACACCGCGACGCTCGCGCCGCTGTCGAGCGGCTCGCGGTCGGTCACGGTCAGGTGCTGCTCCTCGACGTCGCGCACGAGGCGGTCTTCGAGCGCGTAGCGCAGCACCCGGGCTTCGTCGCGGCGCGCGCACCGGGGCAGGCGCGCGTCGATCCACGTGCACTGCGGGCCGGCGAGCACCACCTCGCATTCGCCCGCGGCCGGCCAGTGGCGCGCCTCCGAGCGGCCCTGCTCGATGACGCGGTCGCGCGCGTCGAGCAGTACCCAGTCGGCCGACGCCTGCGCCGGCCAGCTCTCGTCGATCAGCAGAATCAGTCGATGCGTCATAGGATGCGTTGCCAGACGATGTCCGGCCAGGTTGTGTTGCGGTCGAGCAGGACTTGCATGCGGACCACTGCGACGCCGTGGCGCGCGCGGCCGGTCACGAGGAAGAAGCGGCTCAGCACGTCCACACGCGTCGCGTCGGCCGCCTGCGCACCCGCCGGCAGCCGTGCCGAGAAATCGGCGAGGTCGCGAAACCACGCGCGTTCGCGCTCGGCGACGAGCACCCGTGCGCCGTCCAGCGCAAGGCCCGACGTTAGCGCAAAAACCACCTCGGCGGGGGCCGTGTTGATGTTGACGCGGCTCGGCGCCGGCAGCGCCACCGCGTAGTCGGCCAGGCGTGCGACGAGCTCGGGCGTGTAGCCGGCAATGGCCGACAGCTCGGCGACATCGACCAGCGCGCGTGCGAGCGGTCGCGCTGCCGCGTCGTGCGCGCGGCCGGCGCGCGGGCGATCCGCCTCGTCGCCGGCGTAGGCGATGCGCTCGACGCGCCGCGCCGCCAGCCGCTGCGCCTCGCCCGTGCCGACGCCGACGGCCTCGAGCAGCCGCACGAAGGCCTCGCCGGCAGCGGCGTCAGGCTTGCCGTCCGGCGCCAGGTTGTTGAGGTTGAAGCGCCCCGACCAGTCCTGGATCTCGCCGCCGACCTCGGCCTCGCCGACCGGCGTCGGCGGCACGCGCACCGCCCACGGTTCCTTAAGGTGATCGACCGCGGTGCGCATGCGGTCGTCGGCGAGCACGTTGCGCGCCCAGTCGACCGCGCCGCGCGCGAGCAGGCGCGCCTGGGTCTGGTCACGGCGGCCCGACGAGCGAGCGGCCGAGGTTTGCGAGCACCGACGCGGCGATGCCGGCGCCGATCATCACCGTGATCATCGCGAGCAGGATGGCGGTGCCGCGTTGCGAGTCAGCGCAGCGCATGGATGCGGGTGATCTCGCCGTGATCGCTGAGCGCCAGACGGATCTCGACCGCGCGCGGCAAGGCCGTGGCCGTGCCCGGGCGAGGCCACTCCTCGCTCCAGCGGCCGTCGGCGAGAAAGCGCAGCGACAGCGCGACGACGCCGCCGAGCAGCACGTCGGTCTCGGTCGCTGCGGGCGCGCGCGTGTCGGGCCGGCGGCGCCACTCGATCTGCTCGCCGGCATGGCGGAACGCGATCCGCTCGGGCATGCCGCCGCCGGCCAGCCCGAGCAGCTCGAGCTCGCGATGGTCGCCGGACTCGGTCCAGCGCAGCGGGGGCT
>DAOMOP010000240.1:3317-5630 GCA_035444405.1 Rhodocyclaceae bacterium
CCGGATGCTGCGGCCGGTGCGACCACCTGCAGCAGCTCGCTCTCGATGATGTGCAGCGCGCGGCCGATCTCACGCCAGCGCTCGAGCTCGCGATCGACCGCCGCGCCGCCGTCGACGAGCTGCGCCGTGCCGCGCCAGGTCAGCGTGCCGAGGATCGCGAACACGGCCAGCGCGACGACCAGCTCGACCAGCGTCAGGCCGCGACAGCGCAGCGGCCCGCTCATCGCAGCGGCCTCACGACGAAGCCGGTCGCGTCGGCCAGCGGCGTGTGGCCGGCAGCGTCGAACACCTGCACTTCGACCTTGCGGAACAGCGGGTTCGGGGTCGGCTCGATGCGCTCGCGCCAGACGTAGCGCTGCCCGGCCTGCGCGGACACGCCTTCGCTGCGTCCGAGGGCCGGCCACGCATCGGTCGCGCGCAGCGTCGCCAAGCGGTTCTGCGCGACCCAGCTCGCCAGCATGTGCTCGCGCACCATCGCCGTCGACTGCGCCGTCGCGCCGACCGCACGCAGCGCGGCGGTCAGCGCGACGGCGAGGATCGCGAGCGCGACCAGGCATTCGAGCAGCGTGAAGCCGCGCGTCCGCGAGCGGCCCGACCTCGACCGGCCCGGCCTCGGCCCGTCCGGCCGCGAAGAGTCCGGCCGCGAAGAGTCCGGCCGAGAAGAGTCCGGCCGAGAAGAGTCCGGCCGAGAAGGGTCCGGCGGCGAAGGGTGCGGCGGCGAAGGGTCCGGCGGCGAAGGGTCCGGCGGCGAAGGGTCCGCCCGCCGCGGCCGCAACGATGACGAGACTTCGCACGGCATGCCGGTCTGCACACTCACGTGGCCGCCGCCGCGGCGCGGCGCTCGCGCTCGACCGCGCCGGTGCTGCGCCCGCGCAGCACCGTCGTGCCGTCGGCATCGTGCACGAAGAGCTCGAAACGCGGCGCGCGCTGGCCGAACACCAGTCGGTCGGTGAGGCCGGCCGCATGGCGCAAGTCCCCCCAGCGCAGCCCTGCGGGCAGCATGCGCTCGGTGAACACGGGGGGCGCCTCGTATGCGACCCAGCGGCCGTCGGCGTCGAGCGCGCTGAAGCGATAGCCGTCGGCGAGGCGCTCGAACGCGATCGGCCGGCCGCTGATCTGCGCGTGCTCGGCGCTCGCCTCCAGCACCCGCTGAAGGCGCGCGAGCGCAAGGTCGGTGTCGCGATTGCGCAGCGCGTCGAGGCTCATCGACGTGCCGGCCAGCACCAGCCCGACGATGGTCAGCACGACGAGGACTTCGACGAGCGTGAAACCGCTCGCCGTGGTGTGGAATGAAGGTGCGCTTCGGGTTCTCACAGATCCCACGAGCCGATGTCGGCATCGAAATCCGTCCCGCCCGGCCGGCCGTCGGCGCCGAGGCTCATCACGTCGACCTCGCCGCGGATGCCCGGGTTGAGGTACTGGTACGCCGTGCCCCACGGATCGGTCGGCAGACGCTCGAGGTAGGGCTTCCAGTTGTCGGGCAGCGGGGCGCTCGCCGGGCGCTCGACCAGCGCGCGCAGGCCCTGCTCGTTGGTCGGGTAGCGGCGGTTGTCGAGGCGGTAGAGCTTGAGCGCCTGCGTGATCGTCGCGATGTCCTGTCTGGCGGCGACCACGCGCGCCTCGTCCGGCCGGCTCATCACGCGCGGCACGACCAGTGCGGCGAGCACGCCGAGGATGACGATCACGACCATCACCTCGATCAGCGTGAAGCCGCGGCTGTGCCAGGGCGTGCGGCGTGCGGCAGCGTGGTGCTGATGTACATGGCGCGGGTGTGCATGGTGCCTACGCGCGTGGCGGCCGGCGGACGCGGGCACGCCGGCCGTGACGGTGCGACGGCCGGCGCCGTCACGGACGCCATCGGCGACACGGCCCGGGCGGGGCGGATGGCTGAAGCTGGTCTGAAACGGCATGGGCGGATTACCTCAACAGCGTGTTGATTTCGATGATCGGCTGCATGACGGCGAGTACGATGACGAGCACCAGCGCGCCCATCGCCAGCAGCAGCACCGGCTCGAGCAGCGTCGTCAGCGTCGCGGTGCGGTTCTCGAGCTCCTGCTGCTGCAGCCGCGCGGCGCGCTCCAGCAGCGCGTCGAGCCGGCCGGTGGCCTCGCCGTTGGCGATCATGTGCACGAGCAGCGGCGGGAACGCGCGCGTCGCGGCCAGCGCGCGCGCCAGGCTCTGGCCTTCGCGCACCTTGGCGGCGGCGTCGCGCACCGCTTCGCGCAGCGGCACGCGCGCGATCACTTGCGCGCCGGCCTCGAGCGCGGCGAGCAGCGGCACGCCGCTGCCGGCGAGGATCGCCAGCGTGCTGGC
>DAOMOP010000241.1:0-5577 GCA_035444405.1 Rhodocyclaceae bacterium
TGGTCGACAAGAACCACGCCGCGGTGACCGCGCTGACCGACCGCTCGATGATCCTGGTCAAGGGCCGCGTCGTCTTCGACGGGCCGAGCGAAGAGGTGCGCAACAATCCCGAGCTCGTGCAGCAGCATCTCGGCGTCTAGACTGAACGCAACGCGTGCGCCGGCGCCGTGCGAGCGGCGCGGCCGCGCCGTCTCGCGGCCGTTCGACCTCGGCACGACAACGACACCATAAACAACGACCCCAACCCCCAACCACAGAGACAAGGACCACGATCATGGCCAAGTATCAATGCAGCGCCTGCTTCTTCCCCTATGACGAAGCCGAAGGCTTGCCCGACGACGGCATCGCACCCGGAACGGCCTGGGAGGACGTGCCCGCCGACTGGGTGTGCCCGGACTGCGGCAATCCAAAGGAGGCGTTCACGCTCGCGGACGGCTGACGGCTCCGCGCGTCCGCAGGTCGTCGGCACGGCGGGCGCGATTACGCCTTCACACGGGCCGGGGCCGATCCGGCCCGCCGGGCCGTTGGCGGTGAAAGAGTCCCGCTCGTCTTCCGACAAAAAAAGCGCACGGTGATCGTCAAGTGCGCCCGGCATCATGCCGTTGACAACAAGAGCAACGATTCGCACTGCATCGTCGGCAGCCGCCGATTCCGAGGAGGACAATCATGACCGCAAAGACGCGCCCGACCGCGCCCCCGTTGATGTGCCTGCTGGCCGCCCTGTCTGCCGTCGCGGCCGCCATTTTGACGCCTCCGGCGGCCTGGCTTTGTGCGGGGCTGGCGGCCGCGCTGGCGCTCGGTGCGGCGGTGATGCAGTGGACCACGCTGAAATCCTGGCTGCCCCCGGGCGAGGCGCAGTCGCTCGGCCAGGCGCTCGCCGAAGCCCGCGCCGAAGCCGCCGAACTGCGCGAGCGCCTGCGGCAGCGCGAGGCGGTGCCGGTCGTCGCCGCCGATTCGGCGGCCAGTGCGCGGCTGAACGGTCTCGAGGAGGCGGTCGGCACGGCGAGCAGCCTCACCGGCGATCTGATCGCGGTCGTCGAGCAGGCGCTGGCCGACATGGGCACGGCAAACGTGCTGGCGAAGGCGAGCGGCGAGAAGGTTTCGGCAGGCCGTGAATTCATGGTCAAGGCCGGGGCCGAGATCGAAAAGCTCGGCAGCAGCCTGAAACGCGCGCAGGACGACCTCGCATCGCTCGGCAGCCAGTCCAGCCGGATCACCGACATGGTGCAGACGATCACGCAAATCTCCGAGCAGACCAACCTGCTCGCGCTGAACGCCGCGATCGAGGCCGCGCGCGCCGGCGAGGCGGGGCGCGGCTTCGCCGTCGTCGCCGACGAGGTGCGCAAGCTGGCCGATCAGGCCCGGACCGCGAGCAATCAGATCGGCCAGATCGCCAAGGATCTGCAGGGCACGTCGCGCGACGCCTCGGAAGCGATCCAGGTGACCGGCTCGACGGTCGAGGCCGGGCGCGGGGTCGCCGCCCAGGCCCAGGCGGCGATGGCGGAGATCCAGGCCGGCGCGAAAAAACGTGTCGAGGTCGTCACGCAGATCACCGAAGCGATCAAGCGCCAGCGCGACCTCGGCAACCAGATCCTCGCGGCGCTGTCGGCACGATCGATCGGCCGTTGACGATGCCGGCCGCGCGCGGTGGGTGCGACGCAGCGGCGGGCAGCGCTTGCGTCACCCGCCCGCGCCCGGCGGCGCGCCGACCGGATGCAGGCGGCGCGCCTCGTGGTCGGCCGGCTCGGTCTCGTCGCGCGAAGCGATTGACCGGCGCGGCGCTTCGCCCGCGGCGGAGTGCGTGCGGCGTGCTTCGAGATCGGCGCCGGTCAGATCGAGGTCGGGCACCGGCGTGCCGATGTCGTGCGCGCGTCCATCGAAATCGCTATCCGTGGCTTCGACGGGCAGCGCGCCGGGTTCGTGCGCGCGATCACGCAGCTCCGCCGCCTCGACGTACGGAATCAGGATCGGCCCCATCGACTTCAGGATCTGCACCGGCAGCGCCGACGTGAAGCGGAAGCTCGCGGCGTCGGGCCCGGTGACCCACGCGGTGAGTGTGCCGAAGTGCCGCGGGCCGAGCTGGAACACGAAGGTCGCGGTGCGGTTCATCGCGATCGTGCTGCGCGGCTGACCGCGCGGGCGCAGCACGATGCGGTTGTCGCCGGTGCCGGTCTTGCCGCCGACCGCGACGACGCTGCCGTCGCTGCCACGCAACGCGCCGGCGAGCCGTCGCGCGGTGCCGCCTTCGACGACGTCGGACAGCGCGTCGCGCAGCGCCGCGGCCACTTCCGGCGCCATCACGCGCACACCGGCGTCGGGCGTGTGCGCGAACACCGTGTGGTACGGCGTGCCGGCGGCGAACTCGAGCCGCTCGATGCGCACGCTCGGCCGCCACACGCCATCGTTGGCAATGATGCCCATCAGCTCGGCGAGCGCGGCCGGGCGGTCGCCGGAGCTGCCGAGCGCGGTCGCGAGCGACGGCACGAGCTTGTGGAACGGGTAGCCGAGGCGCGCCCAGCGCCGGTGGATGTCGAGAAAGGCCTCGACCTCGAGAATCGTGTAGATGCGGCGGTCCTGGGCGCTTTTCGCCCGCGTGCGGAACAGCCAGCGATACACCTGCTGGCGCTCGGCTTCGCTGGCGGCGACGACATCGGCAAAGCTCGCCTGCGGATGCGCGCACAGGTAGCCGACCAGCCACAGCTCGAGCGGGTGCACGCGCGCGATGTAGCCTTGGTCGGGCAGGTCGAAGTTGCCCGGCGCGTGGCGTTCGTACAGTGCGGCCACGCGCGACGGCGCCAGACGCTGGTCCGGCAGGCGTTCGCGCAGGTAGGCCGCGAAGGCGTCGCGATCGGCCTCGGGGTTGAGATAGCGGAACACCGCCGCGACGCGCTCGGGAGTCGGGCGCAGGCCGTCGAGCAGCGTCGCCTGCATCTCTTCGGGCGCGAGCCCCTGGTATTTGCGCCAGAAGCGCAGCAGAAAGGCGCGTCCCTCGCGGTCGGCGAAGCGCGCGAGATAGTCGGCACGCCGCGCGTCGTCGCCGTCCTCGAGCAGCTTGGCGGTGCTGCCCGGCACGGCGTACATCGTGTGACGCACGACGTCGCGCAGCAGGCGCACGAACGGCAGGTTGATCGACGCCTGCAGCGCCTCGCGCACGCTCGGGTGACGGCCGCCGTCCTCGGCGCGGAAGTTGCTGAAGCGATGCAGCCCGCCGCCGGTGAAGAAGGCTTCGGCGGTGCCCGCCGAATAGCGCCGCTCGAGCGCGGCGTCGAGCATCGCCGGCAGGCTGCGGTCGGGCGCGGCGATCAGGTAGTCGAGCGCCCAGCGGCTCAGCACGTCCTGGCGGTCGACCGGGGTCGCGCGCAGCGCCTCGACCGACTTGTCGGCGTGGCGCGCATGCAGTTCGGCGACGATCTCGAGGTAGGTCGCGAGCACGCGCAGCTTCGCGGTCGAGCCGAGTTCGAGCTTGCTGCCCTCGTTGATGTCGAGCGGCTGCGCGGTGGTGTCGGTCTGCACGCGCACGCGGTTGCCGCCGGGGGTGGCCTCGAACAGCGTGAAGCTGTAGTGCACGTCGGCGACCCGCGCCGGCGACAGCAGCCGCTCGCCGACGATGCCCGCCCGGCGTGCGAAATCGACGTCGGCGAGACGATGCAGATGTGCGCTGACGGCCTGCTGCAGCTCGCGCTCGAGGCTTGCCGTGACGTGCAGGTCGAGGCGGTCGAGTTCGTACAGCGACACGCCGAGCATGCCCGCCAGCCGGTTGCGCAGCATCGTCGCGCCCTTGTCGGGGTCGAGCGCGACCCGTGCCGGAATGCCCCACGCGTCGCGGAACTCGGTGCGGGCGGCGAGCGCGGCGTCGCGCAGCGGCGCATCGATCAGGCCGGCGTTCGCGAGCACGCGCAGATGACTGTCGGTCAGGCGTGCGAGTTCACCGCGCCCGCTGCCGAGCAGATAGGACGGACGGCGCTGCGCGATCAGCAGCGACAACACCTGGCGCAACGCCAGCCCCTGTTCGGCGAGCCGTGCGTCGGCGTCTTCGCGGAGCTCATGGGCGCCCTCCTCGGGGGCGGGGACGGACGGCGCGCGGCTTGCGGCCGCCGTCGGGCCGTCGTCGTGGCGCACTGCTTGCAACCGGCCGTTCTCGCGCGCGGCGTCGGCGGGCGGGGCTGCGGCGTCGGCGGGCGTGCTTGCGTGTGGCAGCGTCGCGAGCAGTGCGTTGACGCGCGTGACGTCGGCGCCGAACCACACCCACAGGCCGTCGCCGAGGCCATGCACCTCGCCGTAGCCGGGGGCGGCCGACAGCGGCACGCTGTTCAGGTAGTCGCGTACCAGCGCCTCGCGCGCGGCGAGCGTCGCGGGTCCGTGGCGATAGGCGCGCACGCTCGCCGAGATCATCTGGCGCAGCTTCTCTTGCGGCGAGTGCGTGAGGCCGTGTGGCGAGTGCCGATACTTCTCGATCTGTGTCGCGAGCGTGCTCGCGCCGGGTGCGTCGAGCTCGGCACCGGCGAGGCGGGCGAGCTGCGCGAAGCTCGCTTTCGTGAAGCGCGGCCAGTCGACGGCCGGATTCAGCTTCGGGCGATCCGTGTCGAGCAGGCCGCGATTCTCGATGAACAACAGTGCGGCGACGACCACCGGCGGGATGTCGCCGAACGCGGCGTAGCCGTGCTGCGGGTAGCCGAAGCGGTACAAGGGCTCGCCGCGGTCGGCGTCGATGTGCAGGCCCGCGTGCGTTTTCTCGCGATACGGCGGGAACAGGCCGAGCTCGGTATAGGCAAGCAATTGCGGCGAGAAGCGCACCTGGCGCTCGATCGCGAAGCCGCGCGCGCCGAGCCGCGCGGCAAAGCGCGGCAGCTGCGCGTAGCCGAGCCGCTCGTCGAACGGTCCGTGATGCGGAAAGCGGATCGCGTCGCTCGGCCCGCTGGCGAGCGCGTAGTCGAGACTGGTCGCAAGCCGCACCGCATGGCGCGCCTGCAGGGCCGAGGTGCGCAACTCGACTGCGATGGCAACGGCAGCGGCCGCCACCCCGATCAGCGCGAGCGCATACAGCGACCATTTCAATGCCCGTCGCGGGCGTTGCCGTCGTTCGCAGGCCGTGGCGCGGTCGCCTTCAGATCGTCGCATCGACACCTTGATGAATCCTCACGCCTGCCGCGTTCCCGTCACCGGACGTTGCTGCCGCGCATGATCGCGCCCCGCCACCGCGTACCGGCCGAGGTCGCGCCCGCCGGGCGGCTTATCGTTGCTGTTGGACTATGCCGGAGGGCGTGAATTCAATGCTGAGCGGGCAGGGACGGCGTCTTCTCTCGCGCGCCCGCAGCGTGATGCGGCCGTCGCGCTCGCGGCAGGCGAGCCCGGTGCCGGCACGATCGAAAGGCAGGCTGTAGGCCGGTCGGTACTGTGCGCGAGCCCGACGGCCCGGTGGAGCGCGCCCGCGTGGCGGATGCGCATCACCGCCCGGCGAAGTCCGCCGTCAGTACGTCTCGATATGCAGCCGCCCGGCAGCGAGGAGCTGCGGCCGCAACTGCTCCCAGTCGCGCCCGGCGCTGCGGCAGATGTCGCGGAAGGCCTCGATGACGCCGG
>DAOMOP010000242.1:0-5497 GCA_035444405.1 Rhodocyclaceae bacterium
AAGGCCTGGATGATGGTGCTCAACGTCGCGCTGCTGTTCCTGCCGCGCGGCGCCGGCTGGGGCGCGGCGGCCTCGCTCGCACTGGTCTGCGCAGCGATCAACCTGCCGTGCATCGCGCTGTGGGCGCTCGCCGGCGACCGGTTGCGCAACTGGATGGACTCACCCGCCGCGCTGATGCTGTTCAACTACACGATGGCGGCGCTGCTCGCCGCGACGGCGGGCTGGATCGTCGTCGACGAGATCGTCGGGAGCTGAGACCGCGCACCGGCGTTGGTGCGACGATGCCGCTACCCGTGAGTCTGGACGTCGGCCATGCCGACGCGGAGATTGCCGCCGGTCGGCGCGCCGGTGCGCGGGGCGGGCCGATCGATCTAACCCATCATGTGCCCGGGCAGCCAGGTGACGATGCCGGGGAACAGGTAGAGCAGCACTATCGCGAAGCACATCAGCACGAAGTACGGCAGCGCGTACCATGCCACGCGGGTGATCTCGCGCCCGGTGATGCCCTGCAGCACGAACAGGTTGAAGCCCACCGGCGGCGTGATCTGCGCCATCTCGACGACCACGACGACGAAGATGCCGAACCACAGCGGATCGATGCCGACCGCGTGGATGGTCGGCATCAGCACCGCGATCGTCAGCACGACGATCGAGATCGCGTCGAGAAAGCAGCCGAGCAGGATGAAGAACAGCGTCAGCGCCACCAGCAGCATCGCCGGCGACAGGCCGAGGTCGGTGATCCAGCCGGCCAGATGGCGCGGCAGGCCGATGTAACCCATCGCCAGCGTCAGAAAGGCCGAGCCGGCCAGGATCAGCCCGATCATGCAATAGAGCCGCGTCGCCCCCATCAGGCTGGCGACAAAGGTCTGCCAGCTCAGCGCGCGCTGCGAAGCGGCGATCCCCAGCGCGCCGATCACGCCGAGCGCGGCGGCCTCGGTCGGGGTGGCGATGCCGCTGTAGATGCCGCCGAGCACCGCGCCGATCAGCGCCACCACCGGAATCAGGTTGTGCGAGGCGCGCAGCTTGTCGGCCAGCGACAGGCGCGTCTGCGCGGACGGGATGCGCTCGCCGTTCATCAGCGCCCAGACCACGACCCAGCCCATGAACAGCGTCGCGAGCAGGATGCCGGGCAGCACGCCGCCGATGAACAGCCGTGCGATCGACACGTCGGCGGCCACGCCATACACGATCATGATGATCGACGGTGGAATCAGCAGCCCCAGCGTGCCGGCGCCGGCGAGCGTGCCGATCACCATCGATTCCGGATAGCCGCGGCGGCTGAGCTCGGGCAGGTTGATCTTGCCGATCGTCGCGCAGGTCGCCGCCGACGAGCCGGACACGGCGGCGAACAGCGTGCAGCCGATGATGTTGGTGTGGAGCAGGCGCCCCGGCAGCCGTTCCAGCCACGGCGCCAGCCCCTTGAACATGTCCTCGGACAGGCGCGTGCGGAACAGGATCTCGCCCATCCACAGGAACAGCGGCAGGGCGGTGAGCGTCCAGCTCGAGCCCATGCCCCAGACGCTCAGGGCCAGGCCGTCGCCGGGCGCGCGGCTGGTGAAGCCGAGCATGCCGAGCACGCCCACCGCGATCAGCGCGAGGCCGATCCACACGCCGCCGGCGAGCATCACCAGCATCGCGGCGATCAGCACGAGTGCGACCATGATGTCCATGGGGTGCGCTCCTTATTCCATGCGGTGCGGCTCCTGACTGTGGACAGCCAGGCGCACCGGTTCGCGACCGAGGGCGCGCATCACGATGTCGTCGATCAGCGCGATGAAGAAGGTGGTCGAGCCGACCACCAGCAGCAGTTGCGGAATCCACAGCGGCGTCGCGTCGATGCCCTGCGAACGATCGCCGAACTGCCACGAGAACCACGCCAGCCGCACGCTGTACCACGCGAGCATGCCGACCACGATGGCCGCGACGAGCAGCGCAAACCACTCGGCGATCGTGCGCGCGCGCGCGCCGAGGCGGTCGAGCACCAGGCTCACGCGGATATGCTCGCCGTGCTTGTAGGTGTAGGCGAGCGCGAGAAAGCCGCACGCGGCCATCGTGTAGCCGGCGTAGGCGTCGGTGCCGCGCACGTACAGGCCGAGCGGCCGCGTGACGATGCCGGTGGCGACGAACAGCAGCGTGCCGACCATGCCGAGCGCGGCGAGGGCGCCGGTGCTGCGGTACAGCAGATTGAGTACGGCTCTCATCGGAGTGTCCGTATAGGCAATGGCGCCGGCGCACTCGCCGTCGCAGCGGTCGATGGGCCGGCGCCTGGGGGTGTCAGCCGGCACGATGTGTGCCGGCGTGTCGTTCGGCGCCGCTTACGGCCGTGCGGCGCGGTACGCCTCGAGCACCTTCGCACCGTCGGCGCCGACGCTCTTCAGCCATTCCTCGGTCATGGCCTCGCCGATCTCGCGCAGCTCGGCCTCGAACTCCGGTGACGGCGCGACGACGTTCATGCCGTGGGCGCGCAGCTGCTCGAGATACCAGTCGTTCTTCTCCTCGGACAGCGCCCAGCCGCGTGCCTCGGCCTCGGCGGCGGCCTTGAGCAGCGCCTCGCGGCTCGCGGCGTCGAGCGCGTTGAAGTCGCGCGTGCGCACGAACACGACGTTCTTCGGCAGCCACGCGCGCACGTCCGCGTACCACGACAGCTGCTCCCAGCTCTTCGAGTCGTAGCCGGTCGCCGACGAGGTGAGATTGGCCGACACCATGCCGGTCGCGAGCGCCTGGGTGAGGTCGGCGGCCTGCACGGTCACCGGCTGTGCGCCCATCAGCTCGATCATGCGCGCGACGGTCGGGCTGTAGGAGCGGATCTTCATGCCGCGCAGGTCGCTCACGCCGGTGATCTGGCTCGTCGAGTAGATGCCCTGCGGCTGCCACGGCACCGAGAACAGCATGGTCAGGCCGACCCTGGCGAGGCGCTCCTCGACCGCGCTGCGCGAGACGTCCCACAAGGCCTTCGCGTCGGCGTAGCTGGTGGCGAGGAAGGGCACGTTGTCGAGCGCGAAGAACGGATCCTCGTTGGCCATCCCGGAAATGATCACCTCGCCGATCTGCGCCTGACCGGTCTGCACGGCGCGGCGGATCTCGTTGGCCTTGAACAGCGAGCCGCCCGGATGCACGGTGATCCTGAGCTTGCCGTCGGTCGCGGCGGCCACGTCGGCGGCGAACTGCTGGATGTTCTCGGTGTGGAAGTTGGTCGCTGGATAGGGGGTGGGCATGTCCCAGGTCGTTTGTGCGACGGCCGGCGCGGCGGCAAGCAGCGCGGTGCCGACGGTGGCGCCGATGTTGCGCAGGATGCTTGTCAAGCTCATGGTGATCTCCTCGTTGGAATGCGGCACGCGCAGCCCGCGTGCCGGCGACCTCGCCGTCTCCAGGCAATCAGGTCGTTGATAAAATTCTGGTGTTTCATTTATACTTTGTCAAGAAAACGTAGATATAAAGGTGGAGAGATGGCCACAGACAATACCGGTGCCCGCACTGCAACAGATGGAAGAATCGTGTCGTCCCAGCATCTCGTCTCGCCCAAGAGCCCGGAGCTGTCCGAGTTCGAGTTCGGGCTGATCATCGCCTGGCACGGCTTCGCGCGCTGGATGATGCGCTGCATGACCGCTGCCGGCGTCAAGGACATGGCGCCCACCGACGTGCTGGTGCTGCACCACGTCGCCCATCGCAAGACCGAGAAGCGCTTGTCCGACATCTGCTTTGTCCTCAATATAGAAGATGCGCACGTCGTAAACTATTCGCTGAAAAAGCTCGCCGGACTCGGTCTGGTCACCAGCGTGCGCCGTGGCAAGGAGGCCTTTTATTCCACCACCGCCGAAGGGGACGCGGTATGCGAGCGCTATCGGCAGATCCGCGAGGATTGCCTGATGCCGGGGTTCTCGGGTGCCGACGCGGAGAACGCGCAGATCGGCGAGCTCGCTCGGCTGCTGCGCACGCTGTCGGGCCGCTACGACCAGGCGGCGCGGGCCGCCTCGACGAGCGCGGCGTGAGCACCCGCTCGGAGAGTGAGACCCATGGACGCTGAACCCCTGTTCCGCATCCTCGACTGCGGCGATGCGGCCTTCACGGTCGAGTTCGGCGACGCGATCGACCCCGCGCTGCAGGAGCGCGTGCGCGTGCTCGATGCGGCCATCGCGCGCGCGCGCGCGGGTGGCGCGCTCGCCGGCCTGATCGAGACCGTGCCGACCTTCCGCTCGCTGACGGTGCTCTACGATCCCGTGCGCACCACGCGGACCGAGCTCCTCGCCGCGATCACCCCGCTCATCGGTGCGACCGGCGCGGCCGACGCCGCGCCGGTGCGCCACTGGCGGCTGCCCGCCTGCTACGACGACGAGTTCGGCCCCGATCTCGACGAGGTTGCACGAACCGTCGGCTGCAGCCGCGACGACGTCGTCGCGCTGCACACGGACGGCGAATACGTGGTCTACATGCTCGGCTTTCTGCCCGGCTTTCCGTTCATGGGCGATGTGGCGCCCGCGCTCGCGCTGCCGCGCCGCGCCGAGCCGCGCGTGCGCGTGCCGGCCGGCAGCGTCGCGATCGCGACCGGGCTGACCGCGATCTATCCGTGGGAGAGCCCCGGCGGCTGGCACCTGCTCGCGCGCTGCCCGGTGCCGCTGTTCGATGCCCGGCGCAGCGCGCCGGCGCTGCTGCAGGCCGGTGACCGCGTGCGTTTTGCGCCGGTGCAGCGGTCCGAATACGCGCGCATCGCTGCCGCGCTCGCAAGCGGCGAGCTCGATCCGGCCACCCTCGTGGACGACGGCGGAGGACGGCCGTGAGCACCGCGCCCGGCCGCGCGAAGGGGGCGCTCACGGTGGTGCAGGAGCCCCGCCGAGCACTGCGTCGCGCCTGCGGAATGGGTCGGCTGTGCAAGGCCGACCCTCCGTCGTGCAACGTAAGGAGGGCAGTGCAGTGAGCGTGACCACTCCGCCTGCACCCCGCGCCGCGCTGGCCGTGCGCGCCGCCGGCGCCTACGCGTCGATCCAGGACGCCGGCCGCGTCGGCTTTCGGCGCATCGGCGTGCCGTGGGCGGGCGTGCTCGATCCGGCGCTGATGCGCATCGCCAACCGCCTGGTCGGCAACGACGATGCGGCGCCGGTCATCGAGGCCTTCGACGGCGGCCAGCAGTTCGCCGCGGTCGATGCCGCGCTGCGCGTCGCGGTCGCCGGCGATGCCGAGCTCGAGATCGTCGCCGCGGGGGAGCGGCGTGCCGCCGCGGCGTGGCGCAGCCACCTGCTGCAGCCGGGCGACACGCTCAGGATCGCCAGGACCGGCGGTGGCCGCATCGCCGTGCTCGCGGTGGCCGGCATCGACGTGCCCGCCTGCCTGGGCAGTGCCGCGACCTATGCGCGCGCAGCACTCGGCGGCGTGCACGGGCGCTCGCTCGCGGCGGCCACCGGCCTGAAAGTGGCGCGTCCGGACCTCACGGTGCTGGTGGCCGGCGGCGACGGCGACGGCTATTCGATCGGGGGCAACCACTTCCTGCATGCCTGCCGGCGCA
>DAOMOP010000243.1:0-5363 GCA_035444405.1 Rhodocyclaceae bacterium
CGGACGGCGCGAGCCTGCGCGCGGCCGAGATCGTGGGTGCCGACTTCGCCTACATGGGCACGCGTTTCATCGCCACCACCGAGTCGCTGGCCCAGGACGCGTACAAGCGCATGCTGGTCGATTGCCGCGTCGACGACATCGTCTACACCGACGCGATTTCCGGCACCAACGCGAACTTCATGTGGCCGAGTCTCGAGAAGGCCGGCTTCGCGCGCGAAGCGCTGGCGATGGGTGTCGGCAAGGGCAGGCTGCACAGCATCGCCGACGAGGCGCGCGCGTGGCGCGACGTGTGGAGCGCCGGGCACGGCGTCGCGACCATCCACGATATCGTGCCGGTGGCCGAGCTGGTCGCGCGGCTCGCGCTCGAGTATCGCGCCGCCTGCGCGCAGCCGCCCAGTGCCGCGCTGATCGGCGCTTGAGCGCGCCGCCCGGCCGCGCGCATCAGATGCAGTCGCAGCGGTTGCGGCCCTTGGCCTTGGCGGCGAAGAGCGCGCGGTCGGCGCGGTTCAGCGTCGTGGAGTACGGCTCGCCGGCGCGGTAGGCGGTCAGTCCGAAGCTGGCCGACAGCGGCGCGACGCCGTCCCCGCCCGGCGAGGTGACGGCCGCGATCGCGTGCCGCACGCGTTCGACGATGCCGACCGCGGTGTCGAGGTCGGTTGCGGGCAGCATGATCAGGAACTCCTCCCCACCCCAGCGGCCGCACAGGTCGTAGTCGCGCACATTGGCGCGGATGGCGTCGGCGATGCGCGACAGTGCCGCGTCGCCGGCTTCGTGGCCGAAGCGATCGTTGATCGTCTTGAAGTGGTCGACGTCGGCGATCGCCAGCGTATAGCCGGTGCCGCTGCGCGCGCAGCGTTCGGTCTCTTCCTTCATGCGCTCCATCAGGAAGCGACGGTTGCCGAGACCGGTCAGCGGATCGCGCAGGGCCGCATCCTTGAGCGATTCGCTCAGCTCGCGCAGGCTTTGCTGGTAGCGGTCGGAGATGCGCACGATCTTCTCGATGCGGCGCAGCTGACGGTCGTACTCGTCGGCGAGACTCAGCCGGTTCGAGCGTTCGAGTATGTGAAAGCCGTCGGCGATGCGGATCAGTCGCTCGAGCCGTTCGCGCTGTGCCTCGCTCTGCTCGAACAGCTCGGCGAGCGCTGCCCGCAGCGGATTGTCGCGATGCGCAGGGTCGGCGAGCAGTGCCGCGATGCGTTCCTCGAGCGCATCGGCGGGCGACGGGCCGGCAGGGTGTTCAGCGTGCATCGGCGGTGATGGCGAACGGAAACTCGCAGTCCTCGCGAAACTCGTCGGCGAGCTCGGCGACGCGTTCGTTGCGCGCGTCGTAGAACCAGTTGACGGCGACGCTGCGCCCGCGCTGGTGGGCTTCTCCGAGCAGGTCGAAGATGTCCATCATCGCCTTGACGCTGCTCGTGTTCATGTAGGCGAGGCGCAGGTCCAGCGTCAGTGGCCGCTCGGACTCGGCCAGGAAGCGCTCGACCCAGCCGATCACGTCGCCGAAGAACTCGAACGAGTTCTCCGGGTAGGAGTCCCCGCTCATGCTCAGTGTGCCGGCTTCCCAGCAGCCCGAGACGGCGGGGGTCGATTGGGTGCCGGCTATGCTCAGATCGTTCATCGTACGGACTTCGATTCGGTTCAGATGACCGCGCGCAGGCTGAAGAATGCGCGCGACGCTCCCACTTCGGACAGGGTGGCAGCGAGGGGCTGCGCCGCCTTGCGTGCGACGTCGATCAGCCCGAGCCCGGCGCCGGACCGGCTGGCCGGGTCGCGCGGCGCGCGCAGCTGCGTCTTGTAGGCGGCCTTCAGTGCAGCCTTGTCCATGCCGGCGAGCATGTTAACACGCTCGATCAGGGCCTCGCCGTCGCTGCGCTCGACGACGTTGCCGGCCATCACGATGTAGCGGCCCTCTTCGTCGCGGGCGACGACCACCGTCGCCGCCCCGTCCGTGTCGCCGTAGCCGCGGCTGTTGGCGTAGTGCCGGATGTTCTGCGTGAGCTCGATATAGATGCTGAACACGTCCATCGCCGCACCGGGCTGGGCCCGGTCGGCATCGAGATAGTTTCTCAGCGCATTGCCGATCTCCTCGATCAGGCTGCGCGAGATCGGCCCGTTGAAGCACAGCAGGATGCGGCCGCGGCTGAACTGCTCGCGCAGGGCGAATAGGTCGATCATCCTCACGGGGTCTCGTCTCCATCGAAGCAGAAGGAAAGAATCGTCACGTCGTCGCGCTGCGAGTGGCTGCCGCGATATGCGTCGAGGGCGCGGTCGAGCGCGGCGGCCTGCTCGGCCATCGGCAGCCGCGCGTGTGCGCGCAGCAGCGCGGCGAAGCGCGTGTTGCCGAAGCTGAAGCCCTGCTCCCCGCCGGC
Source organism: Rhodocyclaceae bacterium (assembly GCA_035444405.1). Classification (GTDB taxonomy): domain Bacteria; phylum Pseudomonadota; class Gammaproteobacteria; order Burkholderiales; family Rhodocyclaceae; genus DAOMOP01. The sequence goes on from DAOMOP010000243.1 coordinate 2,370, forward strand.
CTGGTCGAGGAAGCCGTCGGTGGCCAGATACCAGGTGTGGCGGGGATCGAGCACGAGCGTCTCGTCGACGTAGGTGCCGACGCGGCGGTCGGCGAGTGCGCGCCGTGCGCCCTTGATCACCTCCAGCGTGTCGCCGTCGCTGCGGTACAGCGCAATGCGCGCGCCGGCGTAGCGCAGTTGCCGCCGGGCGCGGTCGATGCACGCGATGCCGGCATCCATGTTGGTGGCGATCCCGCGCGGCAGCTCGCAGTCGCGCAGCATCGCCCGCATCGCCGCGTCGGTGGTGGTGAGGATCGCTGCCGGCGAGTCGATGCCGACCTCGTTGATGGCCTGATCGAAGGCGGCGCGCGCGAGCATCGTCATCAGCGCCCCGGGCACGCCGTGTCCGGCACAGTCGACGACGCCGATCAGGAAGCGCTCGCCGTCGGCGCGGAAGAGGTAGAAATCGCCGCCGACGGTGTCGCGCGGGCGCCACAGCACGAAATGGCGCGGGCCGAGCCGTTGCGTCATCTGGCCGTCGGGCAGGATCGCGCGCTGGATCAGGCTCGCGTAGCCGATCGAGTCGGCGATCTGCCGGTGTGCGGCGACGATCTCGCGATTGGTGTGCTCGAGCTCGCAGGTGCGCTCGCGCACGCGTTCCTCGAGTTCCTCGGTATGACGGTGGACCTTGTCGGCCATCGTGCCGAACGCGCGGCTGAGGTCGCCGATCTCGTCGCTGCCGGCGGCCGGCAGCTCGACCCGATAGTCGCCTTGCGAGATCGCCGTCGCCGATTGCTGCAGCCGGCGCAGCGGCCGCAAGACGAGCTGGTCGACCGCGTAGCCGAAGGCCGCCAGCAGCACTGTGAGCAGCGCCGCGACCGCGGCGACCGCGGCACGCGCCCAGCGCTGCTCGACGACGTGGGCGGCGTTCAGGTCGACGGCGGTGACGACGTGCCAGGTCAGCTCCGGAATGTGTGACAGCGCGAGCAGCTGTTCGCGCCCGTCGAGCGTCGCGCGCAGCAGCGTGACTTCGCCGGGCGCGGCGGCGGCGCGGCGCATCGCGTCGGCGAGCGCGGCGCGCTCGGCATCGTCGGCCAGCAGGGCCCCCAGCGTGCGCGTGCGGGTCGCCGCCCCGGTGGCCGAGCCGAAGGCGATCAGCTGCGCGTCCGGGTGGGCCTGGATCGCGCCGTCCGCGCCGATCAGCATCGGGATCACGCCCGGCTCGTCGATGCTGATGAAGTCATGCAGAAAGGCGTCCAGATCGAGGCCGGTGCCGGCCAGGCCGATGCGCCGCTCGCCGTCGCGCACGATCACGTTGAGCCAGACACGGGTGGTGCCGAGGCTGGTGTCGTGATTGACGTTGATGTTGTAGTCGGTGGTGTGGGCCATCGTGTTGAAGAACCACGCGTCGGCCTCGTCGGTCCGGTCCAGCGTGTAGCGGGGTGCGTCGCTGAACGGCTTGTTCCCATCGTTGAAGTAGTAGTGGCCGTTGAGCGCGCTGATGACGAAGTAGGAGCCGTCGCGGAAATCGCGCCGGTAGCCTTCGGCCTCGCGGAAGAACAGGGTGCGCTGGTCGCCGTCGTTCTCGTCGAGCAGCCAGCGGCGCGTCACTTCGGAGCCGGCGAGCCGCCGCGACAGCGCGAGGTCGCGCGACACCGGCGCGACGATGCTCTGGCGCTTGAGCAGCGTGAGATTGCGCGCATAGGCTTCACCGAAATGGCTGCGCACGCCGTCGAGCGCCAGCCAGCCGATGACGCCGGCCGGCACGAGTGCCAGTACGCACGCGAGTGCGAGCGCGAGCATCGACTTCGCCCGCAGTCCCAGGCCCCAGCTTGCCATGCCAGCTCCATTCGAACCGATGAACCACCGATGATACTTGCTCGATGGGTGCGGCGGCCAGCGCAATCGGAAGACATGCGCATCGCGGTGGAGGAGGCCGGCCGGTGCCCGGCATCACGGCGGGCATGCTTGGCGCCCGTCCGGGCGCGTTGGCCGGCGCGCGCCGATGTTTTGCGCGAGATCGGCATTGCGGCGATACTGAGGCGGCACGCCGCCGCGCCGCCGCGCCGCCTCACCGGCGGGCGCCGCGGCGTCTGCGTCCCGCACCTGCACGTCGGCAAATCGCCGCCCCCTTTGTCGAGGAGTCACGCCTGCCATGCGAAACGAAGCGCAGACCATCGCCGTCGCCCTGACCGGTGCGTCGGGCATGCCTTACGGGATGCGGCTGGTCGAGTGCCTGCTCGGTGCCGGCTGCCGCGTCTGGCTGCTCTATTCGCAGGTCGCGCAGATCGTCGCGCGCCAGGAGATGGCGCTCAACCTGCCGTCGCGCGCGGCCGAGGTGCAGGCGGTGCTCGAGGCGCGTTTCTCGGCAGGCGACGGACAGCTGCAGGTGTTCGGCCGCGAGGAATGGTTCGCACCGCTCGCCTCCGGTTCGAATCCGGCCGACGCGATGGTGGTGTGCCCGTGCACGATGGGCACGCTCGCCGCGATCGCCGCCGGCCTGTCGCAGAACCTGATCGAGCGCGCCGCCGACGTCGCCATCAAGGAAGGGCGCAAGCTGGTGCTGGTGCCGCGCGAGACGCCGTTCTCGGCCATCCACCTCGAGAACATGCTCAAGCTCGCGCGCCTCGGTGTCGTGATCCTGCCGCCCAGCCCGGGCTTCTACACGCATCCGCAGACGGTCGACGACATGGTCGATTTCGTCGTTGCGCGCGTGCTCGACCAGCTGCGCGTGCCACATCGCCTGATGGCACGCTGGGGCAGCGCGCGCGGCCACGGCGCCGGAGGCAGCGGCGATGGCTGACGCGGGTCGGCTGCTGCCGCTCGCAGCCTCGGCGCGTCAGCGCCTGCTCGAGCTCGACGACGCGCGCGCGCGTCTCGAACTGCTCGGGCGCGCGCTGCGCGCGTCGTCGGCGCCGGACTGAGCACCGTCGGCCGGCGCGAGCGCGCCAAGAATTCGGCGCACCGGGCTCGGCAGGCCGGCGTGCGCGAGCGCGTCGAGGGCGATCCACAGGG
>DAOMOP010000244.1:0-5353 GCA_035444405.1 Rhodocyclaceae bacterium
AGAACTTCGCCGGCACGATGAATTTCGTCATCTTCCCGATGTTCTTCATCTCGCCGGCCCTCTATCCGCTGTGGAAGCTCGAGGAGTCGGGCGCCGCGCTGATCCACTTCGTCGCACAGTGGAATCCGTTCACCCACGCGGTCGAGGCGATCCGCTTCGCCCTCTACGGTCAGCTCGCCGCCGGCTCGCTCGCCATCGTCGCGGGTTGCCTGGCGGCGTTCTTCCTGATCGCGGCATGGGGCTACGATCCCCAGCGTGGCATGCTCCGGCGCAGCGCGCGCACAGCTTGAGCATCCGTGTCGCGCAATGGAACAAAAGTGCTCCGAATCGGAGCACTTTCTTCATGAGGCGATCGGTTGCCCGGTTCAGGGGACGCGGTGGGTCAGACCATGCTCGGCATAGATGCGTGCGAGCTCGCCGGAGCGCTGCAGATCGGCGAGTGCGTCCGCGAGCGCGGCGGCGAGCGCGGTGTGCTCGACCTTCACCGCCATGCCGAGCGGCCACGCCGATACACGCATCTCGCGCATTTCGAGACGGTCCACGGCGAAGCCATCGCTGCCGTTCAGCGCGCCCTCGAGCTGGGTCTGGGTGCCCAGCACCGCGCTGATGTCGCCACGCTTCATCGCCTCGATGGCCAGCGGGATGTTGCGGAAATGCACGACGTTGTCGCGCAGGCGGCCGTTCAGCACGTGCAGCAGGAAGTCGCTCGCGTGCGTGTCGACCTCGGCGCCGACCTTCTCGCGCGTGAACACCTCGAAGCTCGCCTCGGCCGATGCCGCCGGTGGCGGCACCGCGGCGGGATTGCGCGCGAGCGCCATCGTCTCGAGGTGGTACGGGCCGAAGATCGCGACGCGCCGCTGGCTCGCGGCGAAGTGGCGGTCGACCGGCACGTGCAGCATCACGTCGGCCACCCGCTGCGCCATGTTGTGCGCACTGCCCCAGTGACCGCGCCACACCATGTTGCGCAGGTCGTCGCCCATGTCCTCGTCGGCGGTGAACTCGACGATCTCCGGGTTCAGGCCCAGCCGGGCCGCCAGCGCCTTGCCGAGCGCGATGTCGACGCCCGTGCCGGCCAGCGAGTAGGGCGGGTAGTCCGCATACACCGCGATGCGCAGCGCCCCCGGTTGCTGCAGCTCGAGCTGCGCGGTGGCGTGCACCGGCAGCACCGGGGCGGCGAGCAGCGCGCCCGCCGCCAGGAGAAAGCCGCGCCGCTCGGCTCCGCGTGTCCGTCTATTCCTCATGTACCGTCTCCAGCCAGGCACGGATGGCCCACATGGCCTCCTGGGTCAGAATGCCCTCGAACGGCGGCATATAGACCGCCCCGTTGCGCGTGACGCCGTTGCGGATCTTCTGGATGAAGAACTCGTCGTCGAAATCGTCGCCGGGCATCAGCTTGCGCAGGTCCGGCGCGATGCCGCCCGAGACTCCGCCCAGACCATGGCAGCGCGCGCAGTTCTGATTGTAGGCCGAGTCGCCGATGCGGATGGCTTCCGCATCGCCGCGGTACGGGTTGACCTCGAGCCACTCGTCGCCGAGCTGCTTCAGCGTGCTGGTATCGACCGCCTGCGGCGTCACGTCCCCGTGCGCGATGGCGAGGCCGGCCGCGGCCGACAGGGCGATCGTGAGGGCCCCGAGCTGCAGCTTGCGGGTGATCGTCTCCTTGATGATTGTCGTCTTCACCTTGAACATCCTCTTGGTTGGTTGATCCGCTGTTCGTTCCGGCGGCGCCGGGATGAGCGTCTTACTGCAAGCGCTGTGCCAGCAATGCGGGTGCGGTCGCAAGCCATCGCCGCCGGTCGCAGTGGGGCCCGAAGCGCTCGTGCGGACGGCCTGGCAGGGAACTTGCTCCGCTTTTTCGTGCGGCAGAGAGGGGTATTTGCTTCAATGCGGGGCAGGTGCTACTTTCTGGAACACAAACGGAAAAATGCCGGCAAATCGAGCGGCTTTCGCAGACTTGGCGATGCCATGAGGAGGAGGAGATGAGAGGTCTGCCTCAAACGGTGGAGGCTCGCGATCAACGTGTCGCACTCGCGCGCAGGATGTTCTTCGGCGAGGGAGCCCTGCCCGAGGACGATCTGGATCGATCCATCCTGCGCTCGTGGCAGCGCTGTCGGCAGATCGGTCTCGAGTTCGCCGGTGACCGTATTGTAGACCCCGCCGGCCGCGCCCGCCTTTCGGAGTCGCGCGAGCGCAGCGCGAGCCTGCTCGACCACGCCAGCGGTGTGATGGAGCACGTGTTCGAGCAGATCCGCGCTTCGGGCAGCATGGTCATCCTCGCCGACCTCGAAGGCATGATCATCCACAGCCTGGGCGACCCGGACTTCGTCGATCGCGCCAGTCGCGTGGCCTTGCAGCCCGGCGCGTGCTGGAGCGAGACGCTGCGCGGCACCAATGCGATCGGCACGGCGATCGCGGAGTCTTCGGCTGTCGAAGTGCTCGGCTGCGAGCATTATCTCGAGCGCAACGGCTTTCTGACCTGCACGGCCTCGCCGATCTTCGACGTGCAGGGCAACATCGTCGGCGTGTTCGACATTTCCGGCGACTACCGCAGCCACCAGCCGCACACGCTGGGTCTCGTGCGCCTGTCGGTGCAGTTGCTCGAGAAGCGCCTGTTCGAGGCGCAGTTCGCCAAGGACATCCTGATCGCCTTTCACGTGCGGCCCGAATACATCGGCAGTCTGCAGGAGGCGTTGGTCGCCGTCAGCGAGGAGGGCGCGATCCTCGGCGCGAACCAGGTTGCCCGTGCCTGGCTCGCCAGCGTCGCGAAGTCCGGCGAGACACCCAGCTTTGCCGGCCTGTTCAAGCCGCGCTTCGGCACCGTGCTCGATCGCGCCGCCGCGGCAGCGATGTCGCCGAACGCGGTGATCAAGCTCGACCTGCGCGATGGCGGCGCGCTGTACGTGCAGGTGCGCGGCTACCGCCCGAGCAGCGCGACGTCCGCGGGCGAATCCGAGACGGCCACCGCGGCGCCGCGCGGGGTGGCGAAGGCATGCGACCGCACGGCCGACAAGGTCACGCTCGACTGCCTGGCCACCGGCGACGAGCGCCAGCAGCGCGCGCTCGAGCGCGCACGTCGCGTCGCCGGCAAGGACATCCCGCTGCTGGTCCAGGGCGAATCGGGCGTCGGCAAGGAGCTTTTCGCGCGCGCCTTCCACAACAGCGGACCACGCGCGCAGGGGCCGTTCGTCGCGCTCAACTGCGCGGCGATTCCCGAGAATCTGATCGAGTCCGAACTCTTCGGCTACGTCGGCGGCGCGTTCACCGGCGCGCGCCGGGAAGGTTCGATCGGCAAGATCCAGCAGGCGCACGGCGGCACGCTGTTCCTCGACGAGATCGGCGACATGCCGCTCAACATGCAGGCGCGCCTGCTGCGCGTGCTGCAGGAGCGCAGCGTCACGCCGGTCGGGGCGCTGAAGGCGGTTCCGGTCGACATCTCGCTGGTATGCGCGACGCACCGCGTGCTCAAGGAGGCGATCGGCCGCGGCGAGTTCCGCGAGGACTTGTACTACCGCGTCAACGGCCTCACCGTCACGCTGCCGCCGCTGCGCGAGCGCAGCGACATCCGCAGCCTGGTCCGCAACATCCTTGCCGACGAAGCCGCCTCCACGCGCAGCGAGGAGATCACGATCAGCGAGGACGTGCTGCGCTTTTTCGAGCGCTATCCGTGGCCGGGGAACATCCGCCAGCTGCAGAACGTGATCCGCGTGTCGGTCGCGCTGCTCGACGACGACGAGACGGAGGTGATGCCCGTCCATCTGCCGGAAGAGCTGTTCGCATCCGATCCGAGCGACGACTACGCCGAGCGGCGTCCCGCATCGGTCGCGTCGCCACCGGTGCAGCCCGCTGTCGCGCCCGAAGCGCCGGTTGCCCGCAGCCTCGACCAGATCGAACTCGAGGCGATTGCCAAGGTCATGCGCGAGGTGGGCGGCAACGTTTCGGCGGCGGCGCGCCGCCTCGGCGTCAGCCGCAACACGCTTTATCGAAAACTCGGTCGGATGAGCTGACCGCAGCCCGCCGTGCCGATTCGGCATGGTATTTGCACCAGAACTGCTGCTTTGCCCTGAAATCAAAACAAAGTTGAAGGAGAAGGTCGATGTGGAAATCCCTTCACATTGATCCCGCCAAGTGTACGGGATGCCTGCAGTGCGAAATGGCCTGCTCGTACGAACACACCGGGGTCATGAATCCAGCCAGATCGCTCATCAAGGTGTTCAATTTCGAGCACGAGGGCCGGAAGGTGCCCTACACCTGTACGCAGTGCACCGAGGCGTGGTGCCTGAACGCCTGTCCGGTCGACGCGATCCGCATCGACCGCGCGACCGGGGCGAAGGTCGTCTTCGACGACACCTGCGTCGGTTGCAAGGTGTGCACGATCGCCTGCCCGTTCGGCACGATCAACTTCAACCAGGACACCGGCAAGGTGCAGAAGTGCGACCTGTGCGGCGGTGACCCGGCCTGCGCGCGCGCCTGTCCGACCGCCGCGATCACCTACATCGATGCCGACTGGACCGGCTACGACCGCATGCAGGCGTGGGCGGCCAAGGCCCACACGCCGGCGGCGGCCGCGTAAGGAGGACCATCATGGGATGGAATCGCAAGATCCTGAGGGTGAACCTCAGCGAGGGCACCTGTAACGAAGAGCCGCTCGACATGCAGTGGGCCGACCAGTATCTGGGCTCGCGCGGGCTGGCGAGCAAGTATCTGGTCTCGGAGATCGACCCGAAAGTCGATCCGCTCTCGCCCGACAACAAGATGATCATGGCCACCGGACCGCTGACCGGCACGATGGCCTCGACCGGCGGGCGTTACACCGTCGTCACCAAGGGCCCCCTCACCGGTGCGATCGCCTGTTCGAACTCGGGCGGCTTCTTCGGCGCCGAGATGAAGTTCGCCGGCTGGGACATGATCATCTTCGAGGGCCGTGCGCCGAAGCCGGTCTATTTGTACGTCGAGAACGAGAAGGCCGAACTGCGCGACGCGTCGCAGCTGTGGGGCAAGAGCTGCTGGGAGACCGAGGAGGCGATCAAGAAGCAGCACCAGGATCCGCTCATCCGCATCTCGTCGATCGGCCGGGCCGGCGAGAACCAGGTGCTCTACGCGTGCATCGTCAACGACATGCACCGCGCCGCCGGCCGCTCCGGGGTCGGCGCGGTGATGGGCTCGAAGAACCTCAAGGCGGTGGCGTTGCGCGGCACGCGCGGGGTGGCCGGCATCAGGGATTTCCCCGCCTTCATGAAGGCCACCACCGAGGCGAAGAAGGTGCTCGCCGACAACGCGGTGACCGGCCAGGGCCTGCCGAAGTACGGCACCCAGGTGCTGATGAACGTGATCAACGAGATCGGCGCACTGCCCA
>DAOMOP010000245.1:0-5247 GCA_035444405.1 Rhodocyclaceae bacterium
CGATCGCGATGGAAGAGGGTCTGCGCTTTGCGATCCGCGAGGGCGGCCGCACCGTCGGTGCCGGCGTCGTCGCCAAGATCGTCGAATAATCGCGCGTTCAGTGTTTCGCTAGAGTCGCGCGATCGGCAGGCACCTTCCCGGGAGGGTGTCTTCCAAGTCTCTGCTGCAGGGGTATAGCTCAACTGGCAGAGCGTCGGTCTCCAAAACCGAAGGTTGGGGGTTCGATTCCCTCTGCCCCTGCCACCCATTTCCTGATATCAATACGTCGATGGCCGATAAAATAAAGCTTGCACTGGCTCTCGCTCTCGTCGGGGCCGGGATTGCCGGCTTTTATTTCTATTCCGAGCTTGCGCTGGTGCTGCGCGTGCTGATGGTGCTGGCCGGTGTCGGTGCCGCGGTCGCGGTCGGCTGGCAGACCGAGCTCGGTCAGCGTTTCTTGAACTTCTCGAGCGAGGCCGTCGTCGAGGCGCGCAAGGTGGTCTGGCCGAACCGCAAGGAAACGGTGCAGACGACCGGGATCGTGTTCGCCTTCGTCGTCGCGATTGCGATCTTCCTGTGGCTCACGGACAAGGGCCTCGAGTGGGTCATGTACGATCTCATTCTGGGCTGGAAATGACCATGGCTAAGCGCTGGTACGTCGTACACGCCTACTCGGGCTTCGAAAAGTCCGTGATGCGTGCGCTCAAGGAGCGCATCAACCGCGCCGGCATGCAGGACATGTTCGGCCAGATCCTCGTGCCGGTCGAGGAGGTCGTCGAGATGAAGGGCGGCCAGAAAAGCATCTCGGAACGCAAGTTCTTCCCGGGTTACGTGCTCGTCGAGATGGAGATGAACGACGAGACGTGGCACCTCGTCAAGTCGACGCCGAAGGTCACCGGCTTCGTCGGGGGGTCGGCGAACAGGCCGACCCCGATCTCCGAAAAGGAAGTCGACAAGATCATGCACCAGATGCAGGAGGGGGTCGAAAAGCCGCGGCCGAAGGTGCTGTGGGAACTCGGCGAAGTCGTGCGTGTCAAGGAAGGCCCCTTCACCGACTTCCATGGTTCGGTCGAGGATGTCAACTACGAGAAGAGCAAGCTGCGCGTGTCGGTGACCATCTTCGGTCGCGCGACGCCCGTTGAGCTGGATTTCGGGCAGGTCGAGAAGACCTGACCGCGCGGGCCGCAAGCGGCCCGAGCCTGCCCGGTGCTGCGCCGGGCAACAAACCGAGGAGCGCCGGTGCTAGCCGGTGCGTTTGCACTCAAGTCAGGAGATAGCCACCATGGCGAAGAAGATCACCGGCTATATCAAGCTGCAGGTGCCAGCTGGTAAAGCCAATCCCAGTCCCCCGATCGGTCCCGCGCTCGGTCAGCGCGGCCTGAACATCATGGAGTTCTGCAAGGCGTTCAACGCCAAGACGCAGGGGCTCGAGCCGGGCTTGCCGATCCCGGTCGTGATCACCGCGTTTGCCGACAAGAGCTTCACCTTCATCATGAAGACGCCGCCGGCGTCGGTCCTGATCAAGAAGGCCGCCAAGGTCACCAAGGGATCGCCGAAACCGCATACCGACAAGGTCGGGTCGCTGACGCGCGCCCAGGTCGAGGAGATCGCGAAGACCAAGATGCCGGACCTGACCGCCGCCGACATGGATGCGGCGGTGCGCACGATCGCCGGTTCGGCCCGCAGCATGGGCATTACGGTGGAGGGGCTCTGATCATGGCCAAGATTTCGAAGCGTGTGAAGGCGCTGCGCGAGAAGATCGACCGCAACCGGAACTATCCGGTCGCCGAGGCGCTGGCGCTCGTGAAGGACTGCGCGAATGCCAAGTTCGACGAATCGATCGACATTTCGGTCAATCTCGGCGTCGATGCGCGCAAGTCCGACCAGATCGTGCGTGGTTCGGTCGTGCTGCCGGCCGGTACCGGCAAGAGCGTGCGCGTGGCGGTGTTCGCCCAGGGCGACAAGGCCGAGCTGGCCAAGGCCGCCGGCGCCGACGTGGTCGGCTTCGACGATCTGGCCGCCGAAGTCAAGGCCGGCAACATCAACTTCGATCTGTGCATTGCCACGCCCGATGCAATGCGCGTGGTCGGCCAGCTCGGCCAGATTCTCGGTCCGCGCGGTCTGATGCCGAACCCGAAGGTCGGCACGGTGACGATGGATGTCGAGACCGCGGTCAAGAACGCCAAGGCCGGCCAGGTGCAGTATCGCACCGACAAGGCCGGCATCATTCACGCCACTGTCGGCCGCGCGTCGTTCAGCGTCGACGCCCTGCAACAGAACATCGGCGCCTTCGTCGATGCGCTGGTCAAGGCCAAGCCTGCGGCCTCGAAGGGCATCTACCTGCGTCGCGTGGCGCTGTCGAGCACCATGGGTGCCGGCGTGCGGGTCGAACCGACGAGCATTTCGGGCTCGTGACATTTCGGGCGGCGTGAGCCGCCCATGGACTTTGGGCTGCCGCCCGCGCAAGCAGCGGCAGGTTGTCAAAGACCGTTGGGGGACGATGCGGTGAGGTTGCACAGGGCTGTGACCGAGCGGCGGGACCTTAATCGTGGCACTGCCCCGGCGGTGGCCGCGCCCAACGCAGATGGCGTCACCCGAAGCAGGCTTCGTCGTTTCCGGCTCGTCGGGGCCGAATCGACCTTGCTCCTGAAGACGGTCGCCGTGGTTGTTCGCCGGTGCTTCCGCATGGATGCGCCGGCGGACGTTTCACTTTAGGGAGATGACCTTGGGTCTCAATCTTGATGACAAGAAGGCCGTCGTTGCCGAAGTGTCCGCCGAACTCGCGGATGCCCAGGCGGTGATCGTCGCTGAGTACCGTGGTCTCGAAGTCGGGCAAGTCACCGCCCTGCGCGCAAAGGCGCGCGAGTCCGGTGTCTACCTGCGCGTCCTGAAAAACACGCTGGTACGGCGTGCCGTGGCCGGCACGTCGTTCGAAGGCTTGGCCTCGCACATGGTGGGTCCGCTGATCTACGGGATTTCCCGGGATCCGGTGGCGCCTGCCAAAGTGCTGCAGGAATTCGCCAAGACCAACGACAAGCTGGTGATCAAGGGCGGCGCGATGCCGGGTTACGTCATGGACGCCGCCGGCGTCAAGGCGCTCGCATCGATGCCGAGCCGCGAGGAGCTGCTTGCCACGCTGTTGGGCACGATGCAGGCGCCTGTCACGAAGTTCGTTCAGACGCTCAACGAAGTTCCGGGCAAGTTTGTGCGTACCGTGGCCGCCCTGCGCGATTCGAAAGAGACTGCGTAATTTCCTCGACCGCATCCCGTTTTCGGGGTGCTCAAATGATTCAGGAGTAAAAAATGGCTTTGTCCAAGCAAGATATTCTGGAAGCAATCGGCAACATGACCGTCCTCGAGCTGTCTGAGCTCATCAAGGACATGGAAGAGAAGTTCGGCGTGTCCGCCGCCGCCGCGGTTGCGGTCGCTGCGCCGGCCGCTGCCGCCGGCGAGGCCGCCGCGGTTGAAGAGAAGACCGAGTTCGACGTGATCCTGATCGCCGCCGGCGAGAAGAAGGTCGAGGCGATCAAGGTCGTGCGGGCCGCGACCGGCCTGGGCCTGAAGGAAGCCAAGGACCTCGTCGATGGCGCGCCGAAGCCCGTCAAGGAAGGTATTGCCAAGGCCGATGCCGAAGCGCTCAAGAAGCAGCTCGAAGAAGCCGGCGCCAAGGTCGAGATCAAGTAAGACCCTGGTTCCGCGCGGGGCTGGCGACCTTTCGGGGCGCCAGCCCTTTCGTGCTTTGTGAAAACGGGAAGCCATAACACAGCGTACCAGCCGCGCGGCTCGTGACGCCCATCTTCAATGGGGCGCTGTGTTCTGTCTCTCTGACGTCTGACCTCTACCCGGAGCACCCATGGCGTATTCTTACACCGAAAAGAAGCGTATCCGCAAAAGTTTTGCCAAGCGTACGACTGTGCGGGACGTGCCTTTCCTTCTGGCCACTCAGATCGATTCGTTCGTTTCATTTCTGCAGGCCGACACGCCACCCCAGGAGCGGCTCAACGAGGGCCTGCAGGCCGCCTTCACGTCGATTTTCCCGATTGTCAGCCACAGTGGCAATGCCCGCCTCGAGTTCGTCCAGTACATGCTCGGCGAGCCGGCGTTCGACGTGAAGGAGTGCCAGCAGCGGGGTCTGACTTTCGCCGCACCGCTGCGCGCACGCGTGCGACTGGTGATCCTCGACCGCGATGCGCCGAAGGAGACGATCAAGGAGGTCAAGGAGCAGGAAGTCTACATGGGCGAGATCCCGTTGATGACCACGACCGGCTCCTTCGTGATCAACGGGACCGAGCGCGTGATCGTGTCCCAGCTGCACCGCTCGCCCGGCGTGTTCTTCGATCACGACCGCGGCAAGACGCATTCGTCGGGCAAGCTGCTGTTCTCGGCTCGCATCATCCCGTACCGCGGCTCGTGGCTGGATTTCGAGTTCGATCCGAAGGACTGCCTGTTCTTCCGCGTGGACCGGCGCCGCAAGATGCCGGCGACCATCCTGCTGCGTGCGATCGGCATGAGCCCCGAGGACATTCTCGAGGCCTTCCACGACTTCGACGCGTTTCATCTGCGCGGCGAGGAGATCGAGTTCGAGCTGGTTCCCGATCGGCTTCGCGGCGAGGTGGCGCGCTTCGACATCACCGACAGCGAAGGCAAGCTCATCGTCGCACGCGAGAAGCGGATCACCGCGAAGCACATCCGCGAGCTCGATCAGGCCGGTGTCAAGCGTATCGCCGTGCCGGAGGAGTTCCTGCTCGGCCGCGTGGTCGCGAAGAACGTGGTGGATGCCGAGACCGGCGAGCTGATTGCGCGGGCGAACGACGAGATCACCGAGGATCTGCTCGGCCGGCTGCGCGAATCCGGGGTCACCGACATCCAGACGCTGTATGTGAACGATCTGGACCGCGGGCCCTACATCTCGCAGACGCTGCGCATCGACGAGACCGCCGATCAGTGGGCCGCCCGCGTCGCGATCTATCGCATGATGCGTCCGGGCGAGCCGCCCACCGAGGAGGCCGTCGAGGCGCTGTTCCAGGGGCTGTTCTATTCCGAAGAGCGCTACGATCTGTCCGGCGTCGGGCGCATGAAGTTCAATCGCCGTGCCTACCCCGAGGCGATCAGCGACCGCGCGCCGGGCTGGCTGAAGCGTTTTCACGAGCGCGTCGGCCCCGGCACCGAGGAAGGCCCCGGCACGCTGTCGAACGAGGACATCCTCGCGGTGATCGGCGTGCTGGTCGAGTTGCGCAACGGCCGCGGCGAGATCGACGACATCGACCA
>DAOMOP010000246.1:0-5160 GCA_035444405.1 Rhodocyclaceae bacterium
GAGCTGCCAGTGGCGGTACTGCGACGGCTCGGTGCGGTAGTCGACGAGCGTGTCGCGCGACTGCCCAGCCTTGGTGTCGATCGTGTTCACGGCGGTCTCCTCCTTGTTGCTGCGGATCAGCTCGCGACGAGCTGCTGCAGTCGGGTGAAACTCTGCTCGATCGTCTGGCCCGACGTGTCGAGCACGGTGTCGGCCTTCGCGTACAAGGGCTCGCGGGCCTCCAGGATGCGCTTGAGGTTTTCCATCGCCTCGTCGTTGCCGGCCATCGGGCGCAGGTCGCCCTGGGCGAGCACACGGGCCATGTGCTCCTCGGGCAAGGCCTTGAGCCAGATCGTGAAACAGTTCGACAGCAGCAGATCGAAAGTCTCCGGCTGCGACACCACGCCGCCGCCGACCGACAGCACGACCCGGCGATGCTCGCCGATCACCCGCTCGAGCGTCTGCTTCTCGATGCGGCGGTAGCCGGTCTGTCCGTAGAGCGAGAAGATCTCGCTCGCCGGCATGCCGGTGTCCTTCTCGATCTCGCGGTCGAGCTCGACGAAGGGCACGCCCTCCTCGCGCGCGAGGCGCGCACCGAGCGTCGATTTGCCGGCGCCGCGCAGGCCGATCAGCGCGACGCGCTTGCGCCGCACCGATTCCTCGTGGCCGTAGTCGCGCATCAGCCGGAACACCACGTCCTCGAGGCGGTGCTGCGGCAGGCGCTCGAGAAAGCGCCGGATCAGGCGCTTCTCGACGGTGTCCTCGGTCTCCGGCGCGAGCAGCTCGATCAGCGACACGTCGAGCGCGCGCGCGATGTTGCGCAACAGCATGATCGACACGTTGCCTTCGCCCGCCTCGAGATGCGCGAGGTGGCGCTCCGACACGCCGGCCTCGCGCGCCACCAGCTTGCGCGCCATGCCGCGACGATCGCGGATCTCGCGCACGCGCCTGCCCAGCTGCGGCAGGAAGTCGTCGCGCTCGTCGGTTTCGGGGTCGGTGGGGATGTCTGTGACGGGGGGCTGTGCGGTCGAATCCATCGATGTGTCGTTGCAGAATAGTTTCACGGTTTTTTGAAAGATAGTGCAGGATACTACGCGGGTCAAGTTGTATAATGCACTGCGAGTCGTATTGCATGCACTCCACTGCATGGTGAAAGACGGGAGACTGTTGCCGGTACAAGCAGCGTTGCGATATAGTGCTGGACGAAACATGCAATAAAATGCTTGACGGTCTACTGCTGACGTGTATTCTTTGTCGTCGAGCGGCGACCACGGGTGCCACACCGAATAGGCACGTCCCGTGCAGAGGTGCGAACGCCTATGATCGGCGGTGTGGCGGTGAATTAGTACCTGCCTTGGCGAGACTGCGACGTCGCATAATGGTTCGCCTCGCGGCGTCGATCGCGGGCGTCATCGACCGATGGGCGCACGCCGGCGGCAGGCGGTTTTGCGACAGGAGAACGATTATGACTCCCGAACGTTTCCAGACACTGATCGCGCAAGTCACCGGTGTGATCGAGGGCCAGCCCGTCGACAAGCGCCTCGAAGCGCTGCTCAATGAACGTTTCCCGGCCGGCGGCGAGGTGTTCGAGTCCATCGCCAGCGCCTGTGGCGAGGCGGTCGCGGCCGGCTGGATGTGCGACCGCGAGCACGGCGGCATCCGCTATGGGCGCGTCATCAAGCCCGGTGCGGCGACGCACGGCTTCAGCGTCGATGTGGTCGACATGAACGAGGTGGTCGGTCCGCAGCACGCGCACCCGAACGGCGAGATCGACATGATCATGCCGCTCGAGGGCGATGCGAAGTTCGACGGCCACGGGCGCGGCTGGTTCGTCTACGAGCCGGGCAGCGTGCATCGCCCGACCGTTGCCGGCGGACGCGCCTACGTGCTCTACCTGCTGCCGCAGGGGGCGATCGAGTTCACGCGCTGAGTCGGGTTTTCCCGAATTCCCGCACGCGGACAATCGAGCACACTGGAGGTAGACGCCGAGTACGTTGCGCATTGGAAGTCCCGGTCATCGACACAGCCGACAGCCAGAATCGGCCATGACCCTCGTCAGGGAACCGAACGAGCGAAGAAGGAGGAGACTCATGACGTACACGCTGAGCACGGCGGACCACAGCAGCAGCCCGCCGCGGATCGCGATCCCGCGCCAGTACAACGCCGCCGACGACCTGATCGGCCGCAACCTGGCCGACGGGCGCGCGGACAAGGTCGCGTTCATCGACGACGCCGGGCAATACACGTATGCCGAGGTCGCGGCGCGCTCGGCGCGCTTTGCGAACGTGCTCGGTGCGCTCGGCATCATGCGCGAGCAGCGGGTGCTGATGTGCGTGCACGACACGATCGACTTTCCGAGCGTCTTCCTCGGCGCGATCAGGGCCGGCGTCGTGCCGATCGCCACCAACACGCTGCTGACCCAGGCCGATTACGAGTACATGCTGACCGACAGCCGCGCGCGCATTGCGGTCGTCTCCGCGCCGCTCGCGCCGCTGTTCGAGCCGCTCGTCGGCCGCGTGCCGACACTCGAGCGCGTGGTCGTGGCGGGCAGCGACGGCGAGGGCACGCTCGCCGCACTGATGGCGGCGGCGTCCGACCGCTTCGAGACGGTCGCGACGACCTGCGACGACGCGTGCTTCTGGCTGTACTCGTCGGGTTCGACCGGCGCGCCGAAGGGTACCGTGCATGTGCACTCGAGCCTGATCCAGACGGCCGAGCTGTACGCGCGGCCGGTGCTCGGCATCCGCGAGGACGACGTCGTCTTTTCGGCGGCCAAGCTCTTTTTCGCGTACGGGCTCGGCAACGGCCTGACCTTTCCGCTCTCGGTCGGCGCGACCGCGGTGCTGATGGCCGAGCGGCCGACGCCCGAGTCGGTATTCAAGCGCCTCGTCGAACGCCAGCCGACCATCTTCTACGGCGTGCCGACGCTGTATGCGGCCATGCTTGCGAGCGCCGACTTCCCGCAGCGCGACGCGCTGCGCCTGCGCGCCTGTACGTCGGCCGGCGAGGCGCTGCCCGAGGACATTGGCAAGCGCTGGCGCGAACGCACCGGCGTCGACATCCTCGACGGCATCGGCTCGACCGAGATGCTCCACATCTTCATCTCGAACCGCCCCGGCGAGGTGCGCTACGGCACCACCGGAAAGCCGGTCCCGGGCTACGAGGTGCGCCTCATCGATGACGACGGTCACGTCATCGATGCGCCCGACGTCACCGGCGAGCTGCAGATCGCCGGGCCGAGCGCGGCGATGGGCTACTGGAACAATCGCGCGAAGACGCGCGACACCTTCCAGGGGCCGTGGACGCGCAGCGGCGACAAGTATTCGCGCACCGCCGACGGCTACTACGTCTACGCCGGGCGCACCGACGACATGCTCAAGATCAGCGGCATCTACGTGTCGCCGATCGAGGTCGAATCGTGCCTGATCCAGCACGAGGCGGTGCTCGAGGCGGCCGTGGTCGGCCTCGAGGATGAAAGCCGCCTGATCAAGCCCAAGGCCTACGTCGTGCTCAAGCCCGGTTTCAAGCCGACGCCGACGCTCGCCGACGAGATCAAGCAGCACGTCAAGACGCATCTCGCGCCCTACAAGTATCCGCGCTGGATGGAGTTCGTCGACGAGCTGCCGAAGACGGCCACCGGCAAGATCCAGCGGTTCAAGTTGCGGGCCCTCGGCGCACAACAACGTTGAGATGACGCAAGGCTTCGACGGGGCCGCCGGCTCCGCTCGATAAACACTGTGGAGGAGACGATATGAAAGCAATGCAGCAACGACGCAGCCTGATGAAGACCATGCTCGGCCTGGCGGCCGGCGCGCTGATTCCGTTCGGCGCGGCGCAGGCGGCCGACCCGATCAAGGTCGGCATGATGCTGCCGGCCACCGGCACCTTCGCCGCACTCGGCACGGCGATCGACAATGCGTTCAAGCTCTACGTCGAGGAGCAGGGCGGCAAGCTCGCTGGACGCGAGATCCAGTACTTCTTCGTCGACGACGAGTCCGATCCGGCCAAGGCCACCGAGAACGCGAACCGTCTGGTGTCGCGCGATCGCGTCGACGTGCTGGTCGGCACCGTGCATTCGGGCGTCGCGCTGGCGATGGCGCGCGTCGCCCGCCAGCGCGACACGCTGTTCATCGTGCCGAACGCCGGCGCCGACGATCTGACCGGCGCGCTGTGCTCGCCGAACCTGTTCCGCACCTCGTTCACGAACTGGCAGCCGGCCTACGGCATGGGCAAGGCGACCGCCGACATGGGCCACAAGACGGCGGTCACGCTGACGTGGAACTACGCGGCGGGCCAGGAGGCCGTGCGCGGCTTCAAGCAGGCTTTCGAGGAGGCCGGCGGCAAGGTCGTGCGCGAGATGGCGCTGCCGTTCCCGAACGTCGAGTTCCAGGCCTACCTGACCGAGATCGCGTCGCTCAAGCCCGATGCCGTGTATGTGTTCTTCGCCGGCGCCGGTGCGGCCAAGTTCGTGCGCGACTACGCGGCCGCCGGCCTCAAGGACAGCATCCCGCTGTACTCGAGCGGCTTCCTCACCGACGGCACGCTCGAGGCGATGGGCGGCGCCGGCGAGGGCCTGATCACGGCGCTGCACTATGCCGACGGGCTCGACAACGCGGTCGACAAGGCCTTCCGCGAGAAGTACCAGGCCAAGTACGGCATGCTGCCCGACGTCTATGCGGTGCAGGGCTACGACGCGGCGCAACTGCTGCATGCCGGCCTGAAGGCGGTCGATGGCGACATGAGCAAGAAGGACGAGATGCGCGCCGCGATGCGCAGCGCGACGATCGAGAGTCCGCGCGGTACCTTCACGCTTTCGGCCGCCGGCAATCCGGTGCAGGACATCTATCTGCGCAAGGCCGAGGGCAATCTGAACCCGGTCATCGGCATCGCCGCCGAGAAGCTGGCAGACCCGGCGACGGGCTGCAAGATGTAAGTGCGTGAGCGCGCCGGACCGCGCCTGCGCGCGGCCCGGCGCACACGACGCGGAAAGCGTCGCGATCGCACCGCCCGCCCGCGTGGCCGGGCGGTGTGCAAAGACTTCGGTACGGCAGCGCGCGGTCTATCGGCCTGGCCGTCGAGGGTGGTGCATGGACTTCACGACCTTTCTTATTCAGGTGCTGAACTCGCTGCAGTACGGACTGCTGCTGTTCCTGGTGGCCAGCGGTCTGACGCTGGTGTTCG
>DAOMOP010000247.1:0-5155 GCA_035444405.1 Rhodocyclaceae bacterium
ATCGCCTCCTGGCCGAGGGCAGAGGCGAAGGTGCCGAGCTTGCCGGTGCGCTGCAACGCGATCGCCTTCGCATCGAAGCTGCGCGTCAGGGTCATCGCGCGGTACAGGGGCAGCAGGGCCGCCGCGTCGTGCGCGAAATCGGGAAGCGGGGCGAGGACTTCGCCCTGTGGGTCGAGGAAGCGGGTGTGATCGATCTGGAAGCGGGCGACCGTGCTCATGGCAATCTCCGTCTCAGTCTCGCTCCGGCTCGGACGAGGCCGGAACGTCGCGGCAGCAGGACGGTGCTTCGGCGCCGGATGCGTGCCGTCACGAGCTTGTGGCCCGTGCTCCCTGTCTCTGCCTGCCGGGTTGGAGCCTGGTGCGCCGTCGATGTTCCCGACATGGGCCCCGCGTGGACGCCGTCGTCGAGCGCTACGCGAAACCTTGCCGCGCGGCAATCAGTGCTCAGGTGCGCGCAGCGAGCTGGTCGGCGAAGGCATGGTTGACGTCGCGGTGCCCGGCTTCGTCGGCCCGTACGGCAATGATGACGTCCGTCAGCCTGGCATCCGGGGGCAGGTTCCAGTACTCGATCG
Source organism: Rhodocyclaceae bacterium (assembly GCA_035444405.1). Classification (GTDB taxonomy): domain Bacteria; phylum Pseudomonadota; class Gammaproteobacteria; order Burkholderiales; family Rhodocyclaceae; genus DAOMOP01. The sequence continues at coordinate 573 of DAOMOP010000247.1, forward strand.
CGCGCTTGGGCGCGGGCACGTTCTCGTGACGGCCGGCCTCGACCTCGGCGAGATATTCCGTGTAGCTGATCACCGCTTCTTCTTCGAAGTAGCCCACGACCCGATGCGCGGTGCGCGACGAGACCAGATACAGCAGGAAGAACAGGTTGTAGAAGACCCCTTGGGCAAGGATGATCAGCCAGCGCTCGAGGCGAGTCGGTTGCGCAATCTCGACGAAGGTCAGCAGGTGCATGCGCTCGTTTTCTGCTTCGTCCAGCAGCACGCGAATCCAGCCATCATCGTCGGACATGTTGCGCAGCGCCTTCAGGTGCTGCAGCGTCGAGCCCACCATGCCGGGGACCGCCGCAACCGTCTCGAGGACGATCGCGCGGTGGCCGTAGCGCTTCGCGAAGAAGGTATCGGCGAAGAAGCGCAGCGATCGGGTGAGGGCGCGCGCGAAGCGATCTGACGGACCGCCTGGCGGATGCGTTCGATCGAGGCTGACGGGCTCGTTCATCGAGGGCGGGCGAGGGTGCGACGGGGCATCACGGTCATGATTCCGCATTTGCTGCAGCCTGCCTGCCCAGCCGTTGGGCATTGGCGGTCGCGCGTGCGTGGATCGGCCGCAGGGCACTGCGGGCGAGGTCGGCGGCGGCGTTCGAGAACTGGTTCTGCGCCTCGGCGGTGGGGGACATCGCCGCGATCAGGGTCGCGTGGTGGGTCATCGATTCGGCAAGGTTCGAGCTTGTTGCGGCCGACATCATCGCCGCCATGCCTGCCTGCATCTGCACGAACATCTGTGTCCACAGCTGCTGGTTCAGCTGCAGCCAATGTGCGGTCACCGACGAGGACGATTCGGCGACGGCTTCGAACTTCTCCTGCGTCATCAGGCTGAATTCATCCATATCGTCGGCGCTCGGGGCAGGGCCGGCTGCAGCCATGCGCCCGGTCCGGTGGCCGATGACCTGTGCCGAGGCGAGCATCATCTCGCTGGCCTGGTTCGCCAGCGCAGTCCACAGCAGCACGGGGTTGTTGTGGCCGGCGGCCGTTGTCGGAGCGGATCGTTCGATGACGGGGGCGTCCGTGCGGGATCGGTCCTGGCGTCTCGTGCGTTGCAGTGTCGGTGTGGTCATCGTGGATCCTTCAAGTGGACGGCTGAGGGCGGGGATTCTCGCACAGGCCGGCCTGGCCAAAAAATGGCTAAAAAAACAGCGAAAAAGCCCCGACCAGCGGGGCTTGGTGTTATGGGTTGGTGCGGGCCTGACTTATGCAGCCTTCTTCGGGTGCGGTGTCACGCTCGCGGCGAGCTTGTCGCTGACCTCACCTGCCGCCTTGACATTGGCATCCATCATGTCCTTGGTCTGGCGGGCCAGCTTGTCGCCGGCCTCACCTGCCGTCTTGACGTTGCTGTCCATCATGTCCCTGGTCTGGCGGGTCATCTTGGACAAGGTGTCGAATCCTGCCTGCATGTTTGCGCTGGCAGCCGACCCCAGGCCGAGGGTGCCGAAGTAGGCATTGAGCACCTCGCCTACCTGCTTCTGCGACTCGGCCGCGATGTCCTGCACGCTGCGCAGATAGTCTGCCAGCTGTGCCAGGGCCGGCGCGGTCGCCGAACTCTGCAGCTTCTGCAGTGCATTCACGTCGCGGACGGCGAGCAGATCGTTCGATGCCGCCAGGCAGTCCTGCAGGGCAGCACGGGCCAGGTTCTGGTTCAGCGTGGTCAGGCGCTCGACGCTGGAAAAGGCAATCTCGGACAACGCCCCGACTGCATTGGTGTAGGTCTCGGCGTTGCGCTTCTGTTCAGTGGTGATAGCTTGCATTGAGTATTCCTTGTGGGAATGACTGCGTGAATTGGCCTGGTGCGGTGAAGCGCCTGGATTGCTGCTCCCCCGTCGTCCGGCTTTTATGTTGCGCCGCAGTACGCAACCCCAGTGTGGCCTCATCCTGTTGAGAGTCAAGGCTTATTTCCATTTCTTTCAACCCGTCGCCAAACCGTTGACGAGGGGCAGTCAATGCAGGCCTATAGTGAAACGTGGATTGAATGCCGGGTGTCGATGACACCCGGCGGCGAACGAACAACCTGTGCGAGGCTATCGATGTCCGAGAACGCTTTCCCGCTTTCCTCCGCGGAACTGAGCCGCATCGATGCCTGGTGGCGCGCGGCCAACTACCTCTCGGTCGGGCAGATCTACCTGCTCGACAACCCCTTGCTGAAGCGGCCCTTGGGGCTCGAGCACATCAAGCCGCGGCTGCTCGGGCACTGGGGCACGACGCCCGGGCTCAACTTCATCTACGCGCACATGAACCGCGTCATCCGCCGCGACGACCTCGACATGATCTACCTCGCCGGGCCCGGGCACGGGGGCCCGGCGCTGGTGGCGAACACCTGGCTCGAAGGCAGCTACAGCGAGTTCTATCCCAATGTGTCGCTTGACGAGGAGGGCATGCGCCGGTTGTTCCGCCAGTTCTCCTTCCCCGGTGGCATTCCCAGCCACGTCGCCCCGGAAACACCGGGCTCGATCCACGAAGGCGGCGAGCTCGGCTATGCGGTGGTGCACGCCTATGGCGCGGTGTTCGACAATCCCGATCTCATCGCCTGCTGCGTGGTCGGCGACGGCGAGGCCGAGACCGGGCCGCTGGCCGCGGCCTGGCATTCGAACAAGTTCCTCAACCCGGTCACCGACGGCGCGGTGCTGCCCATCCTGCACCTGAACGGCTACAAGATCGCCAACCCGGCCGTGCTGGCACGGATCAGCCATGAGGAGCTCGAGCAACTCTTTCGCGGCTACGGCTACACGCCCTATTTCGTCGAGGGCGACGATCCGGCGCAGATGCACCAGGACATGGCGGCCGTGGTCGACACGGTGGTGGCCGAGATCCGGGCCATCCAGCGCAAGGCGCGCGAGGGCGGGCGGGAGCTGGAGCGCCCGCGCTGGCCGATGATCATCCTGCGCAGCCCCAAGGGCTGGACCGGGCCGCGCACGGTGGATGGCAAGCAGACCGAGGGTTCCTGGCGCTCGCACCAGGTGCCGCTGTCGGACATGGCGAGCAAGCCCGAACACGTGCGCCTGCTGCAGGAGTGGATGGAAAGCTACCGCCCCGCGGAGTTGTTCGATGCGGCGGGCGCCCCGGTCGCAGACCTTGCGGCGCTGGCGCCGGTGGGCGAGCGCCGGATGGGCGCCAACCCGCATGCCAACGGCGGCCTGCGCCTGCGCGAGCTGCGCCTGCCCGATTACCGCGACTATGCGGTGGCGGTGGCGCGTCCCGGTCAGGACGACGCCGAAGCCACCCGGGTGCTGGGCAGCTTCCTGCGTGACGTGATCGTGCACAACCCGGACAACTTCCGCGTCTTCGGCCCGGACGAGACCGCCTCCAACCGCCTGGGCGCGCTGTTCGAGGTCACCGACCGCGCGTGGATGGCCGAGCGCCTCGACGGTGACGACCATCTCGCCCCCGACGGGCGCGTCATGGAGGTGCTGTCCGAGCACATGTGCCAGGGCTGGCTGGAAGGCTATCTGCTCACCGGCCGCCACGGCTTCTTCTCGTGCTATGAGGCCTTCATCCACATCATCGACTCGATGTTCAACCAGCATGCCAAGTGGCTCAAGGTCACGAGCATGGAGATCCCGTGGCGGCGGCCGATCGCCTCGCTCAACTACCTGCTCACCTCGCACGTCTGGCGCCAGGACCACAATGGTTTTTCGCACCAGGACCCGGGCTTCATCGACCATGTCGTGAACAAGAAGGCGGACATCATCCGCGTCTATCTGCCGCCCGACGCCAACACGCTGCTGGCGGTGGCCGACCATTGCCTCAACAGCCGCAACGACATCAACGTCATCGTCGCCGGCAAGCAGCCAGCGCCGCAGTGGCTGTCGATGGACGCGGCGGTCAAGCACTGCAGCACCGGCATCGGCATCTGGGAGTGGGCGAGCAACGACTGGCAGTGCGGTGGCGGAGAGGCTGGCGTCGATCAGGCCAGCGAGCCCGACGTCGTCATGGCCTGCTGCGGCGACGTGCCGACGCTGGAAACCCTGGCTGCGGTGGCCTTGCTGCGCGAACTGGCGCCCGACCTGCGCGTGCGCGTGATCAACGTCGTCGACCTGATGACGCTGCAGCCCAAGGAGGAGCACCCCCACGGCCTCACCGACAAGGACTTCGATGCCTTGTTCACCCGCGACCGGCCGATCCTCTTTGCCTATCACGGCTACCCCTGGCTGATCCACCGCCTGGCGTACCGCCGCAGCAACCACGCCAACCTGCATGTGCGCGGGTACAAGGAGGAGGGCACCACCACCACACCCTTCGACATGGTGGTACTCAACGACCTCGACCGCTTCCACCTCGTGTCCGACGTCATGGACCGGGTGCCGAAGATGCGCGCCCGCGCGCCGCACATCAAGCAGGCGATGCGCGACCGCCTGGTGGAGCACAAGAACTACATCCACCTCCATGGCGAGGACATGCCCGAGATCCGCGACTGGAAGTGGCCGTGGTGAGTCCCCGCCCCCGCGCGGCCGGCGGCAGTCGCGGGCACCCGCTATGTGCGGCGTAACCGGTCACTGAGCGGCGTCCTTCTCCAGCCTCCGTCCGCGCGGAACAAT
>DAOMOP010000248.1:0-5129 GCA_035444405.1 Rhodocyclaceae bacterium
CACCGTGCGCAGCGTCCTCGGCGACGTGCCGCTGGTCGGCTTCTTCGCCGGCGGCGAGATCGCCCGCGACCACCTCTACGGCTACACCGGTGTGCTGACGGTGTTCATGCAACCGGGCGGCTGAGCAGCCCCCCGCCGCCGGGGGCTTCGGAGGTAAACCCCCGCGCATGCGCCGAAGCAGGCCTGGACCGTCCGGGGCCGGCATTGCGAAGCCGGCCCGTCACTCACGACCCGGCGTGAATCGCCTCGCGCTCGAAGTCGTCGGCGCGCGCGGCGGCCGAGGCCGCGATCAGGCCGGGATAGGTGCGGCGCATCTCGGCGGCGAGCTCGTCGTAGGGGAGGTCGTCGTACTCGCCGCGCTGGCGCACGTATTCCATGTGGCGCTCGTCATTCGCGTTGTACGGGTGCAGCAGCGAGTCGGCAGTGCCGTCGAACTCGAGCGGCAGCACGTCGAAGCGCTCGCACATCGCGAGATTGAAGGCCGGCGTCGCCTTGACCCACTGGCCGTCGAGCAGCAGCGAAACATAGCCGTGCCACGAGAACACATCGGTGCCGGCGATCGCGAGCAGGCGCTCGGTGGTGAGGTGGTTGCGCACGTCGGCGAAGCCGGGCCGTGCCGGGATGCCGACTGCGCGCAGCACCGCGGCGTAGAGCAGGGCCTTGGGCACGCAATAGGCAGCGCCGGCGCGCACCGTTTCGCTGGCGGCGAAGTTCTCCGGCTCGATATGGAAACGGTACGGGTCGTAGCGGATGCGGTCGCGCACCGCGTAGTAAAGACGCACCGCCTGGTCGCGCGGCGTGCGCGCATCGCCGACCGCCTCGGCGACGAAGGCCTGCACGGCGGGGTGTTCATAGTCGAGAAAGCGGGTCGGCGCGAGCCATTCCGGTCTGACCGTCATCGGGTCGTCTCCTCTGTTTGTGGTCGTGAGCGCTCAGGATACCGCAGGGACGCCCTGCCGCACACCCGCGCTCAGCCGCCGCCCTTGCCCTCGAACATCGCCATCAGGTTGGCCAGCCGCGCGCGCCCTTCCTCCTTCGACAGCGGCGTGTTCGACTTGCGGTCGTTGATCTTGACATCGTCGCCCATTTCGGCGATGAAGCGGCTCGGCTCGCAGGTGCGCGTGTCCTTGCCGGCCTTGCGCCGCTCGCACCAGCTGATGTGAAGCGAGCGCTGCGCACGCGTGATGCCGACGTACATCAGGCGGCGCTCCTCGTCGATCTTGTCCTCGTCGATCGAGGACTGGTGCGGCAGCAGCCCTTCCTCGACGCCGATCATGAACACGTGCTTGAACTCGAGCCCCTTGGACGCGTGCAGCGTCGCGAGCTGCACGCCGTCGAAGTCGGGGTCCTCCTTGTCGAGCATCGAGATCAGCGCGATCGTCTGCGTGAGTTCGATCAGGTTCTTGCCGTCTTCCTCGCCCTTCTTGCCGAGCCAGCCGACGAAGTCGCGCACGTTGTTCCATTTCGATTCGGCCTCGCGCGGGTCGAGGTGCTCGAACAGCCACGCCTCGTAGCGGATCGCCGCGAGCAGGTCTTCCAGCAGGCGCGCGGCCGGCTCGCGCGGCGCGCGGTACTGCAGGCGGTTGATGAAGCCGGCGAACTCCTGCACGAGCTCGAGCTGGCGCGCATTGAGGTGCTGCGCGACGCCTTCCTCGAACGCGGCGGCAAAGAGGCTCACGTGGCGGCGGCCGGCGTAGCTGCCGAGCGCCTCGAGGGTGGCCGCGCCGACGCCGCGGCGCGGCATCGTGATCGCGCGGATGAAGGCGAGATCGTCGTCCTCGTTGACGGTGAGGCGCAGGTACGCGATCAGGTCGCGGATCTCGGCCTTGTCGAAGAAGGACTGCCCGCCCGAGATCACGTACGGGATCTTGTGGTTGCGCAGCTGCTGCTCGATGAGGCGCGCCTGGTGGTTGCCGCGGTAGAGCACCGCGTAGTCGGCAAAGCGCGTGCGGTGCTCGAACTTGTGCGCGGCGATGCGCATCGCGACCGACTCGGCCTCGTGCTCGGCGTCGCGGCAGGCGGTCACGACGATCTGCTCGCCGGCGCCGTGCTCGGACCACAGGCGCTTGTCGAACAGCTTGTCGTTGTTGGCGATCAGCGTGTTCGCGGCGGTCAGGATGCGCTTCGAGGAGCGGTAGTTCTGCTCGAGCTTGATCACCTTCAGGCGCGGGTAGTCGTGCTGCAGCAGCTTCAGGTTCTCGACGTCGGCGCCGCGCCACGCGTAGATCGCCTGGTCGTCGTCGCCGACTGCGGTGAAGGCGCCGCGCACGCCGGCGAGCGCGCGCAGCAGCCGGTACTGCGCGCGGTTGGTGTCCTGGTACTCGTCGATCAGCAGATAGCGCAGGCGGTTCTGCCAGCGCTCGCGCACCTCGCCGTTGTCCTCGAAGAGGCGCACCGGCAGCGCGATCAAGTCGTCGAAATCGACCGCCTGATAGGCGCGCAGCGTGCGCTCGTATTCGCCGTAGAGACGTGCCGCGGCGGCCGAGAGCTCGTTGTCGGCGCGCTGCACCGCCTCGTCGGGCGGGATCATCGCGTTCTTCCACGCCGAGATCTGCCACTGCATCTGCCTGGCGATGCCCTTGTCGGCATCACCGGCCAGATCGGCGACGATTTGCACGGTGTCGGACGCGTCGAGGATCGAGAACTGCGGTTTCAGGCCGCAATGGGTCGCCTCCTGGCGCACGATCTTCACACCGAGCGCGTGGAAGGTGCACACCGTGAGCCCGCCCGGCGTGCGCCCGCCCATCAGGCCGGCGACGCGCTCCTGCATCTCCTTGGCGGCCTTGTTGGTGAAGGTGATCGCGGCGACGTTGGCCGGGTTCAGCCCGCACTCGTCGATCAGCCACGCGATCTTGTGCGTGATCACGCGCGTCTTGCCGCTGCCGGCGCCGGCGAGCACCAGGCTGGGGCCGTCGAGATAGCGGATCGCCTCGCGCTGCGGGGCGTTGAGTTGGGCGGACATGGCTTGCTGGTGATCCTCGGGCGAGCGCGCATTCTACCCGATGCGGCCGAGCGCTCCGGCGCGCCGGAGCGCATCGGTCCGGAAAGCCTTCACAAGGTGCGCAAAACCCCGCAGAATGCGACGCCGACCCCGTTCTTCGTCTCCAGGCCGTCCCTGCAACATGAAGCTCAAACTCCTCGCCGCATTCGTGGCCGCCGCGCTCGCCATTGCCGGCCTGCTCGTGTTCACGCAGAAGCCCCCCGCCCCCGAGGTCGACTTCGTCACGCTGCAGGGCGAGACGATCACGACCACCGACCTGCGCGGCAAGGTCGTGCTGGTGAATTTCTGGGCGACGACGTGCACGTCGTGCATCAAGGAGATGCCCAAGCTGGTCGCCACCTACGAGAGGTTCGCCGCGCGCGGCTTCGAGACGATCGCCGTCGCGATGGACTACGATCCGCCCGCCCAGGTCGAGGCCTACGTCGCGCGCAGCGCGCTGCCGTTCACGGTCGCGCTGGACAGCGGCGGTGCGGTCGCGCGCGGCTTCGACGGCGTGCGGCTCACGCCAACGACGTTTCTGATAGACAAGCGCGGACGCATCGTGCACAAATACCTCGGCGAGCCCGACTTCGACCGCCTGCACGCGCTGCTCGACGAGCTCCTCGACACGCCGGCCTGAGACACCGGCGCGGGTGGCGCTGCGGCACGGCGCGCGGGCGGCACCAGAATCGATGGCGCGAGCATGATTCGCGCTAGAATGGGCCCGATGCGCGCCCTGTGCCGTCAGCAACCGCCCTTAAGCTGGAGGAGTGGTCCGAGATGATGACGAATACCAAGACGGAAACGCCCTGCCTCACCGAGGCCGAACTGCTGGCGATGCCCGAGGCCGACTACATGAACGCGCAGCAGCTCGAATTCTTTCGCCAGCTGCTGCAGCGCATGCGCGACGAGCTGCTCGAGAACGGCCAGAGCACGATTGCGCACCTGCAGGAGACCGAGGCGACGCCGGACGAGGCCGACCGCGCGACGCAGGAAGAGGAGCACGTGCTGGTGCAGCGCATCCGCGACCGCGAGCGCAAGCAGCTGCACAAGATCGACCGCGCGCTCGACCGCATCGCCAACGGCACCTATGGCTACTGCGACGTGTCGGGCGAACCGATCGGTCTGCGCCGGCTCATCGCACGGCCGACCGCAACGCTCAGCATCGAGGAGCAGGAGCGCCACGAGCGCGCAGAGCGGCTGTACAAGTGAGCCGGGTCGCGGGCAGGCACTGACGGGGACACGCCGCCCCTACGCATCACCCGTCATTACGCGGCGCAATGCGCGCGGTCCGACCCGCAGGCACCGCGCGCGCGCTACGCACCGTGCTCTCAGAGAACCCCGTGCGCCTGCTGGTCCGCCCAGTAGCTCGAGCGCACCATCGGCCCGCAGGCGGCGTTCCTGAAGCCCATCTTCAGCGCCTCGCTCTCGTACATCCGGAACACGTCCGGGTGCGGATAGCGCAGCACCGGCAGGTGGCCGGTCGACGGCTGCAAATACTGGCCGATCGTCAGCATGTCGACGTCGTGGGCACGCAAGTCGCGCAGCACTTCGAGGATTTCGTCGTCGGTCTCGCCGAGGCCGACCATCAGGCCGGACTTGGTCGGCACCTCCGGGTGGCGCGCCTTGAAGGCCTTGAGCAGCGCGAGCGAGTGGACGTAGTCCGAGCCGGGCCGGGCCTGGCGGTACAGCCGCGGCACGGTCTCGAGGTTGTGGTTCATCACGTCGGGCGGGGCCTGCTCGAAGATCTCCAGCGCGACGTCCATGCGGCCGCGAAAGTCCGGCACCAGCACCTCGATGCGCGTGTTCGGCGAGGCCTCGCGCGTGGCGCGGATGCAGTCGACGAAGTGCTGGGCGCCGCCGTCGCGCAGGTCGTCGCGATCGACGCTGGTGATCACGACGTAGTTCAGGCGCATCGCGGCGATCGTGCGCGCGAGCTCGCGCGGCTCGTCGGCATCGAGCGGCTCGGGGCGGCCGTGGCCGACGTCGCAGAACGGACAGCGCCGCGTACAGATGTCGCCCATGATCATGAAGGTCGCCGTGCCCTTGCCGAAGCACTCGTGGATGTTCGGGCACGAGGCTTCCTCGCACACCGTGTGCAGCTTGTGGTCGCGCAGCGTGGCCTTGATCTCGTTGAAGCGCTCGGCCT
>DAOMOP010000249.1:0-5110 GCA_035444405.1 Rhodocyclaceae bacterium
GGCAGGTCCTGGGATGAATCGATTCATTTCGCTTGACTCGAAAGACAGTTGCTCATTATCTCCGATCCGCTGCCGGCGCGCCGCCTCGGGTGCGCGCGCCGGCACATTCGGGCACAATGCCCGGTTTCGAGGAAGCACGCATGAACCATGACGAAGTGCTGGCGACGATGCGGCACTGGATCGAGAAGGCTGTCATCGGCCTGAATCTGTGTCCGTTCGCAAGAGCCGTGTACGTGCGCGATCAGGTTCGCTTCGTCGTCAGCGATGCCCGCCACGTCGACGCCTTTCTCGAGCAGCTCGACGACGAGCTCGCCCTGCTCGCGGCCGCCGACCCCGACAAGATCGACACGACGCTGCTGATCCACCCCACCCTGTTTCCCGACTTTCTCGCGTTCAACGATCTGGTCGGTGTGGCCGAGGAGATCGTCGCCGAGCACGAGCTCGACGGCGTGATCCAGATCGCGAGCTTTCATCCGCGCTTCCGCTTCGAGGGCAGCGAGCCGGACGACATCACCAACTACACCAACCGCGCACCGTATCCGACCCTGCATCTGCTGCGCGAAGACAGCATCGCGCGTGCGCTGGAAGGCTTCGCCGACCCGGACACGATCGTCGAGCGCAATATCGAGACGATGCGACAGCTCGGTCGCGACGGCTGGCGCGCGCTCGGTCTCCCCGATGGCGGTGACGAGACAACTTGATGCTGCGGTCGCCGCAATGCCATGCACGTCGGCCGCCGCGCCGGCGAGGACGTTGAAATGAAATCCAGATCAAGGTCTGCAGCACGACAAGACCCGTCGTCCGCAACGTCCCGGCCAGACCCGCTGGCCGCCGAGCTCCGCCCCGGACAGTCGATCGAGCTGCTCAAGGAGCTCCACATCCTGACCCGCGACGGACACCTCAACCAGGACAGCCGGCGCAAGCTCAAGCAGGTCTATCACCTGTACAACTTCATCGAACCGCTGCTCGCCGAAGTCCTCGACGCGCGCGACGATCTGGCCTTGGCCGATCACGGCGCCGGCAAGTCCTACCTCGGCTTCATCCTCTACGACCTGTTCCTGAAGTCGCGCGCGGCCGGCCACATCTACGGCATCGAAACACGCGAGGCTCTGGTCACGAAATCCCGCGCGCTCGCCGCGCAGCTCGGCTTCGAGCGCATGAGCTTCCTGAACCTCAGCGTCGAGGCATCGATCGGCTCGCCGGCGCTGCCCGGTCGCATCGACGTCGTCACCGCACTGCACGCCTGCAACACCGCGACCGACGACGCGATCCGCTTCGCGCTCGCCAAACAGGCGCAGTTCATCGTGCTGGTCCCGTGCTGCCAGGCCGAGGTCGCGGCGACCCTGCGCAAGTACAAGAACGAGTCGTTTGCAAGAACGCCGCTGTCCGAGATCTGGCGCCACCCGATCCACACCCGCGAGTTCGGCAGCCAGCTCACCAACGTGCTGCGCTGTCTGCTGCTCGAATCGCACGGCTACCGGCTCACCGTCACCGAGCTGGTCGGCTGGGAGCACTCGCTGAAGAACGAGCTGATCATCGCGCGCGCCACCGGCCAGCCGCGCGGCGACGCGCGCGCTCGTGCCGAACGGATTCTCGGCGAGCTCAATCTCGAGATGCTCCACGACCGATTCGTGTACTAGCGTCGCGTACACGTCGCAGCCTGTCGCGGCCGACCGGCCCGGCGTTTGTCGAGCGGCTTTACACCCTGCCGTCGCACGGGCGGCGAAACGAGCGGAAATCGGCGCCGAGCCGCCGCCACTCCTGATCGAGCGACCGAATATTCGGCGGACCATCGCTGCGCCGCCGTTCATCATTTATTCCAAACCGGAAGTAAATCACGAACTCTCGGATTCATTTCTTTACACGCGGAGCACCTCCATGTAGGCGTTGCAGCCGACCACACACGACTCCTGTCGGAATTATTTACACCTTCCGGAAGCAATCCCAGCACGGCACCGACGGACGCCACAACTCGCACATTTTCCACTTCAGGCACCGGACTTGCTTATGGCATGGCATCGAACGACCCCGTCGGGAGCCGAGCCATGCACACGACAAGAATCATCGCAACACTGGGCCTCGTTGCCGCGATGGACCCTGCCTTCGCCGTCGCCGTGACTTCCACTGACACCGCGGCGGTCACGATCACCTTTGCGAAACCGATCTTCGCCGATCTGCCCGGAGCAAACAGCGACGTGGTGTCGATCTCGTTCCCGAGCACCGGTGGTTCGACGCGGTCCCGCTCGGTCAACGCCGGCCGCTTCGTCGGACAGGCCACCGACCTCGCCGGCGTCGGCCCGGAAGTCTTCGTGGACGGCGTCGACAACGTGTTCCTGTACTGCTATGACATCTACCAGGACATCGCGGCAGGCGACATGGTGCGCTACGAGATCCAGTTCGACGGTGCGACCGCCCGGACCCTGCAGTTTCTCGGTGCCGTCAACACCGTCATGAACGACGGCCGCGAAGCAGCCATGTGGGACCCGTATGCATGGGTGCGTCCGCTCACCGGGCTGCAGGGGGCAGCGATCCAGCTCGGCATCTGGGAGAGTCTCTACGACGATGGGGCGAGCTGGAGCCTGCGGGCCGGCACGTTTCGGGCCGCCGGCCTCGACACCGCAACGGCTCACTGGGTGGACCGTTTTTTCTCCGCCGTCGACCCGCTCGGATCACTCGACCAGCGCTTCACGATGGTCCTGCGCAACGACCGCAAACAGGACATGATTACCGCCGATCCGCCGGGCTCCGTGCCGGAGCCCGGTACCCTGTTGTTGATCGGGACCGCACTGACGACGCTCCTCGCGACGCGCCGCCGTCGCCCCGGGACCGGCCCGACCTGACAAACGGCTGGCAGGCGCAAGAGCGGCCCGCCGCGTCGCGGCGATGGCGCGGGACTGCGGACCGCTTTGCAGCCGGCGCCAGCACGGCCCGTTCAGGCCCGCAAATGCAGTGCGTCGAGGCCGGCCCGGCCTCGCGGCGGTTCGGAAAGACAGCGCGCACGCTCTCCCCCCGAGGCGTCCAGGTCCTGGAGTATCGGACATTCGGGACGGTCGTCACCGTGGCAGTGATTGGCCAGCGTCTGCAAGGTATCGACCATCGCCTGCATCTTCGCGATCTTCTTCTCCAGCGCTTCGACGTGGGCGAGCGCGATGCGCTTGACCTCGCCGCTCGCACGCTGCTTGTCCTGCCACAGCGCCAGCAAACCGCCGATGTCCTCGACCGGGAACCCCAGCTCGCGCGCGCGCCGGATGAAGCGCAGCACGTGCACGTCGGCGTCGCTGTAGTGACGATAACCCGATGCGGTGCGGCGCGCCGGCGGCACCAGCCCGATCGATTCGTAGTAGCGGATCATCTTCGCCGACACGCCGGACGCCGCCGCCGCCTTGCCGATATTCATCATCGCCTGCACCCTCCTTCGTGCCTCATCCCGCGGCACCTTGTTGCGGCAGCTCGACGTCCTCGTACAGACTGGCGAGCGCGAACTCGACCTCGACGCTGGCGAGCTTGACGACCGCATCGGGGCCAGCCGGATGCAATACCCAAAGCCCTTCGGCGTTCTTGCGGAACAGGTCGGCGTGCAGCCGGTCCTGCTCGATCAGCAAATACTCCTGCAGTTCCGGGATCTGCTGGTAGAGCTCGAACTTGCGGCCGCGATCCCATGCCGCCGTCGACGGCGACAACACCTCGACGACCAGCCGCGGATGGGACTTGGCCTGCCGCGCCTCGTCGCCGCGGTCGCGCGCGTCGCAGGTGACGAACACATCCGGGTAGAGCCCCGCGTCGGCCGCCGCGATATGCACCTTCATCCCGGAGATGAACGCGCGGCACGGGCTGCCACGCAACGCCGCTCGAAGTGCGGCAGCCACGTTCAGGCTGATCGTGTAATGGGCGTCCGATCCGCCCGACATCGCAAACACTTCACCGGCGACGTACTCGTGACGCTCTTCCTGCGTCTCCTCCCATGCCATGTAGGCATCGAAATCGAAGCCGGCGGTCGGTCGTGGCAGGGCCATCGTTCGCTCCTCTGGAGAACCTGATGTGCATAATCATAGCAGGCAGGCCCGCTCAGGCCGGCTGCGGTGCCCCGCGGCCGTCCGGGCCGGTGGGCCGGGCGACGGCGGGGGCCTCGAAGCGCCGCAGGCGCAGCGCGTTGCCGAGCACGAACACGCTCGACAGCGACATCGCGCCGGCGGCGAAGATCGGCGACAGCAGGATACCGAAGGCCGGATACAGCGCGCCGGCCGCGACCGGGATCAGCGCGGTGTTGTAGGCGAAGGCCCAGAACAGGTTCTGGCGGATGTTGCCGATGGTCGCCTTCGACAGCGCGATCGCCGTCGGCACGCCCTGCAGGCTGCCCGACACCAGCACCACGTCCGCCGACTCCATCGCCACGTCGGTGCCGGTGCCGATCGCCAGGCCGACGTCGGCCTCGGCCAGCGCCGGCGCGTCGTTGATGCCGTCGCCGACGAAGGCGACGCGCCGCGTGCGGGCGCCGACTGCGCCAGCGCCACCGTCGGCCCCGGATGCTGCCCGGGCCGCGGCCGGCTCGACGCCCCCGCCCTTCGCCAGCCGCTGCAGCGCGGCCACCTTGCCATCCGGCAGCACCTCCGCGATCACCTCGTCGATGCCGGCCTGGCGGGCGATGGCGCGTGCGGTGCGGGCGTTGTCGCCGGTGATCATCGCTACCTTGAGGCCCATGGCGTGCAGCGCCTTCACCGCCGCCACCGAGGTCGGCTTGAGCGGGTCGGCGACCGCGATGATCGCTGCCAGGCGGCCGTCGATGGCGGCGTACAGCGGCGACTTGCCCTCGTCGGCGAGGCGCGCCGCGGTGTCGGCGAACACGTCGACGTCCAGCCCCAGGCGGCGCATCAGGCGGTCGGCACCGACCTCGACGCGCAGGCCGTCCACCAGCGCGCGCACGCCATAGCCGGCCTCGGCCTCGAAGCCCTCTGCAGCGACGACCGCCAGCCCGTCCGCACGCGCCGCGGCGACGATGGCCTCGGCGATCGGATGCTCGGAGCCACGCTCCACCGCCGCCACCCGCGCCAGCACCTCGTCGCGCTCGAAGCCCGCGGCCACCACCAGGTCGGTGAGCTGCGGCTTGCCCACG
>DAOMOP010000250.1:0-4817 GCA_035444405.1 Rhodocyclaceae bacterium
CATGTCGATGTAGGGATGGAAGATGCCCCTCGCGTTGGAACCGCCGCCGACGCAGGCGATCACGCAGTCGGGCTGGCGGCCGGCGAGCTCGGGCATCTGCACCAGGCATTCCTTGCCGATCACTGCCTGGAAGTCGCGCACCATCATCGGATACGGGTGCGGCCCCGCCACCGTGCCGATGATGTAGAAGGTGTTGTGGACGTTGGTGACCCAGTCGCGCATCGCCTCGTTGAGCGCGTCCTTGAGCGTCTTCGAGCCGGACTCGACCGGCACCACGGTCGCGCCGAGCAGCTTCATGCGATAGACGTTGGCGGCCTGGCGGCGCACGTCCTCGGCGCCCATGTAGACCACGCATTCCATGCCGTAGCGCGCGGCCACCGTCGCCGTCGCGACACCGTGCTGGCCGGCGCCGGTCTCGGCGATCACGCGCGGCTTGCCCATGCGGCGCGCGAGCATGGCCTGGCCGATGCAGTTGTTCACCTTGTGCGCGCCGGTATGGTTGAGATCCTCGCGCTTCAGGTAGATCTGCGCCCCGCCGAGGCGCTCGGACCAGCGCCGCGCATGATAGATCGGGCTGGGGCGGCCGACGTAGTGCTTGAGTTCGTATTCGAATTCGGCCATGAACGCCGGGTCGTTGCGGCACGCCTCGTAGGCAGCGCGCAGCTCCTCGATCGCCGGAATCAGCGTTTCGGCAACGAACACGCCGCCATAGGGACCGAAGTGCCCCTGCGCGTCCGGAAAGGTGTACGGTGTATCAGCAGCCATCTGCACGTCGAACTCCTGCGATGAACGCGGCGATGCGCGCCGCGTCCTTGATTCCCTTGCCCGACTCCACGCCACTCGACACGTCCACCGCCCACGGGCGCACTCGGCGCACCGCCTCGGTGACGTTGTCGGGATCGAGCCCGCCGGAAAGAATCAACGGCCGCTCGAATCCGGCCGGGATCAGCGACCAGTCGAATGTCTTGCCGCCTCCGCCGTAGCCCTCGACGAAGGCGTCGACGAGAATGCCGGCAGCGCGCGGATGCGAAGCCGCGAATTTTACCAGATCGACCCCCGGCTGCATCCGCGCCGCCTTGATCCAGGCACGCCCGAAACGGCTACATGCGTCCTCGCCTTCGTCGCCGTGAAACTGCAGCAGCTGCAACGGCACGCTGGCCAGCACCTCGTGCACGAACCGCGGCTCGGCATTGGCGAACAACCCCACGGTGGTGACAAAGGGCGGCACCAGCGCGGCGAGCTCGGCCGCGCGCGCGGGGGACACGTATCGCGGGCTGGGCGGATAGAAGACCAGTCCGATCGCGTCGGCGCCGGCTTCGACGGCGGCGCGGACATCCTCGGGACGCGTCAGACCACAGATCTTGATGCGGGTGCGGGACATTCAGGGTGATGGCAGACGGGGCAGCGCGATGATACGCCCATCGCCGGGCAGCGGCCAGCGCGGCGGGTAATCGACACCGCACAGGTACAGTCCATCGGCGGCGAAAGTCGGCGCCGCGCGCCGGCGGTCGCATCGGGCCAGCGTGTCGGCAATCCACTCCGGGGGATGGACACCCTTGCCCACATAGACCAGCGCGCCGACCAGATTGCGCACCATGTGGTGCAAGAAGGCATTGGCGTGGAAGTCGAACAGCACGAACTCGCCGTCGCGCTGCACACGCGCGCAATAGAGCGTCTTGAGCGGTGATTTCGCCTGGCATCCGGCCGCCCGGAAGGCCGAGAAATCGTGCCGTCCTTCGAGGTGTGCCGCACCCGCGGCCATCGCGGCGACGTCGAGCGGAAGGTGGAACCAGCCCACCCGCCCGCTCAGAAGCGCCGGCCGCACCGGGCTGTTGTGCAGGACGTAGCGGTAGCGCCGCCCCACCGCGCAGAAACGTGCGTGAAACGCGTCATTGACCTCGATCGCCCAGCGCACCGCCAGCGACGATGCGAGGTGGCTGTTGACGCCGCGCACCCAGCTCGTCGGCGGTCGCGCCGAAAAGGTGTCGAAGTGCACGACCTGAGCAGTCGCATGCACACCGGCATCGGTACGGCCGGCGCAATGCAGGCGCACCGGGTGGCTCGCGATCGCGCCGACCGCCTTCTCGAGATGATCCTGCACGGTGCGGCCATGGCGCTGGCTCTGCCAGCCCTCGAACGCATCGCCCGCGTATTCGATCCCCAGCGCGATCCTCATGCCGCCCACCCCAGCACGACGATCACGACCGCCGCCAGCAGCAGTAGCGCAAGATCGCGCGCGCGCAATGCCTCGCGCTCGATGCGGATCGGTGAATGGTCATCGCCACGGTCGTCCCACAGCCAGCTGCGCCATCCGGGCCGCACATCCGAGTCGACCAGGCGCAACACGAGCAGCGTGCGCACCGCCACCCGGGCAGCGGGAAACCCCACCGCCTCGAATGGACGCAGCAACGCGTAAAGCGCTCCGACCAGGCGCTGGGCGGGCAGCCCCTCCATCAGGATCGCGACGCACAAGACCACCGCGAGTACCCGCCCCGCATGCTCGAGGGCAAGCCGCAGCCCCTCGCGCGACGGGCTCAGCCGCGGCCAGTCGATGAGCAAGGCCTCGCCAGGCGTGAAGCCGGCGAACAGGATCACGATCGCCAGCAGCAGGAAACGCACGCGTTTGAGCAGCCGCATGCAGCGCCGCGGCGCATAGCAGAAAGCCACGACCGCACACAGTGCGACCGCCACGAGCAAGGCCCCGAAATCGAGAAACTGCAGCATCGCGACGCCGGCCAGCCACACGCCGATGAGCACGCCCGAATGCATCACGTCATCGACATAGGCGGCGCCGCGGCAGCACTTTGCGACGCCTGCACCGGGCGTGACGTGCGCCGTCAGTCAAGACGTTCGAGCAGGCGGTTCGCCGCTTCACGCTGGCTCGCCGAGCCTTCCCGCAGCACTTCGTCGATCAGCTCGCGCGCGCCTTCCTTGTCGCCCATCTCCTCGTAGGCGCGGGCCAGGTCGAGCTTGGTGTCGACCTCCTGCAGCGCCTCGGGCGACAGCACTTCATCGGCCGGCGCAGCATCGACGCTTGCCGTCATCGATGACCCAGCCACATCGTCGGCGGGCGACTCGAGCTCGAGATCGATGTCCGACAGATCCAGCATCGGCGCGTCGCTACTCGCCGCATCGGCCGTGCCGTCGAGATCGAAATCGAAGTCCAGCAGCTGGTTGTCGAACTCGGTGCGTTCCAGATCGGTGACTGCCGCATCGTCCTCGGCCGGCAGCGCCTCGGTCTGCACGACGGTCGCGCTCAGATCGGCATCGGAGGGCGCCGGCCGCTCGTCGAGCGACCATTCGAGGTCGAAGTCCACGCCCGTTGCCGCGGCCGGCAACTCGTCCGCGGCCTCCGGCAGATCGGACTCCTCGCTGGTCGCGGCGAAATTCAGGGCATCGCCGACCAGTGTCTCCTCGAGCCGTTCGTCCTTCCCGCTCTGCTCGCCTGCGGCCTGCTGCGCGGCCGCGTGATCGTCGCCGATGTCGAGCTCGAATGTCAGATCCTCGGTGCTTGCGACATCGGCTTCGCCTGCCGCCGCGCTCTCCGCGTCCGGGCTGTCGCGCCGATCGGCGCTTTCGGCCGTGCCGGCATCGGCGCCCGAGTCGAGGTCGAAATCGAGCACCGAGAAATCGACGTCGGGCAGCCGCGCGGCGGTCTCGGTGGGAGACCCTTCGCCGGCAGCGGGAGCGGGTGCCTGCGTCGTCGCTTCGTCGCCATCCATATCGAACAGGCGCTCACGGCCGCCGGGCATCGCCCAGGTATCCTTGAGCTGCGTCGGCGAGGCTTCCGGTTCCGACGGCAGCGTGAAATCGAGGTCTTCAAGCGCATCGACGGTCACTTCGTCGATGCCCTGATCGTCGTCACCCGGCACCGCGATGGTCAGCGCTGCAGCGCCTGCGGCACCGGCGGCGGCCATCCCGAGCGCCGACGTCGGCTCCGTGTCGCGCCTGGCCGGCACCTCGCCACCGTCGGCCCTGCCACCGTAGAGCGGATTGTCCGGATCGAGCTTGCGGCCCATTTCGGCCGCCCTGGCCCAGTCGCCGCCCTTCCCGCCGGTGCGCGAATACAGATCGGTCGCCACCGACGCGAACTGCTTGACACTGTTTCGTTGCGCGTAGATCTCGAGCAGCTTGAGGTAAATCGCGGTGCGCGACGGATCCGACTTCAGCGCGTCGAGCAGGATCTCCTCGGCCTGCGCGTCGCGGCCGTAGGCCATATAGACGTCCGCCTCGGCGACGGGATCGACCCCCTCGTCCGCATCGATCGCGGAAAGGCCCGACTGGCTGAAGTCGGTATGCAGCACGCTGCTGGAGCTGCCGGTATCGACGCTCTGGCCGCCGTTAGCACCGAACACCGATTTCGCTTCGGACGGATACTCACTCAATTGCACCGCGGTCTCGTCGGTCGTCGTCTCGTTACGCCGCCGTCGAACACGATAGCCCGCATAACCGAGCAGCAGCGCGAGAATGCCGCCGCCGGCACCGAGCAGGCGTGGATCGTCGAGCAGGGTCTGCAGAAAGGTCGGCTCCTCGATCGGCACAGGGACCGCGGGTGCCGGCCGCTCTGCCGGAACATCGGGCGCAGCCGCCGCCGGTTCAGTCGGTGCCGCGGTCTGTGGCGCCGCACTCGGCGAGGCTGGCTGCTCGGCCGGCCGCAGGTTCGTCGCCGGCGTCGGATCGGCCGCTTCGGTCGCCTCAGGCACGCCGGTCTCCGCGGGCGCCTCGGCCACCGCCGTCTCGCCGGCAAGCTCGGGAGCCACTGCGGGCTGCACCACGGCGGCCGTACCTGCGGCCGCACCGTCCGCCGCCGCGGCACT
>DAOMOP010000250.1:4870-5091 GCA_035444405.1 Rhodocyclaceae bacterium
GTTCCCGGCGAGCTGCTGCTGCAGCTGCGCCAGGCTCTCGTTGCGCAGTTCGATCAGCCGCTGCAGGTCGCGAATGCTTTGTTCGAGCTCGCTCAGGCGGCTGTTGGCCTCCTCGAGCGACTGCTCGCGCGCGACGAGCTCGGGTTACTGCTCGGACAGCTCGACGTCGAGGTGGTGGGCGAGGCCGCGAACGCCAAACAGGCGCTCGAGCTCGTGGACGA
>DAOMOP010000251.1:0-5086 GCA_035444405.1 Rhodocyclaceae bacterium
GTTGGGATCTGCGCATAGGGGTCGCTATGCAAATCTCTCCATAGCGACCCTGACCTGCCTGACGATGTTTGCAAGGTCGAAGTCTGCTTTCCGATTTTCAAGCTGCCATTCGATTATTCAGACTGACCGCATCCTCCTCCCCCTGATCTGCCGGTGGCCCGATGGCTGAGGTCAGGCAGCAATGTGCTGGTCAACTGCCGTTTGAGCGTCATGCGACAACGAGCGTCAGGTTCTCCGTCCTGCGAACAGGAACTCCCGAGCCCGAGCCGCCGCTCGAGCATTCCGAAGATCTCATCGAGCAAGAAGAGGGAAGCCAATGTTCGACAGCCAGCATCCCCAGCATGGCACCGGCCGCACAGCGCGCCCCATTCGCCGACTATCTGCGCTACGCACGCCGCCACTGCAAGATCGTCGAGCAGCATATGCCGCTTTTCGGAGCGAACCGTAACACTCCGCGGGGACACCACCGGGACGGGCGGTACTCCTCCTGAAGTTGGGCTCGTCGTCTCAGATCTCTATAGCCTTTCCGCGGACTTGTGCCGCGGAAAGGCTATAGTCATTACAGCGGCATGATGAGCTTGAGCCACACCTTATCACCGCCGAAGCGGTTAGTGACGGCGGTTTCGTGCTGCCACTGCCCGACGAAGTGCATGCCGTCCTTGGTCGTGTAGCTGACACTCGGCCCGATCGCGAACACCTCGCCCTTGCGTCCGGCCGACCACAGGCCGGGGTTGGCGGCGATCTTGCGGCCGTCGATCTCGTCGTCGGTGAGTTGCTTCAGGTAGTAGCCCGACAGGCCCACCCCCCATGCACCAAAGCGCTTGCCGACCAGATAGTCCATGTGAAATTCGTCGCCAGACTGGTAATCCATCCTCGGCGCGCCTTCAGCCTCGCGAAAATCGTCGTTCTTGCCCTTGATGTTGTACATGAACTTCGCGGATACCTCCCAGCCGTCATCGCCCAGCCAGGTCGCGGCGAAGACCGGCTCCACGCTCCAGTAGTTGGCACCGACGCTGCGCAACGGATCGCCAGATTCGTACTTGCCTGTCGGCAGGTGCACGTCGAGCGCGACCGCCCAGTGCCAATTTTTCGTGTGCCACGACAAGATGAAGGGGCTCACCGTGACGTCGCCCAGCGCCGCGGTGGAACGGGACGGGCCGCCGAGATCGAGCCTCTGATGCACCAACGGCATGATCACGTGCCAGCCCCAGTTGCCGCCAAGGACGCGGAAGTCGCTGGTATGGACGTAACGCAAGGCGTCGAACCAGGCACCCACGGATGTGCCCTTCACCTTGTCGCCGTCGCCATTGTGCAGCTTGCCGCCGTAGTAGCCGAAATAGTTGAGAAAGTAGTCGCCCGGCGGCGGTACGGCACCCGCCAGCCAGTTCTCGGCGCCGTTCGGGTACTGATCTCCGCCCTCCTTGGCCTGGGCTACCCCGGCCACCAGCGCGGCGAGGCTGATCGCAAACACGATTTTCTTGGTTCTCATTGAAATCTCTCTGTGTCGGGTTGGGGTACGGGCGCGCGGTCAGCCGACCAGGCGCAACTTCTGCGCCTGCTCCTCTTCGATCAGCCTTTGCAGCAGGCGGCGCACCTTCACCGTGGCGACATCGCTGCTCAACAGCACCGGGTTGAGACCGAAGAGGTCGCTGGTTCCCATCGCCTCCTGCTGCAGGTCGAGGATGGGGCCGTCCTCGGTGACGAAGGCCTCATGCATGGCCGCGATCTTCATGCTGTTGTATTCGGCATCCTCGACATTGTGGTTGCGCCGCGTGGCGAAAAAGTAGTGCGTGGTGGTCTCGGTTTCCGGCGTACTGGTGTGCAGGTCGTACTGGCCGACAGTGTCGACCAGGTCGAGCTCACCCGGCCCCTGGATGGCGCCGACCGAAAGCTGGATGTTGCCCGGAGGCGTATAGGTGATGTCGAAGAAGTGGCGCGCTTCGCCCTGGGGGTCGGCGAGGAAGTTGGCAAAGATCAACATCGCCGGGGTCTGCTTCCATTCCCAGCGCGCCGAAATGGCGCGCGCCGACTCGAGCAGCTTGGGCACCTGCGGCGACAACTGACCGCGCGTGGTGATGATCTCGCCGTGGAGGTGGTCGATATGGCTGAGATCCATCACATTGTCGTTGACGAGCTGATAGTTGCAGGCCGGATGCATGTAGGTGTAGCCCACGCCGTTCGGATGGCCGTCGGTGAGCGGGCTGAAATCCGGCAACAGGTCGGGGTCGGCCGCCGCCTCGCCCATCCAGATCCACAGAAAGCCATACCGCTCGATCAGTGGGAAGGAACGCACCTTGGCGGCCTGCGGGATGTGGCCCGTGCCGTGCGGGTTGTGGTTGCACTGGCCAGAACAGTCGAACTTCAGCCCGTGATAGGCGCACACTACGTCGTCGCCATCGCGCTTACCCACGCTGAGCGGCGCGAAGCGGTGCGGGCAGCGGTCGTGCATCGCCACCGGCGTACCGTCCTGCTTGCGATAAATCAGCACCGGAATGTCGAGCAGCCGGCGACCGAACAGTTCCTCGCCGCAGACCTCGGTCGACAGCGCCGCGGCATACCAGGCGTTCATCAGGTAAGGGCTCTTCTTAGACGTATCCATTTGTCTCACTCTCTGGGTCTCTGGGGTGGATACCGGGAGGCCGCCCGGCACGGGGTCTGTCCGGCGCAAGCGCCGGCAAGCTCAGAAGTCGATCAGCAGCGAGGCGGAGCGCGCGCGCGAGCAGCACGGCGTGAAGCGGTCGTTCGCCGCCTTGTCCGTCTCGCTGAGGAAGAGGTCGCGATGCTCGGGCACGCCCTCGAGCACGCGCATCACGCAGGTGCCGCAGATACCCTGTTCGCACGACAACGGCACCGGTACGCCATTGGCAATCAGCGCCTGCGCGGCCGTAGTGCCGGGCGGAACCGGCACGACCAGGTCGCGGCCGGCCAGGCGGATCTCGAAATGGCCGTCGCCAGCAACTTCACCCTCGGCCAGCGCTGCCGCGAAATACTCGAAGTGGATGTTGTCGTCGCGCCAGCCCAGTGACCTGGCGGTGGCGATGACGTGGTCCATGTAGCCGCGCGGACCGCACACATAAAGATGCGTGGCCGGATCCGGCGCACCGATCGCGGCGACGGCATCGAAGCGCTGCGCCGCTGCGCCATCGTCAAAGTGGAACTGCACATGATCGGCAAAGGCCGAGGCGTTGATTCGGTCGATGAAGGCTGTGCGCGCCGGCGTGCGCGAAGCATAGTGCAGGCGGAAATCTGCCCCGCTACGCGAGAGCTCCTGTGCCATCGCAAGGATGGGCGTGATGCCGATACCGCCGGCGAAGAGCAGCGAGCGCTGCGCCGAGCGCAATGGAAACAGGTTGCGCGGCGCGCCGATGCGGACCTCGCCGCCCTCGTGGATGTCGTCGTGCGCGCTGGCCGAGCCACCGCGACTCGCCGGGTCGCGCAGGATGCCGATCTCGTAGCGGCCAGTGTGCGCGCTGTCGCCGCACAGCGAATATTGCCGCAGCAGCCCGTTGGGCAGTTCGACATCAATGTGCGCGCCGGCAGCCCAGGCGGGCAGGGGCGCACCATCGAGCGCACCCAGTTCGAGGCCGATGATGTCGTCCGCCAGCGGCGTCCTGCGCCGCACGCGCACGGCAAACAGCGTGTGTTCTTCCGATCCGGACATGGTCTCTTCCTGTTGGATTGCGTTTCTTTCTGAACCGCTTCGTCAGTTCGAGCTGACGCTGGCGTTATCGCAAACCACGTGCCAGAACAGGGCAGCGCTTCACATCCTTGTTTTTATTGGATTAATTCAAAATAGCCGCACAAGCCAAGCAAACCACCAAGAGGCAGCTCCTTATTTGATGAATTTTCATTTCTGCATATGAAGAGGCTTTGTGCTATTCAGAAACCGTTTCATCCCCGAAAGGCTCGCCATGCACCGTAGCAGCCACGGCCCACTGACGGCCATCACCGACGCGATCGACGACCAGGCACTGGCGCGCAACGTGCGCTTTGCGCCGGACAGCGGGCAGATCCTGCTGTTCGACCAGCGCATGCTGCTGATGCACGGCTTCTCACTCGCCGCCCTGCGGCGCGAACTGATCGAACGCATGGGCCTGGAACGCACGCGCGAGCTCTTCACCCGCCTCGGCTACCAACAGGGCATGGAGGACGCGCGGGGCCTGCGCGAGCAGGAAGGCAGCGACCTGACCCGCACGCTGGCGCTGGGTCCGCGGCTGCGTGAGATCGAGGGCTTCGTGCGCAATCAAGCCGTCGATCGCATGCAGTTCAACACCGAAAGCGGCGAGTTCTGGGGCGACTACTACTGGCAAGCGTCGTGGGAGGCCGAGGCGCACCTGCACCATTTCGGCATCAGCGGCGCCCCGGCGTGCTGGATGATGACGGGCTACGCCTGTGGTTTCACCACCGCATTGATGGGCCGCCCCATCCTGTGGCGCGAGCTGGAATGCGTCGCCAACGGCCATGCGCGCTGCCGCGTAATCGGCCAGCCGCTGGAGGAATGCGAGGACGCCGAGGAGCACCTGCGCTTCCTGCAGATCGAGGACTTCGTCTCCGCTCCGCGCCGCAGCCCAAGGCCCGCGCCCGTACGCGGCGCATCCCCGGAGGCTGCGCCGGAAAGTGTGCTGCCCGACCTCATCGGCGCCTCGGCCGGCTTCAATGCGGTGGCCCATCTGATCAAGCGCGTTGCGCCGACCGACGCGACCGTACTCTTCCTCGGCGAAAGCGGCGTGGGCAAGGAGCGCTTCTCGAAGACGCTGCACGCAATCGGACCGCGCGCCGGCAAACCCTTCGTGTCCATCAACTGCGCCGCGATCCCGAACGAACTCGTCGAGGCCGAACTGTTCGGTGTGGAAAAGGGAGCCTTCACCGGCGCCACGGTGTCGCGCCCTGGCCGCTTCGAACGCGCCGACGGCGGCACGCTCTTCCTGGACGAGATCGGCAGCCTGCCGATGCACGCGCAGGGCAAGCTGCTGCGAGTGCTGCAGGAAGGTGAAGTGGAGCGCGTGGGGGATACTCGGGTTCGGCCAGTGAACGTGCGCATCGTCGCCGCCGCAAACCGCGACCTGCGCGCCGAAGTGCAGGCCGG
>DAOMOP010000252.1:0-4964 GCA_035444405.1 Rhodocyclaceae bacterium
AGGCGAACGACCTCGCCTATCGCATCGCCCAGGTCCGCACCGGCGGCACGGGCGTCATCGTGACCGACACCGCCTATCACGGCTTCACCGACGCCGTATCGAAGTTCTCGCCCTCGCTGGGCGTGACGGTCGATCTCGGCGCCCACGTTCGCCTGGTGCGGGCCCCGAACACCTACCATGCCGAAGGGGCCGACCTCGCCGAGCGCTTCACCCGCGACGTGGAGGCGGCGATCGCCGACCTGAAGCGTCACGGCATCAAGCCGGCGATGCTCCTTGTCGACTCGGTGTTCACCAGCGACGGCATCCTCCCCGACCCGGCGGGCTTCCTGAAGGGCGCGGTGGACGCCATCAAGCGCGCCGGCGGCCTCTTCGTCGCCGACGAGGTGCAGCCCGGCTTCGGCCGCACAGGCGAATACATGTGGGGCTTCCAGCGTCACGGCGTCATCCCCGACATCGTCACCGTGGGCAAGCCGATGGGCAATGGCCAGCCGATCGCGGGCCTGCTGGCCACTGCCGACGCGCTGGCCGAGTTCGGCAAGAACTCGCGCTACTTCAACACCTTCGCCGGCAATACCGTGTCCTGCGCGGCGGCGCTGGCGGTGCTGGATACCATCGAAAAGGAAGGCCTGATTCAGCATGCGGCCCGGGTCGGAACGATCCTGCGCGAAGGCATCGCCGAGCTTGCCCACCGCCACGAGGCGATCGGCGACGTGCGCGGCGTGGGGATGTTCGTCGGCGTGGAGCTCGTCTCCGACCGCGCATCGCGCGCGCCCGACCGTGAGCTCACCACCCGGGTGGTCAATCGCATGCGCGACAAGGGCGTGCTGCTCAGCGCCTGCGCGAAGGGGCACAATGTGCTCAAGATCCGCCCGCCGCTGGTGCTGTCGGCGGAACAAGCCGGCATGGTGATCGACGTGCTCGACGAAGCGCTCACCACCGCGCGATCGGCAAAGGCGAGGTAAACGCGACCGCCACTGATCGCGACCGCCACTGATGCGAGTATCGACTCATGCGATCTTCAGCTTCGCTGGACCAGTTCGACATCAAGATCCTCGCGCATCTCCAGCGCGAGGCACGCTGCTCGAATGTCGAGCTGGCCGCAGCCGTCGGCCTCAGCGAGAGCCCGTGCCTGGCCCGTACGAAACGGCTTCAGGAAATCGGCGTCATCCGGGGCTACGGTGCGGATGTCGCGCTCGAGAAACTGGGCAGCTACGTGATCGTGTTTTCCGAGCTAACCCTCGGCAGCCATCACGTGCACGACTTCCGAAAATTCGAAGCAAGGATTGGCAAGTACCCTGAGATCGTCGAGTGCTACAACGTCAGTGGCGGTTACGATTACCTCCTGAAGATCGTGGCTCCTGGTATTCCCTACTTTCAGGCACTAATGGACCGGCTGCTGGAAGACGATATCGGGATCGTGAAATTCTCCAGTCGGATCGTATTGCGCCAACCGATCGACCGACGCGAATATCCGCTGAGTATCCTCATGACTGGTGAGCTACGCAGGGAGTGATCAGGTGACGCATTGGCGCAAGAACTTGGCGAGTGCGTCACTATCGAATCAGCGTTGAAATTCGGCGACCAGCAGGCTTCCAGGCGGGAAGGTCCTGCTGTGGGTCGTTGACCTTCCGGATCATCTCGTCAGCACGGTCCGCAGGGCGCTCCAGACCGGTCGCCGGGTACGCCAAGCGGGACAGGGCAGAAAATGGCCGGGGCCTGCTTCACGCAACCCCGGCCAAACGAGGAGAAAGAAACAAATCGCGTCGGTCGCGCGCTCAGAAGCTGTGGCTCACGCCCAGTGCGACGCCGTTATAGGTGCTTGCCGACACCTGCGTGCGATGACGCCAGCCGTCCAGATAGACCTTGGTGCGCTTGGACAGCGAATGAAGGTAACCCACCGAAACGCGGCTGACATCGAGGTCGATGTCGCGCCCGAAACCGGCACGCAGCATGCCGGAACCCAGGGCGTAGGTGGCGCCCAGCACGTAGCTCGACTCGTCCTCCCGCTCTCGGTGATCAATCCGGCTGAAGGAGCCCATCAGCCGCGCTGCGCCGAGGGTGTACGAAGCGCCGACGAAGCCGATGCGGTCGCGATCAGTGTTCTCCTCGCCGGCGAGCATCAGCGCGACCGGGCCGCTGTCGTAGTTGAGCGCGAAGCCGTTGTTGCGCCCGCGGGCGTTGGCGTCCTTCTCCACCTGACCCGCCACCGCCAGGCTGAAGCCGTGCAGCGTCGGCGAGTTGTAGAACACGGCGTTCGGGATGCGGATGAAGTTCGCCGAACCCAGCGCGGCGTCGTTGGTGCCGTCGGCGCTGAACGTGAAATTGCCGAGCTGGAAGGCATTGAGCGAGGCGTTGAAGCCGCTGGACTCCCAGGGCTCGAACTTCCAGTTCGTCTGATTCATCGGTGTCACCGCGCGGCCCATGCGCAGCGCACCCCAGGTCTTGCTCGCCAGGCCGACGGTGCTTTCGCCCTGCCAGAAGATCGTGGGCCGCTCCTGTTCGCCCGTATCGGTCTTGAAGCGGGTCTGCAGGTGGAAGGTCGCGCTCAACCCGTTGCCCAGGTCCTCCGACCCCTGAAAACCGAGCCGGTTGTTCTTGCCGCGCTCGATACCGGTGAATCCATTGCTGCGGTGGACGACGCCGAGGTCGACCAGACCGTACACCTTCACATTGCTCTGGGCCTGCGCCCCTGCTGCAGTCGCCGCGAGCGCGCATGCAAGCGTCACCTTGCGCACGGCTCGATGTTGATCCTTCTTCTTGTAGTGCATCAATGTCTCCCATGACCCGATGGAGGTGAGGTGAAAATGACGCCGTGCCGGCCTCCACCGTCCCGACACGGCGGGGGATCAGCGTTTCAGGTTGCCCTGGCACAGATATTTGGTATGCATGTACTCGTCGAGCCCGTAGCGGGAGCCCTCGCGGCCGTAGCCGGAGTCCTTGATGCCGCCGAAGGGGGCGGCTTCGGAGGCGAACGCGCCCTCGTTGATGCCGACAATGCCGGCCTCCAGGGCGGCGGCGACGCGCCACACCCGGTTGATGTCGTTCGAGTAGAAGTAGGCGGCCAGGCCATAGGGTGTGGCGTTGGCCAGCTCGATCGCCTCCGCTTCGCTGCCGAAGCGGAATACAGGGACCACGGGGCCGAAGGTCTCCTCGTGGGCGAGCGCCATGTCGATGGTGGCCTCCGTGATCAGCGCGGGCGAGACGAAGTTCCGGCCCAGCTGCGCGAGGCCGCGCGTACTTCCCAGCACCAGCCGGCCACCTTTGTCCAGTGCGTCCTGGATGTGGCGCAGGATCTTCTCCACGGCGCGTGCATTGATCATCGGGCCGATCAGTGCATCGGGCGTGGTAGCGGGCCCCACGGTGAGCTGGCGCATGCGCTGGGCGAGCTTGGCGACGAAGGCGTCGTGCACCTGGTCGTGCACGAACACCCGGTTCGGGCTCACGCAGGTCTGCCCGCCGTTGCGGAACTTGGCCGCCATCAGCCCCTCCACGGCGGCATCGAGATCGGCGTCCTCGAACACCATGAAGGGCGCATTGCCGCCGAGTTCGAGCGAGAGTTTCTTCAGGGTCGCGGCGGACTCGCGTGCGAGGTGCTTGCCCACCGGGGTCGAGCCGGTGAAGGTGATCTTGCGCACGCGCCGATCCTCGAGCCACTGGCCCACGACCGCGGGGGTGGCCTCCCGCGATGCGGTGACGATGTTGAGTGTGCCCGCCGGCAGGCCGGCCTCCTCGGCGAGCCGCAGAAGAGCGAGCGAGGTGAGCGGCGTGTCCTCGGCCGGCTTGCACACCACCGTGCAGCCGGCAGCGAGTGCAGGCGCGATCTTTCGCGCGATCATCGCCGCGGGGAAATTCCACGGCGTCACCGCCGCGATCACCCCGACCGGCTCCTTGAGCACCAGCATGCGGCGCCCGTCGACCGCCGCGGGAATCACGTCTCCGTAGGCGCGGACGGCCTCCTCGGCGAACCATTCCACATAGCTTGCGGCGTACAAGACCTCGCCGCGCGCCTCTGCGAGCGGCTTGCCTTGCTCACGCGAGATGAGCCGGGCGAGATCCTCGCGATGCTCGATGATCAAGGCATGCCAACGCTTGATCAGCTGGGCGCGCTGGCGTGCCGGGGTGTCCCGCCAGGCGGGAAATGCGGCGCTGGCGGCGTCCACCGCCGCCTTGGCATCGAGCGCGCTGCTGTCGACGACCTCCACGATGAGGCTGTCGTCAGCGGGATCGAGGACGGCGAAGGTGTGGCCGTCCGCCCCCTCGCACCACTGTCCTGCGATGAAGTTCCGGGACTGAAGAAGGTCGTCACGCGCCAGCGTGAGGGTCAAGGTCGAAGTCATGGCGCATCCTCTGCATTGGGTTGGGCAAACCACATCCGGGGCCACCGGAGCGGCGCCGAATCGGGTGCATACAGCTTAGGGATGGTCGAAGGGACAATGACCGCGTCGGTGGGGGCTGCAGCGGCAGCAAATGGCGAATTCGATCGCGTGGCGGAATTTCCTGCGGAACCCTGCACGAGGCAGGATGGGGGGCCGACGCTGGCTTGTGTTCCCGCCGTACTGGTCCGTTCTCGCCTTCCGGTTCGTGCCAAAAACGGCATCTCAAACGACATGAACACCGGTTTTCACTCGCCCCATCGATAGCTTTCTCCGCGCCGCTCGACGTACGCTTGAACGTATCGATCACCACTTGAAGCCCACCATGCCCCAGCAGGGACCACGCGCAAATTCCCCGTCCTTCGACGGCCTCCATCGCTTCGCCGCGGGCGTCGAGGCGGGCGCCCTGCCCTCTAAGGCGTCTTCCACCTACCTGGGCGGATGACGGGACGCGGGCGAGGACCCACTAAGACATGACGACGACACACACCCCAACAACGGCGTCCGGCACCAAGGGCGGCCGGCAATCCGCGCCCCACCGCATCGTCATCGTCGGCGGCGGCGCCGGCGGGCTCGAGCTCGCCACCCGGC
>DAOMOP010000253.1:0-4959 GCA_035444405.1 Rhodocyclaceae bacterium
CGCTCGCCGGCCTCGATGATCGGCCGGTAGCCGGTGCAGCGGCACAGGTTGCCGGCGACCGCGGTGCGCAGGCGCGCGGCGTCGGGGCGCGGCCCGTCGGCCGGCGTGTTGTTGTACACGTCCCACAGCGACATCACGAAGCCCGGCGTGCAGAAGCCGCACTGCGAGCCATGGCAATCGACGAGCGCCTGCTGCACCGGATGCAGCGCGCCGCCCGCCTGCCGGCGCAGGTACTCGACCGTGAACACCGCCTTGCCGTCGAGCGCGGGCACGAACTGGATGCAGGCGTTGACGCTTTGCAGGCGCACGCCCTGGCCGTCGGGCGTGAGCTCGCCGACGACGACGGTGCACGCGCCGCAGTCGCCCTCGGCACAGCCTTCCTTCGTGCCGGTCAGGCCGCGCTGCGTGCGCAGCCAGGCGAGCAGCGTGGTGGTGATCGGCACGCCGGTCACCTCGACCGGTTCGCCGTTCAATAACAGGCGGATTGCATCGGTGTTCATCGTGTCGTCCTCGTCGGGCGATCGGGTCACCGGGCGGGCCGGCACTACGGGCCCATGTCCGGTGCTCCGATCGTGGTCACCGGGGCGGTTGCGGCGCATGCAATGCGTCGCGCGCTTGCAGCTCCCGGTGCCTCGTTGGTGGTTTGATTCGGTGCTTGCAGTGTCGTTCTGCGCCAACAAGATTGTCAACAATCGGCGTGGTTCGAGGCGCAATCGGGTGGATGTTGCGGCGCAGGAAATTCACTTCGGTGAAGCGCACGAAATGCCAGTGCATAAGCCTGAACGACAATGCTGCGCTGCACCCCTCCAAGGGGCTTCGCGTGCGCGACGAATGTCCGGAATCACGCTCTCGTTATAATCCCCAGCCGTGGCGCGTGCAATTCGAAGGGAAGGAAACGGCGGTGGGCAAGCGACGGCTGACGACGAAGCAGGACACGGGTGACGGGCCGGCGCCCGACGACGGCGTGGCGAACGCCGAAGCGGGCCGCACGCCGGCTGCCGGCCGCGCGCGAGCGGCGAAGTCGCCGCGGCGGGACGCCGCCGGCAGGACCGCGCACAGCGCGCGCGCGAAGGAGGCGGCGCACGGCGAGGACTCCCGGGCGGCGCACGGAGACGACGCCCCTGCGGCGGACGGCACGAGCGCACCGGCATCGGGCGGTGGCGCCGCGGTAGCGGGTGCGACCGTCACGCCGCGACGCGCGCTGTCCGGCGACGAGGCCAGGCGTGTCTTCGAGTCGCTGCGCAACGCCGTGCTCGACCAGCGGCTGCCGCCCGGGCTGCAGCTGAAGGAGCAGGCGCTCGCCGATGCGTTCGGTGTGAACCGCGCGGTGATCCGCCAGGTGCTCGCCAAGCTCGAAATCTATCGCCTGGTCACGCACGAGCCCAACCGCGGCGTGTTCGTCGCGCATCCGTCGGCCGACGAGGGGCGCGACATCTTCACCGCGCGGCGCTACGTCGAGGCCGCGATCGTCGAACTCGCCGTCGAGCGGCTGCGCGCGGCGGACTTCACGCGCCTGCGCGCACTGGTTCGGCGCGAGCAGCAGACCTACGCGTCGGGCGAGCTGCGCAAGGCGCTGCGCTTGTCGATCGATTTCCACCTCAAGCTCGCTGCCGCGGTCGGCAACGAGGTGCTGACGTCCTTCCTCGACGAACTGGTGACGCGCACGCCGCTGGTGGTGCTCGCCCATCGGCGTGAGCCGGCGTCAAGCTGCGCGCTGAACGAGCATGCGCTGATCCTCGATGCGATCGAGGCGCGTGATGCAGAACGCGCGAAGGCGCTGATGACCGAGCACATCGGCCACCTCGAGGGCCGGCTCGCGCTCGGACGCGCGCCCGCGCACGGCGAGCCGAGCATCGCACGGCTGCTGGGGCTGCCGAGCGAAGCCGGCGAGCGCTGAATGCCGCGACGCGGGGCAGCAAGCCCCGCTCCGGGCGGTGCGCGCCCGGACACATCCCCCATCACCCAAGGCTCATCGCCCATCACCCATCCGCTATGCCGAACATTACGCGATGCGTATGTCGCGCAGGGCCTGTTGTCGCATAGACTCTGGTCGAAGTCGTTGCCAAGATTGTCAACAACGCGCGTGACGGTCGCGGTCGGCTCGAGGACGTGTCGGGTTACGGTGGCTATAGTGTGGAAGGCGACCGGGCTCCGATGGTCGAAACAACACACCGACGCCTGCGTGCGATCGGGAATTCGAGGAGACAACTCATGACCACCCCATCATCCGCGCCGGCCGCCGAAGCGGCCGAAACGGCCGAGCGCTTCGCCCGCAGCACGCCTGGCTGGCTCGAACGCCAGTTCGCGCTCAGCGCGCACGGCACCAGCGTGCGCACCGAGCTGATCGCAGGCCTGACCACCTTCATCACGATGGCCTACATCATCTTCGTGAACCCGAGCATCATGGCCGCGGCGGGCATGGATCACGGCGCGGCCTTCGTCGCGACCTGCATAGGCGCGGCGCTGGGCTGCTTTCTGATGGGTTTTTACGCGAACTGGCCGGTCGGGCTTGCGCCCGGCATGGGGCTCAACGCGTTCTTCACGTACACCGTGGTCGGCGAGATGGGCTACAGCTGGGAGGTCGCGCTCGGTGCGGTGTTCCTGTCCGGCATCCTGTTCATGATCATGAGCTTCACGCGGCTGCGCGAATGGCTGCTGAACAGCATCCCGAAGAGCCTGCGTTTCGCGATGGGCGCCGGGGTCGGCCTGTTCCTCGGGCTGATCGGACTGAAGATCGCCGGCATCGTCGTGCCGAGCGAGGCGACCATCGTGACGATGGGCTCGATGCTCGAGCCCGCCGCGGCGCTCGCCGGCCTGTGCTTTCTGATGATCGGCGTGCTGAGCCATTTCCGCGTGTTCGGCGCGATCCTGATCAGCATCCTGGCGGTGACCTTCATCGGCTGGACGATCGGCCTGGTCGAGTACGGCGGCATCGTCTCGCTGCCACCGAGCATCGCGCC
Organism: Rhodocyclaceae bacterium; assembly: GCA_035444405.1. GTDB lineage: Bacteria > Pseudomonadota > Gammaproteobacteria > Burkholderiales > Rhodocyclaceae > DAOMOP01. The sequence continues at coordinate 2,961 of DAOMOP010000253.1, forward strand.
GACGCTGTTCGCGATCGACGTCGCCGGCGCGTTCAACGTCGCGATGGTCAGCGTGATCCTCGCTTTCCTGTTCGTGAACATGTTCGACACCGCCGGCACGCTGATGGGCGTGGCCTACCGCGCCAACCTGTTCCGCAGCGACGGCACGATCGAGAACCTGTCGCGCGCGCTGAAGGCCGACAGCACCGCGAGCGTGGTCGGCGCGATGGTCGGCTGCCCGCCGGTGACGAGCTATGTCGAGAGCACCGCCGGCGTCGCCGCCGGCGGGCGCACCGGGCTCACGGCGATCACCGTTGCGGTGTTGTTCCTCGTGGCGCTGTTCTTCGCGCCACTCGCCGGCATGATTCCGAGCTTTGCGACCGCCGGCGCGCTGATCTACGTCGCGATGCTGATGATGACCGGTCTCGCGCACATCGACTGGGAGGACTACACCGACACGATCCCGGCGGTGGTTACCGCGGTGATGATGCCGCTGACATTCTCGATCGCGAACGGCATCGCGCTCGGCTTCGTCACCTACGTGGTGCTGAAGCTCTTCACCGGGCAGTTCGAGCGCATCTCGGTGCCGCTGTACGTGCTGTGTGCGCTGTTCATTGCGAAGTTCGTGTTTCTGTGAGGCGAGAGAGGCCGGTCTGGCGAGTAGGCTCGTGGGGTGCTCTCGGACCGGCTCGATGCGGCAGGTTGGTCGCCAGTATCACGGCACGTGAATGTCTGAGAGTACGGCCTTCGCCCCGCTTGCGATCGGCACGTAGCTCACTGAGTGCGGCAACGCGTGTCGTGCGTTGCTGCATCCCCCGGCCGGCCATTCATCGGTAGACGTCGTCATGACTGCCAATATCGAGCAGCAGGATTTCCCGCTCGGTGATCTGCAGTGTCAGCGTGATGCGATAACCCCATGTCAGGCTGACGGCATACAGACCGCTGAGCTTGCCCGTGAGAGCGTGCAGGCGCAGGCTGGGCTGGAAGGGATCCTGCTCCAGATGCGCCAGGGCATTGGCAAAGCGCTCCCGCAAATCGGGATGTCGCGTCAGGAACTTTCGGGCGCGGCGGACGAAGGTGGCGGTCGTCGCCAGCGCCCAGTTCATACCGCGTCGCGATCGAGGTGTCGCAGCAGGTCCTGTACGCTGTCATGGTGGGTGACCCGGCCGGCTGCGGCGTCGGCGAGCGAGGCGCGGATCCGCTCCAGGGCTACCGCGTCGCGGGCCTCCAGCAGTTCGCGGTAATCCTCCTCGGTGAGGACGACGTATTGGGGACGGTTGTTCTTGATCACGTGGACAGGGCCGTGTGACAGGGCTTCGTCGACCGCGACCATGCCTCGGCGCTTGATCTCTTGGGCGGGCACGATGTTCATCGTATGTTCCAGTACTTGTAACGGTACTAATTTAAGCACGCCAAGGGGTGCGCTTCAAGTTGACTGTGTTTGGCGATTCGCAGCGCCCGGCTGCACAGCTTCCCGCCTTTGGAGCGACGGCGGGCCGTTGTGCATCCGGGCTGTGCGGTTTCGGACCCGCATGTACGCGCGCGAGATCAGACCGTAGTGATCACGGCCGGCGCATCCAGCACGACCTCGTCACAATTGTGCCCTGGCCCGGCGCGGTCGATGACGAGGAAGTCGGAGGTGGCCTCGAGTGCGAGCAGCGGGTGGTGCCAGACGCCGGGGGCATAATTGACGCCCTGGTCGGCCCGGGCGACGAAAAGGCGCAGCTCTTCGGCGGTGGGCGGCATGCCGGGTGGCGCGACGACGACCAGATACGGCCGCCCGGACAGCGGCACGAAGGCCTGGCTGGCGAGCGGATGGCGCTCCATCATCGCCACCGTGAAGGGCAGCGTGCGCGGCGCGCCGCGAAAGATCGACACGATCACGCGGCCGTGCTCGCCCGGCTCGATGCGGGCGAGATCGTGATAGCGCACCGTGTTGCCGGCGTTGATCGTGAAGTGGTGCGCCGCCTCGTCGGCCGCGATGACGTCGCCGAACGGCGCGAACGCGTCCGGCGTGAGC
>DAOMOP010000254.1:0-4910 GCA_035444405.1 Rhodocyclaceae bacterium
AATGAATCGATTCTAGCGGAAGCGCGCCGGCTGCGCCGATCCGCGCCGCCGCTCGGCGCCGCCATCGCGAACACCCGCCCGCGGTCAGCCGCGCCCGAGCACGGCTTCGAGCCGCTCGCAGATCGTGCGCAGCACCTTGATGCGCGCGAAGTATTTGTTCTCGGCCTCGACCAGCGTCCACGGCGCCGCCTCGGTGCTGGTGCGGTCGATCATGTCGCACACGGCGCGCGCGTAGTCGTCCCACTTGTCGCGATTGCGCCAGTCCTCGCGAAAGCGCGCGAGCTGCTCGCGCGGCCCTTCGCCGCTGCGGGCGACCTGCACCATCGCCTCGAAGCGATTGATCTGGTCGAGGCGCTGATCGAGCTCGGCCTTGCTGCTCTCCCTGGCGACGCGCGCGTGGATCGGCTGCGAATACCAGTTGCCGAACAGCACGCCGATACGTCCCTTGGGCGGCAGCGCACGCCAGAATCGCCACATGTGCGGCCGCTCGACCTCCTCCGATGTCGGCGCATCGAAAGCCCAGCTCTCGATGTGGCGCGGATCCATCCAGGCATCGAGCAGGTTGACGGTCTCGCCCTTGCCGGCGCCATCGACGCCGTTGATCAGCACGACCACCGCGGAGCGCCTGCGCTCGAGCAGCTAGAACTGCGCATCGAGCAGATCGGCGCGCAGTTGCGGCACCGTGGCCTCGTAATCGGCCTTCGAAGTCTCGTGGCCGAGCTCGGCCGATTCGAACACGCCGGTCGCCCTCCGTCAGAAGTCGCCCCAGCGCGCCTGCAGCGCGCTGACCGCCGCCAGTCCTGCGGTCTCGGTACGCAACACGCGCGGGCCGATCCCGACGCGGGTCACGCCCGCGGCCTGGCACGCAGCCAGCTCGTCCGGCGTCCATCCGCCCTCCGGGCCGATCAGCAGGTGCACCGGGCCGGCCGGCCGCGCCAGAGCGGAAAGACGGTGCGCCGCATCCGGTGCGAGAACGAGGCGGTCGCCCACCGCGCGGCTCTCCGCGAGATAGCTGCGCAGGTCGGCGATCGCCGCGATCTGCGGGACGCGGTTGCGCCCGCTCTGCTCGCATGCGGCCACCGCCACCTGCTGCCAGTGGCTGCGACGCCGCGCCGCGCGCTCGTCCGACAGGCGCAGCACCGAGCGCTCCGCGCGCACCGGCACGACCGCGGCCACCCCGAGCTCGACCGCCTTCTGCACGATCCAGTCCATCTTGTCGCCGCTCGCGAGCGCCTGAACGAGCACCAGCTCGAGTGGCGACTCGCGCTCGACGGGCTTGTGCCCGAGCAGCTCGGCACCCCACTGCCGGCCGTGCGCGACGAGCCGCGCTGCGTACTCGCCGCCGTGTCCGTCGAACAGCACCAGCGGATCGCCGTCAGCCAGCCTCAATACCCTGACGGCATGATGCGCGAGCGCATCGGGCAGCTCGATGGTTCCGGCCGGCGGCAAGCGATCGGGGCAAAAAAAGCGCGAAATCATCATGCTATTATACTGATAGGTGGCACATGGACGTGGGAGTAGTGCAATGGTCGCGACGACGACACCGATCTGCAATTTCGGCTGGCCAGCCCCCGACTTCGATCTGCCGGGCACCGACGGTCGCCGCCACGGTCCCGCCTCCGCGCGCGGGCCCAACGGCCTGCTGGTGATGTTCATCTGCAACCACTGCCCCTACGTGAAGGCGGTCATCGAGCGCATCGTGCGCGATGCGCGCGAGCTCGCCGCGCACGGCATCGGCAGTATCGCGGTGATGTCGAACGACCCGAGCGAGTACCCGGAAGACTCCTGGGACAACATGATCCGGCTCGCGCGCGAGCTCGATTTCCCGTTCCCGTACGTGCTCGACGCGACGCAGGAGGTCGCACGCGCCTACGGTGCCGTGTGTACGCCGGACTTCTTCGGCTTCAATGCGAAGCTCGAGCTGCAGTACCGTGGCCGCCTCGACGCCTCGGGACGCGGCCCGGCGGTGCCGGACGCGCGCCGCGATCTCTTCGAGGCGATGGTGCAGGTCGCCCGCAGCGGCGAAGGGCCGCGCGAGCAGGTCGCGAGCATCGGCTGCTCGATCAAGTGGCGGGAGCACTGACATGCCCACGGCAGCAAGCCGCCTCGCACGTGCGCGGGCGCTCGAATCGGTCGTGCGCGACATCGCGCGCGAGGTCATCCTGCCGCGCTACCTGAACACCGCACGCAACCGCAAGCCCGACGGCTCGCTGTTCACCGAGGCCGACATCGAGTCACAGCGCCGCTTCGTCGAGGAGTTGCCCAAGCTCGCGCCCGGCCCGGTGCTCGGCGAGGAGATGAGCGGCGCCGAGCAGGCGCGGTTGTGGAGCGCCGGCAGCAGGGGCTTCTGGTGCATCGACCCGATCGACGGCACCACCAACTTCGCCAACGGCATCCCGTTCTTCGCCGTATCGATCGCCTACCTGGTCGATCACGAGCCGCGCTTCGGCGTCGTGTACAACCCTGTCACCGACGAATCCTTCTACGCCGCCAAGGGCGCCGGCGCATTCCTGAACGGGGTCGAGCTGCCGTTGCGGCCGGGCGCGGCGCACATCGACGACGCCGTCGCCGGTATCGACTTCAAGCGCATCAGCCATCATCTCGGCGACGAGCTGGCGGTGCGCCCACCCTACTATTCGCAGCGCAACTTCGGCTCGAGCGCGCTCGAATGGTGTTTCGTCGCCGCCGGCCGGCTGGACGTCTACCTGCACGGCGGGCAGATGCTGTGGGACTACGCCGCGGGGGCGCTGATCCTCGCCGAAGCGGGCGGACAGGCGGCCGCGCTGGACGGCGGCTCGGTCATCGCCGGCCCGGCGGTCAAGCGCGGCGTCGTCGCCGCGGCGACCCCCTCGCTGTTCGCCGAATGGCGCAGCTGGCTCGCCGCGCATTCGTGAGTGCCGTGCCGCCGTCCCGCTGCGTCGTCGCAACAGGCTCGCCCACCGCCCTTGCCCTTACACTGTCACCGACTGGAGCGCCATGGTCGCGAACCCTGCAACGAACACCGACATGCCGGCCGCCGCCGAGCGGCGCCGGCATCACCGCGTGCGCGCGGTTTTCGAAGAGGCGCTCGTGCTGATCGCGCCGTTCTTCGAGCACGACGACGACTGGGGCCACGGCACGCTCGACCACCTCGCCTACCGCGCGCTGCGCGAGGCCTTTCCGCAGCTGTCGGTGACCGAGGTTCATGTTCTCGTCATTGCAGCGCAGCGCGTGTATGGGTCGAGAACGAGCGCATCGGCCGACAGCACCGGCTGAGCGCCGCGACCATCCGACCGGAGCACACCGATGTCCACCAAGCACCCGATCATTGCCGTCACCGGCTCCTCAGGCGCCGGCACGACGACGGTCAAGCACACCTTCGAGGCGATCTTCCATCGCGAGAACGTCAACGCCGCCATCGTCGAAGGCGACAGCTTCCACCGCTATACGCGCGACGAGATGAAGCGGCTCATCGACGAGGCCGAGGCGGCCGGCCAGCGCGGCGTCAGCCACTTCGGCCCCGAAGCGAACCTGCTCGAAGAACTCGAGGACCTCTTTCGCGGCTACGGCGAGTCGGCGGTCGGACGGCGCCGCGTCTACATCCACAACGAGGAGCAGTCGGTGCGCTGGAACCTGCCGATGGGCACCTTCACCGCCTGGGAAGACCTGCCGGTCGGCACCGACTGCCTGTTCTACGAGGGCCTGCACGGCGGCTTCGTCACCGACAAGGTCGATGTCGCCCGCCACGTCGACCTGCTCATCGGCGTCGCGCCGACGATCAACCTCGAATGGATCCAGAAACTGCACCGCGACACGCGCGTGCGCGGCTACTCGATGGAGGCGGTCCAGGACACCATCCTGCGCCGCATGCACGATTACGTGCACTACATCGTGCCGCAGTTCTCGCGCACGCACATCAACTTCCAGCGCGTGCCGGTCGTCGACACGTCCAACCCGTTCATCGCGCGCGACGTGCCGACGCTGGCCGAGTCGATGGTGGTGATCCGCTTTCGCGACCCGCGCGGCATCGATTTCCCGTATCTGCTGACGATGATCCACGACGCGTTCATGTCGCGCGCGAACTCGATCGTGATCCCCGGCGGCAAGCTCGATCTGGCGATGCAGCTGATCCTGACGCCGCTGATCTGGAAGCTGATGGAGCGACGCCGTCGGCTCGTCTGAAAGCCGCGAATCGACGCCCCGCCACGACACGGCGCGCCACGCCCGCGGGCCGGCCGGACCTCGCGGCGGCCCGTGCTTCGCAGCCATCGGCCGCGGCCACGGCGAGCCTCGCCGACCGGCGTCAGGAATCGCGCGGGCCGCCGTCCGGCGCTACCGCGACGCATCATTTTCGGCGATAATTCCGGCTTTTCCGCTCCCCGCCCCTCGAAGCCCATGTCCGATACGCGCAGCGTCAAGCCCCCTTCATTCAACCCCGTCACCGGCGCGATCCGCGCACTGGCGATGGACGCGGTCCAGAAGGCCAAGTCCGGGCACCCCGGCGCCCCGATGGGCATGGCCGAGATCGCCGAGGTGTTGTGGCGCCACCACCTCAAGCACAACCCGGCCAATCCGACCTGGGCCGACCGCGACCGCTTCGTGCTGTCGAACGGCCACGGCTCGATGCTGCTCTACGCGCTGCTGCATCTGACCGGCTACGACCTGCCGATCGACGAGCTCAAGCGTTTCCGCCAGCTGCACAGCAAGACGCCCGGCCATCCCGAATACGGCTATGCACCCGGCATCGAAACGACCACCGGCCCGCTCGGGCAGGGCCTGGCCAACGCGGTCGGCATGGCGATCGCCGAGAAGGTGCTCGCGGCCGAGTTCAACCGCCCCGGCCACGCCATCGTCGACCACCACACCTGGGTGTTCGTCGGCGACGGCTGCCTGATGGAAGGCATCTCGCACGAGGCCTGCTCGCTCGCCGG
>DAOMOP010000255.1:0-1772 GCA_035444405.1 Rhodocyclaceae bacterium
CGGCAGCCAGCGCATCGGCCAGACCGTCTATCTGCCGATGGCCGACGGCAAGGTGCATGAGGCCGAGGTCGTGAGCCCGGTCTTCTACGATCCCAACGGAGAGCGTCAGAATGTCTGAGATTGCCGTTTCCGAATTGAATCCCAGGGTTGCGGTCGCGTCGGAATCGCCGCTGCACGGCGCGCCGGTCGGCGTGGCGGTCGTCGACGATGCGGCGGCGGCCGGCGTGGCCGTGCGCGAGGAGGCCTTTCTCGGCCATCTCGTGCTGCGCGGCAACGCTGCCGATGCCGGCTTCGTCGCCGGAGTCGAGCGCGCGCTCGGGCTGGCGCTGCCGGTCGCGCCGTGCGTGCTGCACGGCGACGAGGCGCGCGGCGTCAGCGTGCAGTGGAGTTCGCCCGACGAGTGGCTGATCATCGTGCCGGCCGGTGAGGAGTACGGCACCGAGCTGCGGCTGCGCGAGGCGCTCGACGGGCACTTCGCGGTCGTCAACGTCAGCGGCGGCCAGACGCTGCTGACGCTCACCGGGCCGGCCGTGCGCGACGTGTTGATGAAGTCGACGCCGTACGACGTGCATCCGCGCAATTTCCCGGTCGGCAAGGCTGTCGCGACCGTGTTCGGGAAGGCCGCCGCAGTGATCCGGCGCCCCGCAGAAGACCGCTGGGAGCTGGTGATCCGCCGCAGCTTCGCCGACTATCTGTTCGCGTGGCTGCTTGATGCGAGCGAGGAGTTCGGCGTGCACGTGGTGTGATCAGCGAAAACGGCGCACCGTCCGGTACCGGGCAATGAGACGCCCGGCGTGCGAGCACTGCTCCTGCCGGACGTCGCTCCTGGTCACAGAGCACACCGATCGGACGCGGGCGCAGCGCGGCTATGCCGAGCCGACATCGACCCGCGTCACGTGCAGCAGGTTGGTCGTGCCGCTGTGCCCGAACGGGATGCCGGCGATCACGACGATCTCGTCGCCGTCGCGCGCGAAGCCGTCCTCGCGCGCGGCACGCGCGGCGTGCTCGATCATCTCGGCGACGTCGTGCACGTCCTCGAACGGCACCGGATGCACGCCCCACACCAGTGCGAGGCGGCGCGCCGTGCTCATCTTCGGGGTGAGACCGAGGATCGGTGCGGCGGGGCGCTCGCGCGCGGCGCGCAGCGTCGTGAAGCCCGAGGTCGTGAACGCGACCGTCGCGACCGGCGCGAGCAGCGCGGTGACGCGGCGCAGCGCGCAGCAGATCGCATCGGGCGTGTTCGGCGCGGCCGGCGTGTGCGAGGCCTCGAGGCTGTCGCGCCAGGCGGGGTCGGCCTCGACCTCGCCGATGATGCGGTCCATGATCGTGACCGCCTCGACCGGGTACTGGCCGGACGCGGACTCGGCCGACAGCATCACCGCATCCGCCCCGTCGTAGATCGCGGTGGCGACGTCCGAGGCTTCGGCGCGCGTGGGCACCGGCGCAGTGATCATCGACTCGAGCATCTGCGTCGCGACGACCACCGGGCGGCCGGCGGCGCGGCAGGCGCGCACGATGCGCCGCTGCAGCACCGGCACCTGCTGCGGCGGCAGCTCGACGCCGAGGTCGCCGCGCGCGACCATCACGCCGTCGGTCTGCGCGACGATCGCGTCGAGGTGCTCGATCGCCGCGGGCTTCTCGAGCTTGGCCATGATCCACGCGCGCTCGCCGACGAGCTCGCGCGCCTCGGCGATGTCCTGCGGGCGCTGCACGAAGGACAGCGCGACCCAGTCGACGCCGAGCTCGAGCCCGAACGCGAGGTCGCGCCGGTC
>DAOMOP010000255.1:1799-4784 GCA_035444405.1 Rhodocyclaceae bacterium
GCCCGGTACGTTCACGCCCTTGCGCTCGGACAGCGGGCCGCCGACGACGACCGTGGTGTCGGCGAACTCCGGCCCGCAGGCGTCGACGCGCAGGCGGATCTTGCCGTCGTCGAGCAGCAGGTCGGTGCCGGCCTGCAGCGCGGCGAAAATCTCCGGGTGCAGCAGCGGCGCGCGGGTGGCGTCGCCGGGGGCGTCGGTCAGGTCGAGGCGGAACTTCCCGCCGGGCTCGAGCCGCACCGGTCCGTCGGCAAAGCGGCCGATGCGCAGCTTCGGCCCCTGCAAGTCCATCAGCACGCCGATCGGCCGGCCGCTTTCGCGCTCGACCTCGCGGATCAGCCGGTAGCGCGCGGCGTGGTCCTCGTGGCTGCCGTGGCTGAAGTTGAGGCGGAACACGTCGGCGCCGGCCGCGTGCAGCGCGCGGATCCGTTCGACGGTCGAGCTCGCGGGGCCGAGGGTGGCGAGGATGCGGGCCTGGCGGGTGCGTCGCATGGGGGTCTCCAATGGTGGGCTTGCGCTTGTTACGTTGTAGTTGTGTACGGGTCTCGGGTGCTGCCTGGGTTGTGCGCTGCGGCCGCCGGTCTCACGGACCGGTCGTGACCGCCGGCCCGCCGTGGCCGCTTTGCGTGTTCTGGCTCAGAGCGCGCACGATGCCCCGATCGCCGCGACGCCGGCGCGCGCGACCTGGGCATCCTCGCCGGCCTTGACGCCGGACACGCCGACCGCGCCGATCACGTCGCCATCGACGACGATCATCTCGCCGCCCTCGACCGGCAGCACCGGCATGCCGAGCGCGGCGAAGCGGCCGTTGTTGACCATGTCTTCGAGGACCTTGCTGGGTTTCTTGGTCATCACGCAGGTGCGCGCCTTCTCGGGCGCGACCAGCGCACTCATTGGCGGGGCGTTGTCCATGCGCTGCAGCCAGATCAGATGGCCGCCGGCATCGCAGATCGCGATCGTGACCGACCAGCCCTGGCGGATCGCCTCGGCCTCGGCCGCGGCAGCGATCTTCTTCGCGTCGTCGAGCGTCAGCATCTGGGTGGTTTTCATGATGGAACTCCTCGTACGTTGTGGCGAACCGGGGTCCGGTGCGGCCGGCGACACCGCATGGCCCGTCGCCGCAGGCTCAGGTCAGCAGCACGGCCCGGAAATCATTGACGTTGGTCAGCGTCGGCCCGGTCACGACGGCGTCGCCGAGCGCGCCGAAGAAGCCGTGCCCGTCGTTGTCGGCGAGCGCGTCGCGCGGGCGCATGCCTCGTTGCCATGCGCGCGCGAGCGTGTCGGGCGTCATCAGCGCGCCGGCGATCTCCTCCTGGCCGTCGACGCCGTCGGTGTCGCCGGCGAGCGCATGGACGCCGGGCGCACCGTCGAGCGCGATCGCGAGCGACAGCAGGAACTCGACGTTGCGCCCGCCGCGTCCGTTGCCGCGCACCGTCACCGTCGTCTCGCCGCCGGAGAGCAGTACGCAGGGGCGCGCGACCGGCTGGCCGTGCAGCGCGACCTGGCGCGCGATGCCGGCCATCACCTTGCCGACGTCCTTGGCCTCGCCCTCGATGCTGTCACCGAGGATCACCGGGGCGATGCCGGCCGCACGGGCGACCTCGGCCGCCGCTTCGAGCGCCATCTGCGGGGTCGCGACGAGATGCGCCTCGCAGCGGGCAAGGCGCGCGTCGCCTGGCTTGACGGTCTCGGCGGCGGGCCGCTCGAGGAAGGCCGCGACTGCGGCGGGCACCTCGATCGCGTAGCGGCGCAGGATGTCGCGCGCGTCGGCGCAGGTGGTCGGGTCGGCGACGGTGGGGCCCGAGGCGATGTCGATCGGGTCGTCGCCGGGCACGTCCGAGATCAACAGGCTCACGACGTGTGCCGGGTGGCAGGCGGCGGCGAGGCGGCCACCCTTGATCGCGGAGAGGTGGCGGCGCACGCAGTTCATCTCGCTGATCGTCGCGCCGGACTTCAGCAGCGCGCGGTTGACCGCCTGCTTGTCCTCGAGCGTGAGGCCCTCGCCGGGCAGCGCGAGCAGCGCCGAGCCGCCGCCGGAGATCAGGCAGATCACCAGATCGTCCGCGGAAAGCCCCTGCACGCGCTCGACGATGCGCTGCGCGGCGGCCAGCCCGGCCGCATCGGGCACCGGATGGGCAGCCTCGACGATCTCGATGCGTTCGCACGGCACGGCGTAGCCGTAGCGCGTGACGACGAGGCCGTCGAGCTCGCCCGGCCAGTGCGTCTCGAGCGCGCGTGCCATCGCCGCCGAGGCCTTGCCGGCGCCGATCACGACGGTGCGCCCGCGCGGCGCTGCGGGGAGATGGCGCGGGATGCAGTGCTCGGGCTGCGCGGCGTTGACGGCGGCGTCGAACATGCGGCGCAGCAGTTCTCGTGGATCGGTCATGAAGTGGCTTCCTGGTCGCGGGTTCGCCAGCGGCGCTTCAGGGCGTCGCTACTGCCCGATCTCGTAGTTGGCCATCTTCTCGAGCGCGCGCACCATGCCCGAGTGGTCCCAGGCCTCGCCGCCGTGCGCGACGCAGGCGTTGAAGAGCTCCTGCGCGGTGGCGGTGTTCGGCAGCGACACGCCGAGCTGGCGCGCCGAGGCGAGCGCGAGGTTCAGATCCTTCTGGTGCAGCGCGATGCGAAAGCCCGGCTGGAACTGGCGCTTGACCATGCGCTCGCCGTGCACCTCGAGGATGCGCGAGGACGCGAAGCCGCCCATCAGCGCCTCGCGCACGCGCGCGGGGTCGGCGCCGGCCTTGGCGGCGAACAGCAGTGCCTCGCCGACCGCCTCGATGTTGAGCGCGACGATGATCTGGTTGGCGACCTTGCAGGTCTGGCCGTCGCCGTTCTTGCCGACCAGCGTGATGTTCTTGCCCATCAGATGGAAGATCGGCAGCGCCTTTTCGAAGATGCTCATCTTGCCGCCGACCATGATCGACAGCGTGCCGGCCTTGGCGCCGACCTCGCCGCCGGAGACCGGCGCGTCGAGGTATTCGCAGCCGA
>DAOMOP010000256.1:0-4726 GCA_035444405.1 Rhodocyclaceae bacterium
GGTGCGGCGAGCGGCTGCACGCCGGATCGGTGTTGGTGGCGTCGCCGGTGAGCAGGAAGGCCTGGCAGCGGCAGCCGCCGAAGTCCTTCTCCTTCTCATCGCAGCTCAGGCACGGCTCGGGCAGCCAGTCCAGCCCCCGGTACTTGCGAAACAGCGGCGATTCGTGCCAGATCCAGCCGAGGGGTTTGTCGCGCACCGAGTGGAACTCGAGGCCCGGGATCACGCGCGCCTCCTGGCACGGCATCGCGACGCCGTCCGGCGCGATGGTGAGGTGGATGGCCCCCCAGCCGTTCATGCACGCCTTGGGCCGGCCCTCGTAGTAGTCCGGGATCACGAAGTAGATCGTCGGCGTGTCGCCGTGCTGCGCGCGCCAGCGTGTGACCACCGCCTCGGCTTCGCGCAGCTCGTCGAGCGTGGGCATCAGCTCGTCGCGGTTCATCAGCGCCCAGTTGTAGTACTGCACGTTGGCAAACTCGATGTACTCGACGCCGATCTCCGCGGCGAACTCGATCATCTCGCCGATCTGGCCGATGTTCTGGCGCACCACCGGCATGTTGAGGACCATCGGCATGCCGTGCGCCTTGATGATGCGGGCCGCCTCCATCTTGTTCGCGTGGGCGCGTGCGCCCACCAGCGCGTCGTTGATGCCCGCGCGCGTCGACTGCAGCGACAGCTGTACCTGCCTGAGGCCGGCGCGCTTGAGCGCCGCCATGCGGGCGTCGGTCAGACCGATGCCCGAGGTGATCAGATTGGTGTAGAAGCCGATGCTGTCCGCATGGGCGACGAGCTCTTCCAGGTCGTCGCGCAGCATCGGTTCGCCGCCGGTGAAGCCGAGCTGCAGCGCGCCGAGCGCGCGCGCCTCGTCGAGCACGCGGCGCCATTCGTCGGTGCCGAGCTCGCGCGTGCCGTAGTGCTCGAAATCGAGCGGGTTGTTGCACCACGAGCACTTGAGCGGACAGCGATAGGTGAGCTCGAGCGACACCCACAGCGGGATGCCGAGTCCGTCGAGCCGCAGCTCGGTCGATGCGTCTGCCATGGCCTGCGCCCTTGTCTCTTTGCGGGCAGGCCGGATCGCCCGCCCCATGAGCACAAGCTTACGGACCGGCGGCGGCCGCGGCGTCACGACGCAGGCGAGATCGGACTAGGCGAAACCCGCGCGCCGATCTAGCGAAAATCGCTAGGCCGAGGCCGGTCGCGCAGCTCCGGCATAGCGCGCAGGCGACGACGCGGCCGCTGCGGCGACGCTGCCGAGCGCTTGCGGCTCGGCGAGGAACTGCGCGGCGAACTCGCCGGGCGGCAGCGGCGGGCTGTAGAAATAGCCCTGGCCGAGGTCGCAGCCCAGCGTCTTCAGCCACAGCTGCTGGTCGGCCGACTCGATCCCCTCGGCGACGACCTCGTAGCCGAGGCGATGGGCGAGCGCGATCATCGCGCTGACGATGGCCGCGCCGTTGCGCGCGCCGCGGGCCGTCAGCGACAGGTCGAGGTTGTGGATGAAGCTCTTGTCGATCTTCAGGCAGTCGAAGTCGAGCAGCTGCAGGTAGGACAGCGACGAATAGCCGGTGCCGAAGTCGTCGAGCGCGATCCGGCAGCCGGCATCGCGCAGCGCGTTCAGCGCGGCGAGCGCCCTGCTGCCGGGTGCGAGCAGCACCGATTCGGTGATCTCGAGCTCGAAGCGACGGGCCGGCAGCCCGGCCCGCGACGCGGCCGCGATCAGATCGAGATCGACCGCCCGCTTGAGGAACTGCCGCGGCGACAAGTTGATCGACACGCGCAGCGCGTCGGCGCCGCGCTCGTGCCACTGCGCGAGCTGCCGGACGGCCGCCTCGATGACCCACTGCCCGAGCGGGTCGATCAGGCCGGTTTCCTCGGCCAGCGCGACGAACACCTCGGGCGACACCATGTGCTCGCCGTCGCGCCAGCGCACCAGCGCCTCGGCGCCGACCAGCGCCCCGTCGGCGAGGCGCTTCTGCGGCTGGTAGCGCAGCTCGAGCTCGCCGTTCTCGATCGCGATGCGCAGGCGGTTCTCCATCGATGCGCGCGCGGTCGCGCGCTCCATCATGCCCCGCTCGAAGAAGCGCACGTCGTCGCCGCCTTCGGCCTTGGCCGCGTACATCGCCATGTCCGCGAAACGCAGCAGCGTGTCGGCGTCGCGGGCATCGCCCGGAAAGAGGGCGACGCCGATGCTGGCGGTGACGCGCAGCTCGGTGTCGTCGAACGATGCCGGATCGGCGACCACCGCCAGCAGCCGGCGTGCGATCGCGTCGGCCTCTTCGGCGTCGGCGAGCCCGGGCAGCATCACGATCAGCTCGTCGCCGCCCTGGCGCACCAGCACGTCGTACGGGCGCAAGGTGCGCGACAGCCGCTGCGCGATCGCGACCAGCAGCTCGTCGCCGACCAGGTGGCCACAGGTGTCGTTGACCTTCTTGAAGCGGTCCAGATCGATGAACAGCACCGCGACCATCGCGCCGGCCCGCTCGGCCTCGGCCAGCGCCGCGGGCAGGCGGTCCATCAGGCAGCGCCGGTTCGGCAGGCCGGTGAGCTGGTCGCTGAGCGCGAGCTCGCGGATGTGCTCCTCGCGCCGGATGCGGTCGGTGATGTCGGTGACCGAGCCGGCCATCAGCGTCGCGATGCCCTTGCCGTTGCGCACCGCAACGCCGCGCGCGGCAATCCAGCGGTATTCGCCGCTGCTCGCGCGCACGCGGTATTCGCAGTAGAAGTGCTCGGTCAGCCCCTTCAGGTGCGCCGCCACGGCACGGTTGTAGTTCGCGCGGTCGTCCGGGTGCACCAGCTCGAGCCACGCGTGCGTGTCGGAGAGGAAGTCTTCCGAGTAGCCCAGGATGCTGAGCAGCCGCGGACCGACGTTCAGGCGCTTGGAGACCGGGTGCCATTCGAAGATGCCGTCGTGCGCCCCGGTCATCGCGAGCTCGTGCGCGTGCACGACGCGCCGCAGGCACAGCACGCTCGGCACCGCCACCAGCAACGCGGCCACCAGCAGCACGACGGTCGCGACGGCCCAGCCCTGGTCTTGCGGCCCGTCGACGACGAGCGCACCGGCGCCGACCGCGAGGCCGAGCGCCGACAGCGTGGCGGCGACCGCCATGCCGTTCAGCCACGCCGCGCTGTCGTCCGCCGCCGTCAGCAGCCGGTGCCGAAATCCGTGCATCGCTCGTTCGTCTCCTCGGGTGCGGCGGCATCACAGCGACGGCCGCCGGGTCGTGGGAAGGGACGATGATAGCCCAGTTGCGAGCCGCCGGCAGGCACCGACGGACACCGTCGGATCGCGACTGTCGAGGCGCGGCGGATGGCGCCTGTCACACCTTGGGCCCGAGGATCTCGATCTCGCATTCACTCAGCATGATCGCGTCGGCCAGCGCCCACAGCACGTCGAGCTTGAACTGCAGGATGTCGAGCGCACGCTGCTGCAGCGCGCGGCTGCGGCTGAACCAGTCGAGCGTGAAGCGCAGGCCGTGCGCGACGTCGCGGCGCGCCTGCGTGAGGCGATTGCGGAAATACTGCAGGCCATCCGGGTCGACCCATGGATACATCTGCGGCCAGGTATCGATGCGCTGCTGGTGGATGTGCGGCGCGAAGAGCTCGGTCAGGCTCGATGCCACCGCTTCCTGCCACGGGCGCTGGCGCGCGAAGTTCACGTAGGCATCGACGGCGAAGCGCGCCGCCGGCACGACGCGCGCCAGCGACGTGACCTCCCCGCGCGCGAGCCCGACCGCCTCGCCCAGGCGGATCCAGGCCTCGATGCCGCCGGGGTCGGTGACGCCGCCGATGTCGTAGCCGTCGTGGTCGAGGATGCGCTGGATCCACTCGCGCCGCAGCGCGCGGTCCGGACAGTTGGACAGGATGGCGGCGTCCTTGACCGGGATCGCGATCTGGTAATAGAAGCGGTTCGCGACCCAGCCCTGCAGCTGCGCGCGCGTGAGCCGCCCCTCGGCCATCATCACGTGGAAGGGGTGGTGGATGTGGTAGCGCTCGTGCTGCGCGCGCAGCCGGGCCTCGAATTCTTCGCGGCTCCACGGCGGCGCGGGCGCCGCCGCGCCGTCCATGTGTTCAACCGCTTCGATGTCGTTCATCGCTGTTGCTCCCGTTTCAAAGCACGAGCTCCATGCCGTCGTGCGCGACCTCGATGCCGTGCGCGACGAGCTCGGCACGCTCGGCGCTGTCCTCGTCGAGGATAGGATTGGTGTTGTTGATGTGGATGAGTATCTTGCGCGTCCCAGCGGGCAGGCGATCGAGCCACTCGATCATGCCGCCCGGCCCGCTCTGCGGCAGGTGTCCCATCGCACGCGAGGTCTTCGCCGACGCGCCGAGGCGGATCATCTCGTCGTCGGTCCACAGCGTGCCGTCGACCAGCACGCAGTCGGCCCCGCACATCGCCGTCCACGTGCGCGCGTCGATCTCGCCCAGGCCCGGCGCGTAGAACAGGCGCTTGCGGCTCAAGCGGTCGACGATGGTCACGCCGACGTTGTCGCCCGGCTCGGGACGGTCGCGGCGCGGCGAGTACGGCGGCGCGTTGCTCGTCAGCGGCAGCGCGGCGAACGCGAGCGCGCCGGCGGCCGGAATCGTGAAGCTCGCGTCGAGCGGCAGCTCGTGCCAGTCGATGCCGCAATAGTGCTCGAGCACCGCGAAGAGCGGATTGCCGCCGGCAAGGTCCTCGCGCACCGGGCGGGTGCACCACACCGGCCAGCGGCTGCGATGCTCGCGCAGCATCAAG
>DAOMOP010000257.1:0-4703 GCA_035444405.1 Rhodocyclaceae bacterium
TCCAGAACATCGCGCTGTTCAAGGGCATGAGCGTGCTCGACAACATCATGACCGGGCGCAACCTGATGATGAAGACCAATTTTCTCCATCATGCGCTGTTCTGGGGCAAGGCCCAGCGCGAGGAGATCGAGCATCGCAAGAAAGTCGAGGAGGTGATCGACTTTCTCGAGATCCAGAGCATCCGCAAGACGCCGGTCGGGCGCCTGCCCTACGGCCTGCAAAAGCGCGTCGAGCTCGCGCGCGCGCTGGCGGCCGAGCCGAGCCTGCTGCTGCTCGACGAGCCGATGGCCGGCATGAACGTCGAGGAAAAGCAGGACATGTGCCGCTTCATCCTCGACGTGAATGATCAGTTCGGCACCACCATCGTGCTGATCGAGCACGACATGGGCGTGGTGATGGACATCTCCGACCGCGTCGTCGTGCTCGACTACGGCAAGAAGATCGGTGACGGCCCCCCCGACGAGGTCAAGAACGACCCGAAGGTCATCGAGGCCTACCTCGGCACGTCGCACTGAGCGCACGGCAGCCACGCAATAAATCAGGAGACAAGCAATGACGTTCTTTTTCGAAGTGCTGATCGGCGGCCTGCTCTCGGGCGTGCTGTATGCGCTGGTCGCGCTCGGTTTCGTGCTGATCTTCAAGGCGTCGGGGGTGTTCAACTTCGCCCAGGGCGCGATGGTGTTCTTCGCCGCGCTGACCTTCGTCGGCTTCACCGAGATCCTGCCGGGGCTGACCGGACTCGAGGCCGGTGGCAACGCGGTGTTCTGGCTCGCGTTCGTGCTCGCGCTCGGCTCGATGGTGGTGCTGGGCATCGCGACCGAGAAGGTCGTGCTGCGCTCGCTCGTGAATCAGCCGCCGATCACGCTGTTCATGGCGACGATCGGCCTGACCTTCTTCATCGAAGGGGTCGCACAGGGGATCTGGGGCACGAGCGTGCGTGGACTCGACCTCGGCATCCAGGACGAGCCGGTGATGTTGCTGATGGACAACTTCAACATGCTCGTGTCCAAGTTCGACGTCATCGCCGCGACGGTCGCGCTGCTGCTGTTCGTGTCGCTCGCGTTCCTGTTCCAATACACCAAGGTCGGTCGTGCGCTGCGCGCGGTTGCCGACGATCACCAGGCGGCGCTGTCGGTGGGCATCCCGCTCAAGCACATCTGGGCGATCGTGTGGAGCGTGGCCGGCTTCGTCGCGCTGGTCGCCGGCCTGATCTGGGGCGCGCGCAACGGCGTGCAGTTTGCGCTCACCTTCACCGCGCTGAAGGCCTTGCCGGTGCTGATCCTGGGTGGTTTCACGTCGGTGCCCGGTGCGATTCTGGGCGGGCTCATCATCGGCGCTTCGGAGAAGCTGGCCGAGGTCTATCTCGGGCCCTTCGTCGGCGGCGGCATCGAAGGCTGGTTCCCGTACATGCTCGCGATGCTGTTCCTGCTGGTGCGCCCCGAGGGCCTCTTCGGCGAGAAGCACATCGACCGCGTCTGATCGACCCGGCATGACGACAACGAATTCGGAGACATTGCATGCTTTATCGTGAAGCCGGCCAGTTCAAGGCCAGTTATGAGGCCGATCAGCAGATCTTCCCGATCCGACAGGATCAGATCGGGTTCTGGGCAACCCTCGCCTTCTTCTTCCTCGTGGTGCCGCTGATCGCCAACCAGTACTGGCTGCAGGCCATCCTGACGCCGGTGCTGATCTTCTCGCTCGCCGCGATCGGGTTGAACATCCTCACCGGCTATGCCGGGCAGCTGTCGCTCGGCTCGGCCGCGTTCATGGCGGTAGGCGCTTTCGGCTGCTACAACTTCATCTTGCGTATCGACGGCATGCCTTTCCTGGTCGCGGTCGTGCTTGGCGGCCTGTGCGCGGCTGCGGTCGGCATCCTGTTCGGCCTGCCCAGCCTGCGCATCAAGGGCTTCTACCTCGCTGTTGCGACGCTCGCGGCGCAGTTCTTCATCGTCTGGGTGCTGGTCAAGTTCGGCTGGTTCTCGAACTACTCGAGCTCGGGCGTGATCACCGCGCAGCAGGTCTCGATCCTCGGCTACGATTTCAACACGCCGGCATCCAAGTACCTGCTCACGCTGGCCATCGTCACCGTGCTTGCGTTGCTGGCGAAGAACATGGTGCGCTCGTCGACCGGACGCAAGTGGATGGCCGTGCGCGACATGGACGTCGCCGCCGAGGTCATCGGCATCCGGCTGATGCACACCAAGCTGCAGGCGTTTGCGATTTCGTCGTTCTACTGCGGCGTGGCCGGCGCGCTCTATGCATACATGTACCTGGGCACGGTCGAGCCGGAAGGCTTCAACCTCGACCTGTCGTTCCGCATCCTGTTCATGATCATCATCGGTGGCGTCGCGTCGATTCTCGGCTCGTTCATCGGCGCCGCGTTCATCGTGCTGCTGCCGGTGTTCCTGAACATCATGATGCACAGCTCGATCGGCGCGTTCGTGCCGGCCAACCTCGCGGCCAATCTCGAGCTGATCATCTTCGGCGCGCTGATCATCTTCTTCCTGATCGTCGAGCCGCACGGACTGGCGCGCTTGTGGCAGATCGCCAAGGAGAAGCTCAGGCTATGGCCGTTCCCGCACTGATATCGGCGGTTCTCCGGGGCTGCTCGACCGGTAGTTGCCGTTTTTCCGTAGCACCACAAGAAGAGGAGGCGTACACATGCAATTCAGCAAGAAGTTGATGCTCGCAGCAGCCATTGCCGGCGTGCTCACCACCGGCGTCGCGGTGGCCCAGGAGCAGTACATCGGCCTGCCGAGCTACCGTGTCGGTGCCTATGCCGCGGGCGGTACCGCGCTGTACGGCGGCTGGATCGACTACATGCAGATGCTCAACGAGCGCGACGGCGGTGTCGGCGGGGTCAAGCTCGTCTGGGAGGAGTGCGAGACCGAATACAACAACGCGCGTGGCGTGGAGTGCTACGAGCGCATGAAGAACCGCGGGCCCACCGGCAACACCGTGTTCCAGCCGCTGTCGACGGGCATCACGTATTCGGTGCTCGACCGCGTCGCCGCGGACAAGATCCCGCTCGTGACGATGGGCTACGGGCGCACCGATGCCGCCGATGGCCGCGTGTTCCCGTGGGTCTTCCCGCTGATCACGACCTACTGGTCGCAGAACACCGCCAAGATCAAGTTCATCGGCCAGCAGGAAGGCGGGATGGACAAGCTCAAGGGCAAGAAGATCGTGAACCTCTATCACGACTCGGCCTACGGCAACGAGACCATTCCGGTGCTCAACGCGCAGGCCGAGAAGTACGGCTTCACGATCGTCCATATCCCGGTCGCACACCCCGGCAACGAACAGCAGTCGCAGTGGCTGCGCATCCGCCAGGAGCGTCCGGACTGGGTGATCCTGCGCGGCTGGGGCGTCATGAACCCGACCGCGATCCGCACCGCGGCGCGCACCGGCTTCCCGCGCGAGAAGATCGTCGGCGTGTGGTGGTCGGGCTCCGAGGAGGACGTGATCCCGGCCGGCGACGCGGCCAAGGGCTACATCGCCGCGGGCTTCAACGTCGCCGGCAAGGACTTCCCGGTGGTGCAGGAGATCGAGAAGCACGTCTATGCGAAAAACAAGGGCAACATGGAGGACAAGTCCCGCGTCGGCAGCGTGCTCTACAACCGTGGCGTGGTGCACGGCATCATCACCGTCGAGGCGATCCGCAAGGCGCAGGAGAAGTTCGGCGAAGGCAAGTCGCTGACGCCCGAGCAGGTGCGCTGGGGCTTCGAGAACCTCGACATCACCGAGGCACGCCTGGCCGAGCTTGGCGCCGAGGGCTTCCTGCCGCCGCTCAAGACGAGCTGCGAAGACCACGAAGGCGCCGGCATGGTCAAGTTCCAGCAGTGGGACGGCACCCGCTGGAACGTCATCACCGACTGGGTTGAGGCCGACAAGGAGCTCGTCCGTCCGATGATCGAGAAGTCGGCCGCGGCCTACGCCGCCGAGAAAGGCATCACCCCGCGCGACTGCTCCAAGGAGATGTAAGCGCGGATCGAATCGGGGCGGGCCGGCGTGCCGAGCCCGCCCCGCGCAGGCTTCCCCATCCGCGGGGAGGTCTGCCGGGCGCACGCCGGCGTGCGCCCGGCAGACCCTCTCTCGGCTCTAGCGGGGAGGTGGGACGGAGACCACAGGCGAAGACAGCACAATGAACACGGCCACCAACACTTCTTCTGCGACCGATGCGTCGCCCTACCTCAGCATCAACAACGTCGAGGTCATCTACGACCACGTGATCCTGGTCCTGAAGGGCGTATCCCTGCAGGTCCCCAAGGGCGGCATCGTCGCCTTGCTGGGCGCCAACGGTGCCGGCAAGTCCACGACGCTCAAGTCGATCTCCAATCTGCTCGGTGCAGAGCGCGGCGACGTGACCAAGGGCAACATCGAGTTCAAGGGCCAGCGCGTCGACCAGCTCACCCCCAACGAGCTCGTCAAGCGCGGCGTGATCCAGGTGATGGAGGGGCGCCACTGCTTTGCGCACCTGACCATCGAGGAGAACCTGCTCACCGGCGCCTACACGCGCACCCTCTCGCGGGCCGAGCTCAAGGCCAGCCTCGAGAAGGTGTACCACTATTTCCCGCGCCTGAAGGAACGGCGCAGCTCGCAGGCCGGCTACACGTCGGGCGGCGAGCAGCAGATGTGTGCGATCGGGCGCGCGCTGATGGCCAAGCCGGAGATGATCCTGCTCGACGAACCGTCGATGGGCC
>DAOMOP010000258.1:0-4683 GCA_035444405.1 Rhodocyclaceae bacterium
CGACGACCTGGTCGGGCGTCATGCGCAGCTTCTTCTCCATGTGGATCGGGCTGGTCGCGATGAAGGTGTGGATGCGACCGCTGGCGGCCGGCGCGATCGCCTCGCCGGCGCGGCGGATGTCGTTCTCGTTCGCGCGCGCGAGCGAGCACACGGTCGACTCGCGGATGGTCTCGGCGATCGAGCGCACCGACTCGAAGTCGCCTTTCGAGGCAGCGGCGAAACCGGCCTCGATCACGTTGACGCGCATGCGCTCGAGCTGACGGGCGATGCGCAATTTCTCCTCGCGGGTCATCGATGCGCCCGGACTCTGCTCGCCGTCGCGCAAGGTCGTGTCGAAAATGATCAACTGGTCGTTCATGTCTGGCTCCTGATGGGTTCGAAAACGGTAACGGATACACGAAAGCCGCCGGCGCCCGGGCGCTGGCAGCGAATTACGACGAGGGGAGGGGGGATGTTTTTTAGCGCGCGGGGCGCAGCAGCGGGCCAAGCAGCAGCAGGCTCGCCGGGAGGAAGAACGACACGAGGGAGAAATCGCGTTCGCGGTGCATGTGCCGGACTATAAACCGGTGTTTCGAAACAATGCAAGGCGCAATGTGTGTGCGGAGCGGCTATCGGTGCGATGGTCGCGTCTTATCGCTGCGCAGGCGGGCGAATGTGTGCGTGGCGGCTGCTTGCGCGGTGGGGTGCCGGCTGTCCGAGGCGGTTGGCTGTGCGCGTTCACATGGCGTTCACGCCGGCCACGCTATAAGGCGCGAGCAGCGTGACGTGGTGCGCCACGACCTGCGATGATGGCCCGTGCCCGTGCCCGTGCCCGTGCCCGTGCCCGTGCCCGTGCTTCGGGCATTTCGACAATTTTCTCGGCAGATTCTCGACGTCATGCTATCGATTTCTTCGTCTCCGGCATCCACCACGAGCGTGTCCGCGCGGGATCGTGGTGGCCGATCGCCACGATTCTCCTGGACCGGACCGTACGCGCCGCTCGTCGCGATGTTCGTGGTCGGCCTGCCGCTGCTTTCCCTGTCGCGCATCGCGCTGATGCTGTGGCAGTCCGAACGTGTCGCGGCGGGCGGGGAATGGATGTGGATGCTGGTGCAGGGCGTGCGTGTCGATGTGATCCAGTTGTGCCTGCTCGCCGCGCCGCTTGTGCTGGTCGCTCCGCTGCTCGCGCACCGCAGGACGTGGCCGGCGTGGCGGTGGCTCGGTGCGGCCTGGGTGGCGGCGTCGCTGACCCTGCTGGTGTTCATGGAGCTGGCGACGCCGGCGTTCATATCCGAATACGATACGCGCCCCAACCGTCTTTTCGTCGAGTACCTGCAGTATCCGCGCGAGGTCCTGCCGACGCTGTGGTACGGGTTCCGGCTGCACGTGATTGCAGGCGTGCTGGTGACGCTGGTCGCGGCATGGGCTTTCCTGCGGATGCTGCGCTCGTGGGGTGCGCCCTCGCAGGGCTGGTCCGGCTGGCGTGTGTGGCTGAGCTGGCCGCTGATCGTGCTGCTCGTTGCGTTCGGCATCCGCTCGACCCTGGACCATCGGCCGGCCAATCCGGCCATGTTCGCCTTCACCGACGACACGATGGTCAACACGCTGGTACTCAATTCGACCTGGTCGGTCGCTCACGCGATCTACGGGTTGCGCCACGAGAGCCGCTCGAGCGAGATCTACGGCAAGCTGAGCGACGAGGAGATCGTCGAGGAGCTGCGGCAGGCGCGCGCGCTGCTCGGTGATGACAGGCCACTGGTGGCCGACAGCGGGCTGCCGACGCTGACGCGCCAGATGGCGACGCAGGTGCGCGAGCGGCCGCTGAACCTCGTGATCGTGCTCGAGGAGAGCCTCGGCGCGACCTTCGTCGAATCGCTCGGCGGCATCCCGGTCACGCCCGAGCTCGAGAAGCTGAAGTCGCAGGGCTGGTGGTTCGAGCGCATGTTCGCGACGGGCACGCGCTCGGTACGCGGCATCGAGGCGGTGGTGGCGGGCTTTCCGCCGACGCCGGCGCAGAGCACGGTCAAGCTGTCGCTGTCGCAGCGCGGCTTCTTCACGCTGGCGGAGCTGCTCCGCGAGCGCGGTTACGCCACCGAGTTCATCTACGGCGGCGAGTCGCATTTCGACAACATGCGCAGCTTCTTCCTCGGCAACGGCTTCCAGACCGTGATCGACCAGGACGACTACGCGGCGCCCGTGTTCAGGGGCAGCTGGGGCGTTTCCGACGAGGACTTGTTCGCCAGGACCCACGAGCGCATCAGCGCGCAGCATGCCAGCGGACGCTCTTTCTTCACGCTGGTGTTCACGTCGTCGAACCACGCGCCGTTCCAGTATCCGGACGGGCGCATCGAACTCCACGACGCCGACAAGGCCACCGAGAACAACGCGGTCAAGTATGCCGATCACGCCCTCGGGCGCTTCTTAGAGCAGGCGCGTGAAAGCGCGTACTGGCAGGACACGGTGTTCCTGATTGTCGCCGACCATGACATCCGTGTCCGCGGCGACACCCTCGTGCCGATCGAGCGCTTCCACATCCCGGCGCTCATTCTCGGGGCGGACGTCGAGCCGCGCCGGGTCACGACGGTGGCGAGCCAGATCGATCTCGCGCCGACCGTGCTGTCGCTGATGGGGATCGATGCCGATCATCCGATGCCGGGCCGCGACCTGACCCGCGAGCCGTCCGGGCTCGCAGGCCGTGCGATGATGCAGTTCGAGCAGAACTACGGCTGGATGGAGGGCGACGAGGTGGTCGTGCTGCGGCCCGGCAAGCCGCCCACGCATGGCCGCTACGATTTTGCGACCAAGCGGCTGGAGGTCGTTGCCGCGCCGCCGCCCGACGCCGAGGCGCGCGAGCGCCGCGCGCTGGCTCACGTGCTGCTGCCGGCCTGGTTGTACCGCGAGCAGCTCTATCGCGGGCGCCCATCCGGCGCGGCGGTGCTGGCCGCGCGGTGACGAGCGCGGTCGTCGTGGCGAGCCGAGCGGACCTCAATCGGTGTCCCAACGGCCGAAGCGCCCGCGCAGCTCGCGCATCCGATCGCGCTGTTCGTCGGTGAGCAGCTCGAACATGCGGTTCCGGGCCTCGATGCGCGACTGCAGCATGTCGCCCTGCAGCTTTGCCATGCGCTCGTGGAGCTCGCGCACTGCCTGCGGATCGGGCTGATCGGCGGCCATTGCGTCGGCCATCTCGTCTTGCGTATCCATGATCTCGAGCATCTTCTCGATATGCGCGCGCCGCGTTCCGCGCATCAGCGTGCGCATTTCGGTGCGCTGCTCGGTGCTGAGGTCGGGCAGCATCAGCGGGCCCATCATGCCCATGCCTTGACCCATCATCATGCCTGCCTGCGGTCCCATCATTCCCGCGCCGTAGTGCATCATCCCGGCGCCGTAATGCATCATCCCGGCGCCCGGGCCACCGTGCATCATCCCGGGCCCGAATCCCCACGACCCGCCATGCATCATCCCCGGACCGCCGCCCCACATGCCGCCGGTTCCGGCAGCCTGTTCGGCTTGGGGCATCATTGCCGCCCGCTCGCGCTGCATCATCCCCGAGCCCATCTGAGCGACGGCGGCGGACGCGCCGCCCAGAACGACGGTCGCGAGAACGGTTGCCGCGAGCCTGCTTCCGGTGAATGTGGCAGTCATGACCATCTCCTTGTACGTTGTCGATGTTGACCTCGTCCCGCTCCGGTGCCCGGGAGTCGGCCTCGGAGTGCATCGCCCGAAGCCGCCCGGCTTCGTGGCCCGCATGCGCCGGGCGCCGGCAGCGATCGAGACTGATGCGCCGCTTTGCCGTGATGCACAACACCAATCTACGACTTGTGTCGGCGTGGTTTTCTGATCTGCGTCAACTTCGTTCCGATGCGTGGGTGGCGCGCCTGGCATGTGTGGCGGCGTGTGACGTAGCGATCGTGATCGTGCGTCGTGACAGGCATCGGCACATGCGGCATGATCGGCAGCACCAGAACGGATTGCGCCATGGACGACGAAGTCGCTGAACGTATCGTACGCCGCATCATCCTCGGCCTCGTGCTTGGCGGGCTGATGATCCTGGGCTATGCGGTACTGCATCTGTTCATCGTGCCGGTGGCCTGGGCGGTGATCGTCGCCTACGCGACCTGGCCCCTGCACCGGCGGCTGCGCGGCCGCATTCCGCGTTATCCCACCTTGAGCGCGCTGCTGATGACCCTGCTTCTGACGGCGGCATTCGTGCTGCCGGCGCTGTGGGTCGCGCTGATGCTGCGCAGCGAGGTCGGCACGGTCATCACGGCGGCGACCGGACTGTTGCGCCAGGGGCCGCCGGTGCTGCCGGAGGTGATCCGCACCCTGCCGTGGCTGGGGGATTATCTGCAGGGCCTCATCGATGCCGTCACGCGCGACCCGGAGGCCATTCGCACGCAGATGACGACCTGGGCGCGCGATGGCGCCGACCTGCTCGTGGGGCTGGTCGGCGATGTCGGCCGCAATGCGGCCAAGCTCGGATTTGCGCTGTTCACGGTCTTTTTCCTCTATCGCGACGGCGAATACGTGCTCGAGCAGGTCCATCGCGTGCTGCGCCATTTCCTCGGTGCCCGTATCGACGGCTATCTGGTCGCGGTCGGCGGCATGACGAAGGCGGTCGTGTGGGGGCTGGTGTTCACCGCGCTCGGGCAGGGGATCGTTGCCGGGCTGGGCTACTGGTGGGCGGGGGTGCCGGCGCCGGCGCTG
>DAOMOP010000259.1:0-4678 GCA_035444405.1 Rhodocyclaceae bacterium
CGACATCTTGCTCCCAAAGCAAGCGCGCTACCGGACTGCGCTACACCCCGAGAGCGGCGAATGATACACACCGGCGACGCAGTCGTCAAATATGTTTTGTGACTTTTCCGGCACGGCCAATCCCCCACGTGGCCCGGGAATCGCTCGAGTGCTCCCGCAAGAATCGTCCGACAGCCGACCACACCCAAATGCTTGATGCAATCATTGGATTCTGATATTAGTTCGCTTCCCTGATTGACAAACGGATCTCGCGAATGGCTGAAGAGACACTGCACAAGCACTTCACGCCGTATGTCCCCGCAAACGGCGAGGAGTACATGAACAGCACGCAGCTGGCCCACTTCAGGTCGCTTCTCGAGGCCATCAAGCGGGAAATGATGGAAGACATCGACCGCACCGTGCACACGATGCAGGACGAGGCGACGGTGTTCGCCGATCCGAACGATCGGGCCAGTCAGGAATCGGACATGGCGCTCGAACTGCGCAATCGCGATCGCGAGCGCCGGCTGATCAAGAAGATCAACGAGACGCTGGCCCGCATCGATGCGGGCGAGTACGGCTACTGTGACAGCTGTGGGGTCGAGATCGGCCTGAAGCGGCTCGAGGCGCGCCCGACCGCGTCGCTCTGCATCGACTGCAAGACGCTCGAGGAAATCCGCGAGCGCCAGATGGCGAAGTGAGTCCGCGGGTGCGCCCCGCGCGGCACCCAGATGAAAAAGGACGCCCTGCGGCGTCCTTTTTCATTCACGGAAATCGACTGCCCTTTCAGCTGGTCTTTTCCTTTTGCGGCTCGAGCAGCGCCTTCATGCTCAGCTTGATCTTGCCGCGCTCGTCGGTCTCGAGGACCTTCACGCGGACCGCCTGCCCTTCCTTCAGATAATCGGACACCGCATTCACGCGTTCGTTGGCAATCTGCGAGATGTGCAGCAGACCATCGCGGCCCGGCAAGATATTGACGATCGCACCGAAATCGAGCAATCGCACCACCGTGCCCTCATACACCTTGCCGACTTCGGCCTCGGCGGTGATCGCCTCGATACGCGCCTTGGCGGCCTGGGCACTGTCGGAGCTCACCGAGGAGATCGTCACCGTGCCGTCGTCGGCGATTTCGATGATCGCGCCGGTCTCCTCCTGGAGTCCGCGGATCACCGCGCCGCCCTTGCCGATCACGTCGCGAATCTTCTCCGGATTGATCTTCATCGTGATCATGCGCGGGGCGAACTCGGACACCTCGCCGCGATGCGAGGCCAGCGCCTGCTTCATCTGC
Source organism: Rhodocyclaceae bacterium (assembly GCA_035444405.1). Classification (GTDB taxonomy): domain Bacteria; phylum Pseudomonadota; class Gammaproteobacteria; order Burkholderiales; family Rhodocyclaceae; genus DAOMOP01. Next base: position 1,268 of record DAOMOP010000259.1, read on the forward strand.
TGCAGGATATGCATGCGGCCTTCTCCGGCCTGCGCCAGCGCAACCTGCATGATCTCCTTGGTGATGCCCTGGATCTTGATGTCCATCTGCAAGGCAGTCACGCCCTTCTCGGTCCCGGCCACCTTGAAGTCCATATCCCCGAGATGGTCCTCGTCACCGAGGATGTCGGTGAGCACCGCAAAACGGTTGCCTTCCTTGATCAGACCCATGGCGATGCCCGCCACATGGGCGGTGAGCGGCACACCGGCGTCCATCATCGCCAGCGAACCGCCACACACCGATGCCATCGAGCTCGACCCGTTCGACTCGGTGATCTCGGAGACCACACGGATGGTGTAGCTGAAGTCTTCCGGTGCGGGCAGCGCCGCCACCAGCGCACGCTTGGCCAGCCGGCCGTGACCGACCTCGCGGCGCTTCGTGACGCCCATGCGCCCCGTCTCGCCGGTGCAGAACGGCGGGAAGTTGTAATGCAGCATGAAGTTTTCGCGATACTCGCCACCGATCGCGTCGACGATTTGCTCGTCCCGCCCGGTGCCGAGCGTCGCCACGACCAACGCCTGCGTTTCACCGCGCGTGAACAACGCCGACCCGTGGGTGCGCGGCAGCACGCCGACGCGAATGTCGATCGGGCGCACGGTGCGGGTGTCGCGTCCGTCGATGCGAGGCTCGCCGTTGAGGATGCGGCTGCGCACGATCTCGGCCTCGAGGCTATGGAAGACATCCTTCAGCTCGTTCGAGCTGGGCGCGTCTTCAGCGCCTTCGGTCACCGCGGCAATCGTCTTGCGGCGAATCTCGTTGACGCGCTCGGTGCGCGCCTGCTTGCTGGTGATGTTGAACGCCTCCTCGAGATCGGCACGAGCGAGTTCGCCGACGCGCGCAATCAGCGCGTCGTTCGTCGCCGGCGGCTGCCAGTCCCACTCCGGTTTGCCGGCGACTTCGACGAGCTCGTTGATCGCGCGGATTGCCGCCTGCATCTGCTGGTGACCGAACACCACCGAGCCCAGCATCACCTCCTCGGAAAGCTCGCGCGCCTCCGACTCGACCATCAGCACGGCCGTTTCGGTACCCGCCACGACGAGGTTCAGTTCGCTCGTCTGCAACTGGGTCGCGGTCGGGTTCAGGATGTACTCACCGTTGGCGTAGCCGACGCGGCAGGCGCCGATGGGTCCGTCGAACGGAATGCCCGAGATCGCCAGTGCAGCCGAGGCGCCGATCATCGCCGGGATGTCGGAATCGACCTCCGGATTGAGCGACAACACGGTGACGATGACCTGCACCTCGTTGTAGAAGCCATCCGGGAAGAGCGGGCGGATCGGGCGGTCGATCAGGCGGCAGGTCAGCGTTTCCTTTTCGGTCGGCCGCCCCTCGCGCTTGAAGAAGCCGCCCGGAATGCGCCCGGCGGCATAGAACTTTTCGACGTAGTCGACGGTGAGCGGAAAAAAGTCCTGACCAGGCTTCGCTTCCTTTGCCGCGACGACCGTCGCCAGCACCACGGTGTCGTCCATATTCACGACGACCGCGCCTCCGGCCTGGCGCGCAACCTCACCCGTTTCCAGGGTGACCGTATGCGCGCCGTAGGCGAATGTTTTCTTGATGGCTTGAGGCAAGATGAATTCCTTTCGATAAATGCTGCAGCAGACCACAACTGCAGGAATGGATGGATCCGGCAGCGCAAAGAACAAAGCCGGTAGGGCCCGCTGAGGAACCGTACCGGCTTGTGTGGCTCAGATTGCCCTGTTCGGCGCTGTCAGGCTCGACATGACGTCGATTCGGCCGGACGCTTACTTACGCAGGCCAAGACGCTCGATCAGGTTGCGATAGCTGTCGGCGTTCTTGCCCTTCAGATAGTCGAGCAACTTGCGTCGCTGGCTGACCATTCTCAACAGGCCGCGACGCGAGTGGTGATCCTTGGCGTTGGCCTTGAAATGGCCGGTCAGGCCGTTGATGCGCGCCGTCAGCAGCGCGACCTGAACCTCCGGGGAACCGGTGTCACCCTGAGCGCGCTGAAAATCCTTGACGATCTGCGACTTCTGTTCGGTATCGAGAGCCATGTGCGTATTTACTCTTTTCAATCTTCTGATCTGAAGCGCGTAATTATATCCAACGCGCAGCCTAAAACTCAATCACTTCAGGCGCGGTTCGCTCCATCACCCGTCGCGATGAGACGTTTTGGAGACAGCTTTCCGTCGCGGCCGCACTGGCCGAGTCCGAGAAAACGGCCTTCGGAATCGTAGATCCGCACCAGTCCGGGCTGCCCGGACGGCACCTCGACCGCCCTGCCCTGCAGAATCGCCGCAGCGCATGCGGGCTCGAGCACGATTCGCGTCAGGTGCTCGACGAGCGCGTCTGCCGGAGCGAGAAGCTCGTCGCGTTGCTCCGGCGAGCACGCTTCGAGAGTCGCCAGGCGGTGCGCCCGATCGACATCGAACGGGCCGATGCGCGTGCGGCGAAGCGCCGTCAGGTGGGCGCCGCAACCCAGTACCCGGCCCAGGTCGATGGCAAGCGAACGGATATAGGTGCCCTTGCTGCACGCCACGCGCACCCGAAGGGTGTCGCCGGCAGCCTCGACGAGCTCCAACGCGTCGATGCGCACGCGTCGCGGCGCCCGTTCGACCTCGATGCCCGCCCGTGCATACTCGTACAGCGGCTTGCCGTCGCGTTTGAGCGCCGAATGCATCGGCGGCACCTGTTCGATGTCGCCGATGAAGCCCCCCAGCGCGTGCCCGATCGCATCGTGACCGCAGGTCACTGGCGCCGTTGCGATCACTTTGCCGTCCGCATCGCCGCTGTCGGTTTCGACACCCAGCCGGATGCTCGCCTCGTAAGCCTTGTCGGCATCGAGCAGCATCTGCGAGAACTTCGTCGCCTCGCCGAAAGTGAGCGGCAGCAGCCCCGTCGCCATCGGATCGAGCGTGCCCGTATGGCCCGCCTTGGCAGCATTGAGCAGCCGGCGCGCCGCCTGCAATGCCGCATTCGACGTCATGCCCTGCGCCTTGTCGAGCAGCAGCACGCCATCGACGGGCCGGCGCTGCACCTTGCGCCTGGTCGGAGGATGAGCCGCCATTCAGCGTTCGTCGTCCTTGCGCGCGCGCGCCTCGTCCTCACGCACGACTTCGTCGATCAGCTGCGACAGGCGACTGCCCTGCTCGACCGACTTGTCGTAATGGAAATGCAGCTCCGGCGTCGTGTGAATCCGCACCCGCCTGCCGAGCTCGCGCCGCAAAAAGCCGCTCGCCCGCCGCAGACCGGCGAGGATCTCGTCGAGACCTTGCTCGCCGGTCATCGAAGTGAAGAACACCTTCGCGTGAGCGTAGTCCGGCGTGATCTCGACGTCGGTCAGCGTGATGAAGCCCACGCGCGGATCCTTCACCTCGAGCCGGATCAGTTCGGCCAGCTCGCGGCGGATCTGCT
>DAOMOP010000260.1:0-4483 GCA_035444405.1 Rhodocyclaceae bacterium
GCGTGGTGCCGGCGATGGAGGCGTGGGTGCGTGCGCTCGTGCCCGGCGAGCCGTTCTGCGTCGAAGGTCAGCTGCCCGACGAGGCGCGCGCGGTCGGCCTCGTCGAGGCGGCGCGCGGCGCGCTCGGCCACTGGCTGGTGATCCGCCACGGGCGCATCGCGAACTACCAGATCGTCGCGCCGACGACGTGGAACTTCTCGCCGCGCGATGCGGCTGGCACCCCCGGCGCGCTCGAGCAGGCGCTCGTCGGCGCGCCGGTCGGCGCGCACGAGCGCGTGCCGCTGGCGGTGCAGCACGTCGTGCGCTCGTTCGATCCGTGCATGGTGTGCACGGTGCATTGAGATGCGCGAAGCCGCCGTCAACGCAATTCGGGGCGGGCCAGCCGCCGCTGCTCGGCCGGTGGCCCCGCGGCCATGCGCGGACGGCGGCTGTGCAATCCGTGGAGGAAGGTGATGGGCACGAATCCGCACGAGCGGCACGGCACCACGCCCGACGACGGACGGCCCGCGCGTTCGGACGGACGGGAGGGCGTGCCGCGCCGTCCGGATGCCGGCGCGCCGGAGCGCGCGCCCCCTGCCCGTGATCCCCTGGATCCCCGCGAACGCGGCGAGCTCGCCGAGCTCGGCGAGGTCGGCGAGGCGATGTGGCTCGATGTGATCCACAAGATGGACGAGGTGTATTCGGACCTGCTGCAGTACGAGGTCGCGCTCGAGGAGAAGAATGCGCGCCTCGAGGAGTCGCAGCAGTTCATCCTGTCGGTGCTGACCTCGATGTCGGACATCATGGTCGTGTGCGACCGCAACGGCCTGATCGAGGACGTCAATCGCTCGCTGGTCGATTTCTGCGGCCGTGAGGCCGATGCGCTGCGCGGCACGCGGCTCATCGACCTGTTCGCCGACGATGCGGCGCGCGCGCATGTGCGCGAGCTGCTCGCGGGCTTCGGCGACCGGGCGGTGCACGACTGCGAGCTGCCGCTGCTCGCCCGCGACGGCTCGGCGGTGCCGGTGTCGCTGAACTGCACGCCGCGCTTCAGCGCGGTCGGCAAGACGCTCGGCGTGGTGGTGACCGGGCGGCCCGTCGGCGAGCTGCGCAAGGCCTATCGGGCGCTGCGCCAGGCGCACGACGACCTGAAGCGTACCCAGCAGCAGCTGCTGCATTCGGAGAAGATGGCCTCGCTGGGGCGGCTCGTCGCCGGCGTCGCGCACGAGCTCAACAACCCGATCAGCTTCGTGCTCGGCAACGTGCATGTGCTCGAGCGCTACGCGCAGCGGCTTGCACGCTATCTCGGCGCGGTCCATGCCGAGCCGCAGTCAGCGGCGCTCACGGCGCTGCGTGCCGAACTGCGCATCGACCGGCTGCTCGAGGATCTGCCGTCACTGATCGACGGCACGATCGAGGGGGCCGAGCGCACCCGCGACATCGTCGCCGGCCTCAAGCGCTTTTCGGCGATCGATCGCGACGAGAGCCGGCCCTTCGATCTCGTCGCGGTGGTCGAGCGGGCGGTGGCCTGGGTGTGCAAGGGCGGGCGCGAGGATTTTCGCGTCACCTGCGCGTTGCCGGCCGAGCTGCGGGTGCGCGGCTCGGCCGGCCAGATGCAGCAGGTCGTCATGAACCTGGTCGAGAACGCGCGCGATGCGACCGCCGACTGTGCGCAGCCGCGGCTGTCGATCACGGCACGCGTCGCGGACGGGCGGGTGGCGCTGGCGTTTCACGACAACGGGCCGGGCGTGCCCGCCGAGCACCTGTCGCAGGTGTTCGACCCGTTCTTCACCACCAAGCCGGTCGGAAAGGGCACCGGGCTGGGGCTGGCGATCAGCTACGGCATCGTCGAGCGTCATCACGGCCAGCTGTCGGTCGCCAACGACGCGGACGGCGGCGCGGTGTTCACCGTGACGCTGCCGCTCGCGGCCGATGCGGACGCGCGCTGAGCCGGCGCGTCAGCTGGCGCGGCGCGCGTCTTGCGCAGCGTCGCGGCGCGCCGCGACGGTACAGGCGCGGCAGGTCGCGCTGATCTCGATCTCGGGGCCGGCGAGCGCGTGGCCGACCGCCTTCAGGCTGCGGCTCAGCGCCACCAGCGCGACTTCGTCGTGCAATTCGGTGACCTGGCCGCACTCCGGGCACACCAGGAACAGGCTCGCCTCGTCGTGACGATCCTGGTTGCACGCGACGAACTGATTGACGCGGCCGATCTTGTGCACGAGACCCTGCTCGATCAGGAAGTCGAGCGCACGATAAACCGTCGGCGGCGATGCGGACGGGTGGTCGTGCCGGATGCGGTCGAGCAGATCGTAGGCCTTCAGTCCGCCCGGCTGCAGGCGCAGCAGCGCGAGCACCTTGCGCCGGATCGGCGTCAGGCTTGCGCCGCGGGCCTTGCAGCGGCTCGCGGCGTGGTCGAGGAAGGCCTGGTCGTCGAGGGTGGCGGTTTCGGGCAGATCGGGCATGGATAGCGGGCTTGTGAGTGCGGCCCCGGCGCGTCGGCCGCGGGCGGAAGCGTGGGTCGCGGCGCGGCGCGGGTCCGGTGTGGCCGGACAGGCGTCGGGCTGCCGCCTGCGGATCCTGAGGCGCCGCGCTGCGGTGCTCCGGCGGGCGATGAGGCACATGATAGCCCCTATCGCGTCGCCGTGCACCGTGGCCGCCCATGGCCCTCGTGCCCGTGCGCCGGCCGGTTTCGGGCATGCGTGGCGGGTCGTCGAAGCGCCGCGCGGCCATCGCATCGCGGTGCCGTATGTCGGCCCGTTGCCCACGTTGCGCTAACCGGGGACTTGCGCAGCTTCCGCTTTGGTGTATCGTGCCCGCCGTCACACCCGATGGAGGAAGCACGATGAGTGCTGTCAACAGCGCAGGCTCGCCGACGCTGACCAAAGAGGCGCTGCTCGCCGCCCCTGAAGAAGACTACATGTCCGAGGCCCAGCTCGAGTTCTTCCGCCAGCTGCTGCTGGCCGAGAAGCAGTCGCTGATCGATGCCGCGCGCGAGACCACCGTCCACCTGCAGGACAACGAGGCCACGCCCGACTGGACCGACCGCGCGACGATCGAGGAGGAGCACGCGCTCGAGCTGCGCGTGCGCGACCGCGAGCGCAAGCTGCTGAAGAAGATCGACGAGGCGCTCGGGCGCATCGCCGACGGCAGCTACGGCTGGTGCGAAGAGACCGGCGAACCCATCGGTGTGCCGCGTCTGCTCGCGCGTCCGACCGCGACGCTGTCGCTGGAGGCGCAGGAGCGCCACGAGGCACTCGAGCGCGTGCAGCGCGGCTAGCGCCGCCGGCGCGCAGCGACGACCAGGAAATTCGCGATGCTGCCCGGATGCATGCAGGCGCCCGCCGACGACCGCCGCATCCCGGTGGTCGTGCTGACCGGCTTTCTCGGCGCCGGCAAGACCACGCTGCTCAACCACGTGCTCGCCGACCCGCAGATGGCCGGCAGCGCGGTGCTGATCAACGAGTTCGGCGAGATCGGGGTCGATCACCACCTGGTCGAGAAGGTCGACGAGACGCTGGTCGTGCTCGATTCGGGCTGCATCTGCTGCAGCGTGCAGGGTGATCTGGTCAAGGCGCTGAAGGGCTTGTTCCAGCGTGCGCTGCGCCGCGAGATCGCACCGCTCGAGCGGGTGCTGATCGAGACCACCGGGCTGGCCGACCCGGCCCCGGTGATCCATACGCTGATGGAAGAGCCCTTCATCGCCGAGCGCTACCGCTGCGACGGCGTGATCACCGCCGTCGATGCCACCCACGCCGATGGCCAGCTCGATGCACACCGCGAGGCGATGCGCCAGGTGGCGATGGCCGATCGGCTGTTGATCACGAAGTGCGATCTCGCCACCGATGCCCGGCGCGCCGCACTGGCCGAGCGGCTGGCACGGCTCAATCCCGGCGCGCCGCAGCTCGAGGTGTTCGGCGGCATCGCACCGCCCGGCGCGTTCGCGAGCTGCGGTCTGTACGACCCGGCCGGCAAGCTGCCCGACGTCGCGCAGTGGCTCGGCGACGAGCACGCGCGCGCCGCGCGGGGCGCGGCCGCAACGCAGTGGCGACGCCCGGGCGCACGCACCACCCCGGCCGGCGCTCACGCAGCGCCGCGCCACGACGACAAGGTGAGCAGCTTCGTGCTGAGCTTCGACGCGCCGCTCGACTGGCTCGGCTTTTCCGACGGCCTCGGCCTGATTCTGCAGGTCTATGGCGATCGCATCCTGCGCATCAAGGGCCTGCTGCACGTCGCCGGCGACCCGCTGCCGCGCGTCGTGCAGTGCGTGCAGCATGTCGCCTACCCGCCGGCGAGCCTGCCGGCATGGCCGGACCGTCCGCCCTACGACGATCGGCGCAGCCGCCTGGTGTTCATCGTGCGCGAGCTGCCGCGCCGCGAAGTCGAGGACATCCTCGGCAGCCTGTGCGGGCAGGCACCGCACGGCACCGACGCCGACACGCGGGCCGGTGGTTGAACCGCGGTGCGTGGCTCGCCGCGCCGCGGACCGGCGGGGCGGGCGCAGCGG
>DAOMOP010000261.1:0-4444 GCA_035444405.1 Rhodocyclaceae bacterium
CGGGCATCGAGAACGCGCTCTTCTACAAGGACAACTGCCGCATGCTGTACGGCAGCGCGCAGCAGGTCATCGCCGACGTCATCACGCATGTGAAAACGCTCGAAATCTGAGCCCTCAACGTGATGTCCGTGCCCGCCGGGCGGGCACCGACGGCCGGCCGGTCCGGTGTGCTGTCCGACCCGGCAAGTCTCCGAAGTCAATCGTGCTTGTGCACCGAACGGCGTGTCCGCATTTGCGCACACGCCATTTTCTTGTGCGCTGCAGTGCAGCGCGGGCTGGGATTGCCATACCGCGGCACCCGGTTGCTCCGAGTGCCCGACGCGACACGTGTCGCCGGCGTCCTGGCTATCCGGCGTTTTCGGCGAGAAGGTCGCGAAAGTCCTGCGCCGCCATCGGCCGGCCGAACAGCGGTCCCTGCTGCAGGTGACAGCCCAGTGCAGCGAGAAAGGCCTGCTGCTCGCGGGTGGTGACGCCGCGCGCCAGCACCTCGAGGCCGAGCACGCCCGCCATGCTGACGATCGCTTCGACGATCGCCTCGTTCTCTTCGTTCTTGCCGACATCGCGCACGAGCGTCGGATGCAGTTTCAGCGTCGTGATCGGATAGCGCTTCAGGCGCGGGATCGACGACAGGCCGCGCCCGAAGCCGTCGATCGCCATCCGTACCCGAAGCGCATGGAGCGACTGCAGGGTCTCGAGCAGCTGCGGACCGTCTTCGCCGAGCAGTTGCTCCTCGAGATCGAGCTCCAGGCGTTCGCCCGGCATCGCCGCCTTGCGCAGCGCCTGGCGCACGCGCTCGGTCAGATCACCCTTCAGCACCTGCTCGGAGGCGATGTTCACCGTCACCCCGGGCCGCCGCCCGTGCACCTCGGGCCAGCGCGCGGCATGAGCGCATGCCGTCTGCAGTACCCAGTCGCCCATGCCGGCGAGCAGGCCGCCGTCGCGAGCGACCCGCATGAAGCGCCGGAACGGGATCAGTCCGAGCGTCGGGTGCTTCCAGCGCAGCAAGGCCTCGCCGCTGCGGATCGTCGCGCTGCGCGTGTCGACCAGCGGCTGGAAATGGATTTGCAGCTGGTTGTGATCGATCGCCTGGGCCGCCGCCTCGATGACGCTCGCGGGCAGGCGCGACCGCGTGCTCAGCAGCGACATGTCGGGCACGTCGTGCATCAGCACCATCGCCTCGGGATGGCCCGTGGATTCGATCGGGTAGGCGAGGATCTCGACGTCGAAGGTGCTGCCGTCGTGGCGCCGGTGCCGCCACACGCCGCCGCGCTCGCCGGGGATGCGATCGGGCTGCTCTTCGGCGCGCAGATCGGCCATGCTCATCGCGCAGAGCGCCTCGCGCGGGTAGCCGTAGGTGCGCGCCGCGGCCGCATTGGCGGCGAAGATGCGCATGTGCGGCCCTTCGCACAGAAAGGTCGGCAGCGGGCTTTCGGCGAATACGCGTTCGAAGAAGCTGTTGGTGCCCGGCGCTGCGCTCGACGGCATGCCGGCGCTCGCAGCCATGCCGGTGCTCGCCGGCGACGGTGTCGGCGGCAGCACGAGCACGCGCCATCCCGGCCGCGGTCCGGCCAGCACGCGTGCGTGCACCGGGCCCGCCGCATCGGTCGGGCGCACGATGGCGATTGGTGCGGCGCCGTTGGCCGGCCAGTCCACCGAGACGCGCGCTGCGAGCGGCTTGCCGACCAGATCGGCACGCTCGAGGCCGAGCGTGCGCAAGGCCATTGCATTGGCCGCCGCGACGACGCCGGCCTCGTCGACGACGATCACCGGCTGTTCGAGCGCCGCAGCCAATCGCGGCCACAAGCTGTCGGAACGCGCCGCATCGGCATTGCCTTCGCCGGTGGCCTCGGGGCTCAGGATCAGCGCATGGACGCCAGGGCGCAGCCGCGCCGCGGCGATGAAGCGCAGCGTGCGCTCGCCGCCGCCGGGCAGCGCGACCTGCAGCTGACCGCGCGTCTCGCCCTGGATGAAGAGGCGCTCGCGTGCTTCCAGAAAGGCCTGTTCGGTCGGAAACAGGCTCGCCAGGGGCCGCCCGGCCAGCTCGCGGTAGTCGCGGTCGAGCAGGCGGCAGGCAGCCGTGTTGACCTCGAGGATGAGCTCGTCCCCGGTGATGATGAGGCCTTCGTCGATGAGTTCGAGCAGGGCCAGGTACAGCCCCGTTTCGAGGCCTTCGGAGAAATCCGCGACGAACGGCTCGGATGGAGTCTTGCTGCCTTTGGAGCGGCGGGCTGCGTTCATCGGGACGCTCATTCGGTAGTCGGGCGAAGGTTCAGAGTGCCCCTCAGCATACTCGACGCATCCGCGTCCGGCGCACCGAATAAGGGCCCAAGCCGCCCCTATTTTCGCCCCAGGCCGCCCAGCAGGACGGCGATCGGACGCTGCGGTCGGCGCGGGTCGGGCCGTGCCGCAAGACCCACCGGAGCCGCTTCCGAGCCTTCGGCGTCGACGATGGCGACCGGCGCCGCAGGTTCGTAAGGCTTGCTGTAATCGAAACCGTCCGGCGCGACCGTACCACGTCCGCGCCCGCGACCCGACTGCTCCGGGCGAGGGCGCCGCCCGGCGCGCGTGCCGGCCGAGGCAGCGGCTTCGGCCGTGCCGTGATCGCTCTTTGCGCCGCGCCTGCGGCGGCTGCCCACTTCGTCGAAGTCGGGCTCCGGGTCGAAGCCCGGGACGGTTTCCTGCGGGATCTGCAGCTTGATCAACTTTTCGATCTCGGCCAGGCGCGGCTTCTCCTCGGCGCACACCAGCGAGACCGCATTGCCCTGGCGCCCGGCACGGCCGGTGCGCCCGATGCGATGGATGTAGTCCTCGGCGGTATGCGGTAGCTCGAAGTTGATCACCGCCGGCAGGTCGTCGATGTCCAGTCCGCGCGCGGCCACGTCGGTCGCGACGAGCACCCTGAGGCGGCCGGCCTTGAATGCCTCCAGCGTCTCGGTGCGCTGCGCCTGGCTCTTGTCGCCATGAATGGCGTCGGCCGAAATGCCGTGGCGCGCGAGAAAGTGGGCGAGCCGTCCGCACAGGACCTTGGTGTCGACGAACACGAGCACCTGGGTGTCGGGCTGATGGCGCAGCAGATGCGCAAGCAGGTTGCGCTTCAGTCCCGCCGACACCGGGTGCACCCGGTGCGTGATCGTGTCGGACACGGTGTTGCGCCGCGCCACCTCGATGAGTTGCGGGTTGCGGAGCATCTGGTCGGCAAGCTTCTTGATCTCGTCGGAAAAGGTCGCCGAAAACAGCAGGCTCTGCCGCTTGGTCGGCAGCAGCTCGAGAATCCGCCGGATGTCGGGGATGAAGCCCATGTCGAGCATGCGGTCGGCCTCGTCGAGCACGAGGATCTCGACCTGGCCGAGCTGGATGGATTTTTGCTGCACGTGATCGAGCAGTCGTCCCGGCGTGGCGACCACGATCTCGACGCCGCGCCGCAACTCGTCGGTCTGGGCGCGCATGTCGACGCCACCATAGATGCAGATCGAGCGCAGCGGAACGTACTTGCTGTAGCGCTGCACCGACTCGTGCACCTGTACCGCGAGCTCGCGCGTCGGCGCGAGAATCAGCGCGCGCGTCGGATGGCGGGCCGGGCTGGCCGAGGTGCTGGCGTGCCGCGCCAGTCGCTGGACGAGTGGGAGAGTGAATCCGGCGGTCTTGCCGGTGCCGGTCTGGGCCCCGCCCATCACGTCGAGGCCGCTCAGAACCACCGGGATCGCCTGTTGCTGGATCGGGGTCGGTTCGGTATAGCCGCTCTCGGCTACGGCACGTTGCAACTCGGGAATCAGCCCGAGATCTGCGAAACTCATAGGGGCCCTTCTGGTCTTGGGGGCGGCTCGATGCACGCCATGCCGCGTGGGCAATCGGACGAAGGGTGATCGACGGTCACGTCCGCTGCGCGATAAAGGGGCTGTGGCGAGGCGGCCGCCCGAGCTCTGATGAAAACGAGATTATACACGCCTCGTGAAAATCCAGTCTTGACAAGTGCTTCCGTGTACGTCGCGCAGTAGGGGCGAAGACGATGGACTACCTCCTGAGCGCGAGATAGGCGGTGACCTCGTCCCGGTCGTGATAGAGATGCTTGATGCGCAACTCGTAGGGACCAATGCTGGCGAGCCGCTTGTGGATCAGCTTGCGGCATTGCGTGAGCGCGTCGAGCCGTTTCTTCATCGGCAGCTTGAGGTTGAAGATCGAGCGGCGGCAGCGCCCGGTCGCGACCCAGTCGGCGACGAGCTGCGCGATGCGCGAGGGCTGCTCGACCATGTCGCACACCATCCATTCGACACTGCGCGGCGGGCGCCACGTGAAGCCGTCGGCGCGCACGTGTTCGACCATCTCGGTCGCCATCACCGATGCTGCCATCGGGCCGTTGTCGACGGCAGTGACGTGAAGCCCGCGGTGCGCGAGCTGCCAGGTCCAGCCGCCCGGAGCAGCTCCGAGATCGACCGCGCGCAGGCCG
>DAOMOP010000262.1:0-4438 GCA_035444405.1 Rhodocyclaceae bacterium
GGAATGATCGACACGCCGAAGACGTTCTGGAAGCCGGCGGCGAACACCACCAGCCACAGCAGCGGCCGCACCAGCGCGGAGGCGAAGCGCCCGCCCTGGCGCACGAACTTCGCCACTTCGCGGCTGGCCACCGCCTGCAAGGCGAGCATTGCATGTCGGAGCTTCATTCGGATGTCTCCGCAGCGCACGGGACCGGTCGCACCGCCGCGCTCAGAAACTGCAGCGGCTGTCGCGCCGGTCGAAGCCGAGCGTGTCCATGTTGTTGTGCTGGTGCAGGAACCCCTGGATCGGCGCGCGCTCGATCACCGCGTTGTGGGTCGCGAGCAGCATCGGCTGACGCAGCTGATTGTCCCACGGGCGGAAGCTCAGGCGATTGCCCTTGAAGCCGTCGAGGATGATCTCGCCGCCGCCGACATAGGCCGCAACGGTTTCGAAATCGGTGCTCTCGGTGCGCACGACCGCCTCGACGACGGCCTTGACCGCGATCCAGGCGGCCCAGTCCGGATCGGCCATGCGCCGCTTGGCCTGGCGTTCGAGTCGACCGTTGAGCTGCGGCGCGCCGTGGCGCTCCCACGACCAGTGCCAGGCGGCCGCGACCAGCCCCTCGCTGCCGACCACCGGCCGCGGGCGGATGGTGCGATACGGCACGCTGCGTGCGAACTCGCCATCGCTGTCGGCGACGAACACCGCGTCGTAGTCCGGCCCGGTCGTCAGCAGCGCGACGTTGCCCTGGTCGCGCTGGCGCGGATCGTTGCTGAGCACGAAGGCGCGGCGGTCGACCAGTTTCAGGCCGAAACGCTGCGCGGCCTGCGCGAACGCGTCGGCGATCAGCTTGTCTTCGGCGAGCGGCCCTTCGAGCAGCAGCACGCTGCGCCATTTCTTCGACACCAGGTACTGCGCCAGCGCATCGGCCTGCATCGCGTGATTCGGCAAGGTGTGCAACAGCTGCGGCTGACACATCTCCTGGCGCAGCGCATCGTCCGGCGCCGAGACGTTGAAGAGCCGCAACGCGCGCCCGCGCGTGGCGCGCGCGAGCTCGGCCACCACCGGACCGGGCGCGTCGACCAGGAAGAACCGCACCCCGGCCGCGTGCAGCCGCTCGAGCTCGACCAACAGCCCCGCCGCATCGGCCGCGCGCGCCGGCTCGAGCGCAAAGCTCACGCCGAGCGCCTGGCCGACGAAACGCGACTCGCGCATCGCGACCTCGGCACCGGCGAGCGGCACACCGAGCGGCTGGGCGAGATTGCGAAAATGCAGGCGCTTGTCGTCGTAGCGGGCGTCGCGCTCGAGCGCGAGAAAGCCCAGCGTCAGCGTGTCGGCCGCCATCGCCGCCGCCGACACGACGGCAGCGGCAAGGACCACGAACAGCTTGCACAGCCCCCTCATCGCACACCTCTTGCATGTGGCCCCACCGCTTCGCGGCAACCCGCGGCGCAGGTGGCCAACTGCCCCGGGGCGCCCCGGTACCAGTTGCTCAGTCATCGATCACGACCGTATGCGGCACACGCCCGACCGGCACCGAGCGCAGCACCTTGTTCGTGCGCGTGTCGACGATGGAAACGTCGTCCGACAGGCCGTTGGCGACGAACAGCAGCGTCTCGTCGCGGTTCAGCGCCGCCCCCCAGGCGCGGCTGCCGACCAGCACGTAGTCCCTGACTTCGCGGCTGGCGACATCGACGACGGCGAAGTGGTTGGCACGGCCGAGCGTCACGTAGGCAGTCTTGCCGTCACGCGTCATCGTGATGCCGACCGGCGTGACCTCGTCGGCACGAAAGCCGCGCGGCTCGAACGTCACCGTGCCCTTCACCTCGTGCGTGGCGCCATCGAGGATGGACACCGAGCCGCCCAGCTCATTGGTGACCCACACCTCGGCGCCGTCCGGGGTCGCCGCAAAGCGGCGCGGGCGATTGCCGACGACGACGTTGGCGACGATCTCGTGGCTCGCGGTGTCGATGACATGCACCATGTTGGCGACCTCGGAGGTCACGTACAGGTGGCGTCCGTCCGGGCTCATCATGATGCCCTCGGGCTCCTCGCCGACCTCGATCTCGGCGACCACCTCGCGGCTCGCGACGTCGATCGCCGACACCAGCGCGTCATCCTCGTTCGAGACGTAGAAGCGGCTGCCGTCCTTGCTGAAGTCGAACATCTCCGGGTCGTCGCCGACGTCGATGCTGTGCGTGACGGCGAGCGTGGCGATGTCGATCACATCGACCCGCCCGTCGTTACTGGCAATCACGTAGAGCTGCTCGCGGTCGGGGGAGAGCTTCATGTCGCGCGGGCGCTCGCCGGTCGGGATGGCCTTGACGACCTCGTAGCTCTTGCCGTCGAGCACCGTCACCGCGTTGTCGTTCTCGCTGCTGACGAAGATAAGCCCGGTGTCGCGCGCGATGGCCGGGGCGAGGGCAAGGCTCAGCACCAGCGTGGCGACGAGGGCGGTGCGAACGGTTTTCGGCTTCATGCGGGATGTCTCCTTTGTTCAAGCGAATGGGGTGGCCGCGCTGCGGCCGCTTTCATGCCGGTACGGCACCGGGCTCGTTTCCACCTGTCATGGCGAGAAACGCCTCGGCGAGGGTCGTCATGCCGGCTGCAGCCATCAGCGCATCCGGCCGCTGATCTGCAAGAATCCTGCCCAGATGCAGCACGACGACGCGGTCGGCATCGTCGGCCTCGTCGACCAGATGCGTCGCCCACAGCACGCCGACGCCCTGCCGGCACAGCGCACGCACTTCGTCGAGCAACTGGCGGCGCGAGGCCGGGTCCAGCCCGACGGTGGCCTCGTCCATCAGCAGCACGCGCGGCCGATGCACGAGCGCGCGCGCGAGCTCGACCTTGCGGCGATTGCCGCCCGAGAGCTCGCGCACCTTGTCGCCCGCGCGCTCGGTCAGACTCAGGCGCGCGAGCGCATCACTGATGCGCGCGTCGGCCGCGCGGCCGCCCAGCCCGTGCAGGCGCGCGTGAAACTTGAGGTTCGCGCGCACCGACAGGTCGAGATCGAGCGTCGACTGCTGGAACACGACGCCGATGGCGGCCAGCGCCGCCACCGGATCGCGGCCGATGTCGTGGCCGCACACCATGAGCCGCCCGCCATCGGCATTGAACAAGCCGGTGAGCAGCTGGAACAGCGTGCTCTTGCCGGCTCCGTTGGGGCCGAGCAAGGCCACGAACTGTCCCGCGTCGACGCGCAGGCTCACGCCGGCGAGCGCCTCGCGCGCGCCGTAACGCTTGCGCACGTCGCGCACTTCCAGCAACGGTGCAGGCGCGCTTGCATCGTTCATCGCACGGATACTCCGTCGTCACGTCGTCGGCGCGAAGCGCCGCCTTGCCGTTCGAGCCCGTCGTGGTCGCCGCCAGCGTCGCCACGACTCGCCGGCGTCAGCCTGCATAGCGAGCCTGCCTCGCATTCCGCCCCGGTACCGTCCTGCCGCTCCGCTCCCGCGATCGGCTGCGCGAGGCCGGCGAGCAGTTCCGGATGGCGCGCCAGCAGGCTCGCGTGCAGTTCCGCCACGACCGCATCGGCCGGTGCACGCGGGCGCGGCAGCGCCACCGGCACGTCGAGCACGACACGCCCCGGTGCGGCCGACAGAAAGCACACGCGATCGGCGAGCGCGAGCGCCTCGCGCAGGTCGTGGGTGACGAACAGCACCGTCGAGCGGCGCCGCTGCCACAGCGTCACGAGCATCGCGCGCAGGCGGTCGGCGGTCGGCGCATCGAGCGACACGAAGGGCTCGTCCATCAGCAGCAGGCGCGGTTCGATCACGAATGCGCGGGCGAGCGCGACGCGCTGCTGCATGCCGCCCGACAGCCGCCCCGGATACGCGTCGAGCACGTCGCCGAGCGCCATCGCATCGAGGAGCGCGCGCGCCCGCGCGTAGGCCGCCGCCCCGTCGCCGGCCACCAGCAGCACGTTCTCGAGCACCGTCAGCCACGGCATCAGGCGCGGCTCCTGGAACATCACGCCGACGCCTTCACCGGGCGCGCGGCCGTCGATGTGGACGTGGCCCTCGGCATCGCGATCGAGTCCGCCGACGAGGTTCAACAGCGTGCTCTTGCCGCAGCCCGACGGCCCCACGACGCAGACGAACTCGCCTGCCGCAATCCGCATCGACAGGCCCTGAAGCGCGACGTGGGCCTGCCCGCCGCGGTCCGGATAACACTTGCGTACGATGTCGATGTCGAGCATCTCAGCCTCGCCACTTCGTGAGCCGGCGCTCGAGCGGGCGCATCGCGGCCGCCTCGACGAGCAGCACGACGGCCGCGAACACCAGCGTGTAGGCGAGGATGCCGGCAATGTCGAAGAACTGGAAGAACACGTTGAGCTGGAAGCCGATGCCGTTGCTGCGCCCGAGCAGCTCGACGACCAGCACGATCTTCCAGATCAGCGACAGCCCCGAGCGCGCCGCCGCCATCAGGTAGGGCACGAGCTGCGGCAGATACA
>DAOMOP010000263.1:0-3000 GCA_035444405.1 Rhodocyclaceae bacterium
CGCCGAGGTCGTGCATGTCGATGAAGCGGTGCACGCGCTCGCCCGCCGCATCGGGCAGCGCGGCGCGCAGCTCCTTGAGCGTGTCCGGGCCCAGCGTCGAGAACATCAGCAGGCCGTCGACTTCGAGCACGCGGTGCATCTCGACGAAGGCCGGCAGCGGGTCGTCGAGCCAGTTCAGCATCAGGTTCGACCACAGCAGGCCGACGCTCGCGCGCGCGAGCGGCAGCGCGGCGGCGTCGGCGCTGGCGAGCAGTGGCGTGTTGCGCGCGCGTGCGAACAGGCGTCCGAGCAGGCCGGCGTGGGCGCCGGCGCGGGCGAGCATCGGCACCGCGAAGTCGATGCCGACGCGCTGCGCCTGCGGATAGCGCTGTCCGAGCCGCGCGAGGTCGGCGCCGGTGCCGCAGCCCAGATCGACGATGCGCCGCGGGGCGATGCGGATGTAGTCGAGGCGCTCGTCCATGCGGCGCGCGACCTCACGGGCGAGCACCGACACGTCGTCGCAGTGGGCCGCGGCCCGCTCGAAGCGCCGGCGCACGAGCGCGCGGTCGAGCGCGAAATCGCCGGCCGACGCCTGGCCTGCCGCCTGTTCCATATCCGCGGTGACCGACGCGCTGCGCGCTCGCATCGTCCGGATGCCGCCCTCAGATCGCCCGCAGCCCGAGACGCCCGAAAAGCCGCTCGTCGTGGCCGGCCTCCGGGTTGTCGGTGGTCAGGAGCCGCTCGCCGTAGAAGATCGAGTTCGCGCCGGCCATGAAGCACAACGCCTGCAGCTCGTCGCTCATCTGCTGACGCCCGGCCGACAGGCGCACGACGCTCGCCGGCATCGTGATGCGGGCGATCGCGATGGTGCGCACGAACTCGAACGGATCGACGTCCTCGGCGCCGGCGAGCGGCGTGCCGGGCACCGAGACGAGGCTGTTGATCGGCACCGAATCGGGCGGCGGCGACATGTTGGCGAGCTGCGCGATCATGCCGGCCCGACCGCGCCGACCCTCGCCCATGCCGACGATGCCGCCGCAGCACACGTTGATGCCGGCCTCGCGCACCTGCTCGAGGGTGTCGAGGCGATCCTGCAGCGTGTGTGTCGTGATGACCTGGCCGTAGAATTCCGGCGCGGTGTCGATGTTGTGGTTGTAGTAATCGAGGCCGGCCTCTTTGAGCGCGCCGGCCTGGCCGTGCTTCAACATGCCGAGCGTGACACAGGTCTCGAGGCCCAGCTTCTTGACCTCGCGGACCATCTCGAGCACCGGCTCGAGATCCTTGTCCTTGGGGCCGCGCCAGGCCGCGCCCATGCAGAAGCGCGACGCGCCCTTGGCCTTGGCGGCGCGCGCGTGCTCGAGCACCTCGTCGAGCGGCAGCAGCCGTTCGCGTTCGACGCCGGTGTCGTGGCGCGCGGACTGCGAACAGTAGCCGCAGTCTTCCGAGCAGCCGCCGGTCTTGATCGACAGCAGCGTCGAGCGTTGCACCTCGTTGGGCCGGAAATGCTCGCGGTGGATGCGCTGGGCCTCGAAGACCAGGTCGAGCAGCGGGCGCTCGAACAGTGCGACGACGTCGGCGACCATCCATCTGCGTGCGGCCGCGGTTTGTGTCGTGCCGGGATTTTCGTTAAGGTCTACGGACGAGCTCATTGTCATTTCCTCGGTTGCTGTTGCTGCTGCGCAATAGCCGCGCATGTTCCTTCACGGGCCACGATTTTGTCAAACGCGCTGCAAGTGCTGCGCCGCGCTGCGTTCGGGCTGGCCGACCTGGTCGTGCCGCAGCACTGCTTCGTGTGCGGTGAGCGCTCGGGAGCGACCGCCGTGTGCGCGCACTGCACGGCCGGCCTGCCCGGTCACCCGCCGAGCGCGTGTCCGGTGTGTGCGCTGCCCACACGCGACGGCACACTGTGCGGTCAGTGCCTGTGCGAGCCGCCGGCATTCGACTCGACACGGGCCGTGTTCTCGTACGCCTTCCCGGTCGACCGCATGGTGCAGGCGCTCAAGTATCGGGCCCGGCTCGGCCTGGCAGGCTATTTTACCCGTTTGCTGGCCGGACTCGGTCCACCGCCCGCATCCGATCTGCTGCTGCCGATGCCGCTGCACCTGCTGCGGCTGCGCCAGCGCGGCTTCAATCAGGCCGTCGAGATCGCGCGTCCGCTCGCGCGTGCGTGGCGGCTGCCGCTCGAACTTGCGGCGGTTGGACGTGCTCGCCACGTGCCGCCGCAGGCCGATTTGCCCTGGCTCGAGCGGACTGCGAACATGCGCGACGTGTTCCGCTGCGGCAGATCGCTCGCTGGCCGCCGCATTGTCGTCATCGACGACGTGATGACCACCGGCGCGACGCTCGATGCGCTCGCCCGCGTCCTCAAGCGCCACGGCGCCGCACGCGTCGACAACCTCGTCGTCGCACGCACGCTGCCGCCGTGAGCGCGGCGCAGGCACGCCGATCTCCAACCTCGTCACGACGGCCGCGTGCCGCATGTTCGCCGATGTTCAATATAGTGCTGTTTCAACCCGAGATTCCGCCGAATACCGGAAATGTCATCCGGCTCGCCGCCAACACCGGTGTGCACCTGCATCTGGTGCGCCCGCTCGGCTTCGAGCTCGGCGACCGTCAGCTCGCGCGGGCCGGTCTCGACTATCACGACCTCGCACGCGTGTCGGTGCATGAGGACTGGCCGGCCTGTGCGGCGGTGCTCGAGGGCGCGCGCACGTTCGCGTTCACGACGCGCGCAGGGCGCCGTCACGACGCCGTCGCTTATCGGCCCGGTGACGCCTTCGTGTTCGGGCCGGAAACGCGCGGCCTTCCGGACGAGTTTCTCGCGTCGCTCGCTCCGGACCAGTGCCTGCGCATCCCGATGGTGCCGTCGAATCGCAGCATCAACCTGTCGAACGCGGTTGCGGCGGTGGTGTTCGAGGCATGGCGCCAGCACGGCTTTGCCGGCGGCTACACCATCGTGAAGGAGTATGTGCGCGAGCATCAGCGGCGCGGTCGCGAGATGTTCGTGCCGCTGCACCATGC
>DAOMOP010000263.1:3010-4432 GCA_035444405.1 Rhodocyclaceae bacterium
CGCGGCGCGGTTCGCGCGCCAGCAGCCGCTCGACCGCATCGCGCGGGCCGATTTCATCCGAATGCAGCAGTGCGTCGATGGCCTCGCTGATCGGCATCTCGACGCCGTGCCGGCTCGCCAGCCGAATTGCTGCGCGCGTGGTCGGCACCCCTTCGGCGACATGGCCCAGCTCGCGCAGGATGTCGGCAAGCGACTTGCCCGTGGCAAGCGCGAGCCCGACGCGGCGGTTGCGTGACAGGTCACCGGTGCAGGTCAGGATCAGGTCGCCCATGCCGGCGAGCCCCATCAGCGTTTCAGTGCGTGCGCCGAGAGCCTTGCCGAGTCGCGCGATCTCCGCCAGCCCGCGCGTGATCAGCGCCGCGCGCGCATTCAGGCCGAAGCCCATGCCGTCGGACACGCCGGCCGCGATCGCGATCACGTTCTTGAGGCCGCCGCCGATCTCGGCGCCGACGATGTCGGTGTTCGCATAGATGCGCAGCCGGGGCTGGTGCAGCACCTGCCCCCAGTGCTCGGCAAATGTGCGCTCGGTCGCGGCGAGCGTGACGGCGGTGGGCAGTCCTGCGCCGACCTCGGCCGCAAAGCTCGGACCGGTGAGCACGCCGCAGCGGGCGTCGGTGCCGAGCTCTTCGAAGACGATTTCGTGCGGCAGCCTGCCGGTGTCGGCTTCGAGACCTTTGCAGGCCCACAGGAGCGGCGTGTCGGGCTGCAGCGCGCGCAGCGTTCGCACGGTCTCGCGCAGCCCGGCCAGCGGTGTCGCAACGAGGTGCAATGCGGCACCGCGGGCGGCCGAGCCGATGTCGTCAGTCGGTTCGAGGGCGTCGGGAAACGGGGCGCCCGCCAGGTAGCGCTTGTTGCAGCGTTGCGCGCGCAGGTCTTCGATCAGCGCGGCGTCGCGGCCCCACAGGACGACCTCGTGCACCCGCGCAAACGCGATCGCCAGCGCCGTGCCCCATGCGCCGGCACCGAAGACCGCGATGCGCATCGGATCAGAGCCCCCACACCTCGGTGACCCGGATGAAACCGGAGGCGCCGTCGCGATGGCGTACCTGCGCCCAGCCGTTGACGGGCGCTGCCGCCAGCTCCAACACGACGTCGCGGGCCGCCTCGAACACCGCCGGAGCGTCGTCCTGCGGACGCTGACGCACCACCGCGCTCGCGGCGGTGATCATGACGGTGCGCCGGGGGCTCAGCGCGCGGCGCTCGATCCAGGTGATCGCGCCACCCGGATCGCGCACCTTGACCCAGTCGTCGAGATCGACGACCACCTCGACCGGCGTGCCGGCGGCGACGATGAACAGGCGCTTGCCCTGCTGCGACGGCGTGTCGAACAGGATCGCCGGCTCGCCGACGGAGCGGAACTCGATCGCGTGGGCGGGCTGCACGACCCAGAGCAGCAGTGTCGCGGCGACGGCGGCGATGCGG
>DAOMOP010000264.1:0-4423 GCA_035444405.1 Rhodocyclaceae bacterium
CATCACGGTGCCGGCGAGCCCGCAGGCGATGCTCGTCGAGCCGGTGAGCGGATCGGCCGGGGTAATGCGCAGGTCGGGGCCGAAGCGCGCCGCCGCACCGGGCGGGAACGCAAGGTCGACGAGGGCGACGTCCGGATGCAGCGAGCTGTTGCCGAACAGCATGTTCATGAGCTGTCCGGCCTCGCAGCCGGTGGTCTCGAGCGCGAGCCCGATCGTGACGAGAAAATGCGCGTCATCGTGCGGGGCGATGTGCTCGACGCGGCCGACGATGTGCTCGTCGACGCGGGGATTGCGCACCGCGTGGGGCGGCATCTCGATGCTTTGCTCGACGGCGATCGCGCGCGCACGCGCGTCGATCTCGGTCGGGGTGGCCCGGACCCGGTAAATGACCTGCATTCTGTCCATTGGCTTTTGGTATCTTGATATCAATCCGTCAGAGGCGATTATACCGGCGAGCGCTTCCAGGCTCCGGCATCCGGCATGTGGCGATGAAGCTCAAAGTCTGCACCTACAACATCCACAAGGGGTTTTCGCAGTTCAATCGCCGCATGGTGATCCACGAGCTGCGCGAGCGACTGCGCAGCCTGGACGTGGACGTCGTGTTTCTGCAGGAGGTTCAGGGCCTGCATGTGCGCCACGAGATCACGCATCCGGACTGGCCTGCGAATCCGCAGCACGAGTTCCTCGCCCAGGAGGTGTGGCATCAGACGGCCTATGGCCGCAATGCCGTCTATGATCATGGACACCACGGCAACGCGATCCTGAGCCGCTTCGACATTCTGTCCGAGCACAATCAGGACGTCTCCGACCACCGCTTCGAGCGGCGCGGGCTGCTGCACTGCGAAGTGGCCGTGCCGGGCATCGACGGGCCGGTGCATTGCGTCTGCGTTCACCTCGGGCTGATGGCTGGCAGCCGCCGGCGCCAGATGGAGGCGCTGGCCGAGCGCATGGAGCAGCTCGCCGCCCGCGACGCGCCGATGATCATCGCGGGCGACTTCAACGACTGGCGAAACCGCGCCGAGGCCGTGCTTGCGCGCCGGCTCGGTCTGATCGAGGTTTTCCACGCCGACACCGGCCGGCCGGCGCGCAGCTACCCGAGCCGCAAGCCGTTGCTGAGTCTCGACCGCATCTACGTACGCGGCTTCGACATCGAGCGGGCCGACGTGCACAGCGGACTGCCGTGGTCGAGGATTTCCGATCACGCTGCCCTGACGGCTGAGCTGGAACCGCTCGCGTGACGGGCTTCATCGACGGCAACCGGGTCGTTCTGCTCGAGAACGGTGCCGACTACTTCCCGGCGCTGGAGCAGGCCATCGACGGCGCGGCGATCGAGATCCATCTCGAGACCTACATCTTCGAGAATGATGCGACCGGCCGGCGCATCGTCGATGCCTTGTGTCGTGCGGCCGGCCGCGGCGTGGCGGTGCGCGTGCTGGTCGACGGCATCGGTGCGCGACCCTTCGCCGACCGCCTGATGCCGCGCCTGGAGGCGAGTGGGGTGGCGGTGCAGATCTACCGCCGCGACCACCGCCTGCTGCGGCTGCGGCGCTACCGCCTGCGACGCATGCACCGCAAGCTGGCCGTCATCGACGGGCGCGTGGCCTTCGTCGGCGGCATCAACATCATCGACGACGTCGGCAATGGCGGTTCGCCGCATCCGCGCTTCGATTATGCCGTTCGTGTCGAGGGGCCGCTGCTGCGGGCGGCGACCGAAGCCGCGCATCACCTGTGGTGGCTGGTGTCGTGGGCAAATCTCAGGCGGCGCGGACGGCGGCCGGTGCTGTCGCATCTGCGCCCCGAGCCGGTCGGCAAAGTGCGTGCGGCCTTCGTCATTCGCGACAATCTGCGCCATCGGCGTGACATCGAGGACGCGTATCTCGCCGCGATCCGGGCTGCGCGCTCGGAGGTGGTGATCGCGTGCGCGTACTTCTTTCCGGGGCGGCGTTTTCGTCACGCCCTGACGGTGGCGGCCGCGCGTGGCGTCAACGTGGTGCTGGTGCTGCAGGGCGTCTCGGACCATCCGATTCTCGCCTATGCGACCCGTGCGCTGTATCCGTATTTCCTCGCGCGGCGTATCCGGCTGTTCGAGTATCACCGCAGTCAGCTGCACGCGAAGGTGGCGGTGATCGACCGCAAGTGGGCGACCGTCGGATCGAGCAACATCGACCCGTTCAGCCTGCTATTGGCGCGCGAGGCGAACGTGATCGTCGATGACGGGGATTTCGCTGCGCAGCTGCGTGCCAGCCTCGCGCGCGCGATCGCCAGCGGCGCCAGCGAGCTGCGCGCCGAGGACTGGCGGCGCCAGCCGGCCGTCAGGCGCCTGGCGAGCTGGCTCGCCTATCAGTGCGTGCGATGGATCATCGGGCTGGCCGGCTACCGTGGCAAGCACTGATCGTGGTGGGCGCGGCGGTCCGAGGCTTCGCGGCCCGGGTGCAGGTAGGGCAGGCCGGCGCGCCTGGCCGAGATCACGCCCGTGTTCACGCCGACCCAGTTCAGGCCGCCGAACAGGCGCGCGTGCTCGATCTTCACGCAGCGGTCCATCACGACCTGCAGGCCGGCCGCCTCGGCCTTGCGTGCGGCTTCGATGTTGATGACGCCGAGCTGCAGCCACAGGCTCCTGGCGCCGATCGCGATCGCATCGTCGACGAGCGGCGGCACGTCCTCTGGCTTGCGGAACACATCGACCATGTCGACCGGCACCGGGATGTCGGCGAGGCGCGCGTAGCACCTCTGCCCGAGCACCGCGTCGTAGGCCGGATTGACCGGAATCACCGTGTAGCCGTGCTCGAGCATGTACTTGGCGGCGAAGTGGCTGGGGCGGTGCCAGTTGGCCGACAGCCCGACCACCGCGATCGTGCGGGTCTCGAGCAGCAGCCGGCGCAGGCCGGCGATGTCGTCGATCATCTGTCGTGTCTCCGTTCGCCTGCTCCTCCGGGGTCGGCGGTGCGGCGCTTCGATGCGCAGTGCGCGGGTTTCAGTAGCCGGGCGGAACCGGTGCGTGGCGGCTGCGCGGCACGCGCGCGAGCGACCAGTTCGCGATCGCCCACGCGCGGATTGGTTCAAGTGGTGCGCCGGCGAGCTCGTCGGGCGGATTCTGACCCAGGAAGGCGAGCGCTGCCAACCATGCCGACGCAGGGCTGAAGCCGTCGACCGCGGCGAGCGTCTGCTTGGAGAGCTTTTCGCCCGCCTCATTGACGGCCACCGGCAGATGCGCGTAGGCCGGTGTCGGACAGCCGAGCAGGCGCTGAAGATGGATCTGGCGCGCTGTCGAGTCGAGCAGATCGGCGCCGCGCACGACGTGGGTCACGCCGACCTCGCAGTCGTCCACCACCACGGCGAGCTGGTAGGCGAACAGGCCGTCGGCGCGCAGCACGACGAAATCGCCGGTCTCGGTGGCGAGCTCCTCGCGCTGGCGACCTTGCACCGCGTCGTCGAAGGCGATTTCGCCGCCGACCCGCACCCGCCAGGCGCGTGCGCTGCGGCCCTGCGGCAGGCCGTCACGGCAGGTGCCCGGATAGACGCGCGAGCCGTCACGCGCGAGAGCCGAATCGGCGATCTCGCGCCGCGTGCACGCGCACGGAAAGACCTCGCCGGTGCGCCGCAGATGCTCCAGCGCCGCTTCGTAGCTCTCGCGGCGCCGGCTCTGCCGCACCGGCACGCCGTCCCATTCGAGGCCGAATCGGGCCAGCGTCGCGACGATGGCCTCGGCCGCGCCGGCGATGGTGCGCGGGCTGTCGACGTCCTCGATGCGCAGCAGCCAGCGCCCGCCGTGTGTGCGCGCGTCGAGAAAGCTTCCGATCGCCGCGATGAGCGAGCCGAAATGCAGCGGACCGGTCGGCGACGGCGCGAAGCGGCCGACGTAGCGGACAGGGGGCGGTGACGGCTGGGTGGCGCTCATCTTGCGTGCAGGCTGTGTCGGCTGCCGCGACACCCGCTGGACGGGCGCCGCGGCCGTGCGGCTAGATCTTGAACGAGAACAAAGGGTGTGCGCTCGTGCTGGTGTTGCGGATCGGTCCGTCGGCCTTCGCCGTCATATTGGCCCGGCCATCGTGATGACTCATTTCTTGCCACTCGTAACGACCAACGCCAAGCGCAGATTGTAGCCGGCCCGGCGCGGAGAATCCGCCAACCGATTGTGTGATGACCGCCCCGCTGCCGTTCGCGCAACCGCAGCAGGGCGAAGTGGCCGGCATCGGCAAAATCGACGACGGTCACGCGGCTCTTGTGGACCGGCGGGGCGACTTCGCAGTGCTGGATGCTGCGATCGCCTTCGCCTCCCGGTCAGTGGAAGGACTCGTATTGGACGCGCTCCGCGGCGATGCCGAGCCGGTTTGCGGCGGTGCGCACCGCCTCGATCAGCGTGGCCGGGCCGCATACGTAGAAGACCGCGTCGCTGGCCGCGCACCGCAGCACCGCGGCGACG
>DAOMOP010000265.1:0-4363 GCA_035444405.1 Rhodocyclaceae bacterium
GTACTCAACATCGTCACCCCCTCCGCAGAAGCGCGGCAGCTCCGCATGCGGCAGCTGGCCGCCCGACACGCGCATGCTGCCGTAGTCGGCACAGCGGTTCAGGGTCGGAATCGCCTTGCCGGGATTGAGCAGCCCGGCCGGGTCGAAAGCCGCCTTGACGCGGAAGAACATCGCCAGCTCCGCGCGCGAGAACTGGCTGCACATCTGGTTGATCTTCTCGATGCCGACGCCGTGCTCGCCGGTGACGGTGCCGCCGAGCGCGACCGACAGCTCGAGGATTTCGGCCCCGAAGGCTTCCGCGCGCTCGAGCTCGCCGGGCTGGTTGGCATCGAACAGGATCAGCGGATGCAGATTGCCGTCGCCGGCATGAAACACGTTGATGCAGCGCAGGCCGTACTTCTCCTCCATCTTCTGGATGGCCTCGAGCATTTCGCCGACGTGCTTGCGCGGAATCGTGCCGTCCATGCAGTAGTAGTCGGGCGAGAGCCGCCCGGCGGCCGGGAACGCGGCCTTGCGGCCGGCCCAGAAGCGCAGCCGCTCGGCCTCGTCGTGCGACACGCGGATCTCGGTCGCGCCGCTGGCGGCAAGCACCTCGCGCATGCGCGCGACCTCGTCGGCGACCTCCTCGGGCGTGCCGTCGGACTCGCACAGCAGGATCGCCTTTGCGTCGAGCGGGTAGCCCGCGTGCACGAAGGCTTCGACCGCCACGGTGGCCGGCTGGTCCATCATCTCGAGGCCGGCCGGAATGATGCCGGCGGCAATGATCGCGGCCACCGCATCGCCGGCCTTGACGACGTCGTCGAAGGCGGCGAGCAGGCATTGCGCGAGCTGCGGCGTCGGCGTGAGCTTGACCGTCACCTCGGTGGCGACCGCCAGCATGCCCTCCGAGCCGATCACCGCGGCGAGCAGATCGTAGCCGGGCGAATCGAGCGCATGACTGCCGAACTCGACGATGTCGCCGGAGATCGTGACCCCGCGCACGCGCAGCACGTTATGCACGGTGAGTCCGTACTTCAGGCAATGGACGCCACCCGAGTTCTCGGCGACGTTGCCGCCGATCGTGCAGGCGATCTGCGACGACGGATCGGGTGCGTAGTATAGCCCGTGCGCGGCGGCCGCTTCGGAGATGGCGAGATTGCGCACGCCCGGCTGCACGACCGCGGTACGTGCGAGCGGATCGAGCGCGAGGATGCGCGTGAAGCGCGCCAGCGACAGCAGCACGCCGGACGCATGCGGCAGTGCCCCGCCCGACAGGCCGGTGCCGGCGCCGCGCGCGACCACCGGCACGCCCATCTCCTGACAGCACTTCAGCACCGCGACGACCTGCTCCTCGGTGCTCGGCAGCGCCACCACCATCGGCACCTGGCGATAGGCCGTGAGACCATCACACTCGTACGGACGCAGATCTTCGGATACGTGCATCAGCGCACCGGCCGGCAGCAGCCGCGACAGCGCCGCGACGACACGGGCCTTGTCGACCGACGAGAAATCGGCCTCGCGCTCGCCCAGCGCGAGCGCATCGGATATCGTGCTCATTGCCTGCTCTCCTGAATGTCGGCGGCCGCCCAGCGCAACGGGTCGAGGCCGAGGCGGCTCGCGGCCCGCACCAGGTGCGCCGCCGCGGCCGCACGGGCACCGGCCGCATCGCCGGCCGCGATGGCCGCGAAGATGTGCTCGTGCTCCTGCTGCGCCTGCCGCGCCCAGCCCGCCAGATGCCCGGCCGCCGACCAGGTCGGTGCGCGCGATTCGGACAGCTGCTGGCCCATGAACACCTGGAAGCGCTCGAGCTGCGGATTGTGCGTCGCCGCGGCGACAGCGACGTGAAAGGCGTCATCCTCGGCGAGCGCGTCCGTGCCTTCGACCAGCGCCTCGCGCATGCGCTCGAGCGCCACGCGCATGCGCTCGAGGTCGCCCTCGCCCCGGCGCAGCGCTGCGAGCTCCGCGGCGCCGGTCTCGATCAGATAGCGCAGCTCGAACACGTCCGAAACCTCGCGCGGGAGCACCTCTGCCCCGCCCGTGCCATCGCGCAGCAGGCGAAAGCTCGCCTGCCCCGGACGGGCGGCGACGTAGGCGCCCGAGCCCTGGCGCGTGCGTACGCAGCCGTCGGCCTTCAATCGCGAGATCGCCTCGCGAATCACCGCACGGCTGACGCCGAAGCGCTCGCACAACACCTTTTCGGTCGGCAACTGCGTACCGGGCTCGAGCCGTTCGTCGCTGATCCACTGTTCAAGCTGGCGCGCGACGGCTTCGCTCAGCCGCGCGGGTCGATCACCGCTCATGGCTCATGACTCATAATGGCACGGCCGTCGAGACAGGCCCGACGGGACGCTCAAAGTTGTCTGACAACTTCTATACTAGCCGATAATTCCACCCCTGTCATCCGAAAAAAGTACGGCTGTGGGCCGCGGCCGTCGAGACCGCGTCCGCCGGCAGACGCGAGGGCCGCGCCGCGGACGCGAGCTTGCATTTGCTACCATCGTGCCATGAACGCAATCGTCGCCGACCCTCGCCAATGAGCTCGCCTTCGCCGACACCGGCCGCGCGTGTGCTGCCGTTCCTGGACTGGCCGCGTCAGTGGCGCAGCCACGGGGTGCGCGGCGACGTCATCGCCGGCGTCACGGTCGCGCTGGTGCTGATTCCGCAAGCCCTCGCCTACGCACAGCTCGCCGTGCTGCCGCCCCAAGTCGGCCTCTATGCCGCGCTGCTGCCGGCGGTGGTCGGCGCGCTGTTCGGTTCGTGCGCGCAGCTCTCGACCGGACCGGTGGCGCTGACCGCCTTGTTGACCGGCGCCAGCCTGATGCCGCTCGCCCGGCCAGAAACGCCGGAATTCCTCGCGCTGGCGATCCTGCTCGCGCTGATGTCGGGCGCGATCCAGCTCGCGCTGGGCGGGCTGCAGGCGGGCTGGCTGCTCAATCTGCTGTCGCGCCCGGTGATGAGCGGCTTCATCAACGCCGCCGCACTCCTGATCTGCCTGTCGCAGGTGCCCGCCCTGCTGGGACTCGACCTGCCGCGCACCGATCATTTCATGGTCGGTTTCTGGCAGATGCTCGAGCATCCGGGCGCCCTCCACGAACTCTCCACGCTTTACGGCGCGCTCACGCTGCTCGCACTCGTCGCCCTGCGCCGTTTCGCGCCGCGACTGCCCGGCATCCTGCTGGTGGTCGTGATCGCTACCGCAGTGTCCACAGCGACCGACTTCGCCGGGCGCGGCGGCGCCGTGGTCGGCGCGATTCCGGCCGGACTGCCGCAACTGGGCCTGCCACAGATCGACTGGAGCATGGCGGTGGCGCTGTTTCCGGCCGCATTCGTGATCGCCCTGGTGAGCTTCATGGAAGCGACCTCGAGCGCGACGCTGATCAGCGCGCGCACCGGCGCGCAGTGGAGCCAGAACCGGGAACTCGTCGGCCAGGGGCTCGCCAAGATCGCCGCCGCGCTGAGCGCGGGCATGCCGGTCAGCGCGTCGTTCTCACGCTCGGCACTGAACCATGCGAGCGGTGCGCGCACCGGCCTGTCCTCCCTGGTCACCGCTGCCGCGGTGCTGGTGACCCTGCTGTACCTGACGCCGCTGCTGTGGCACCTGCCCGTCGCGGTCCTTGCCGCCGTCATCCTGCAGGTGGTCGCCGGGCTGTTCGACTTTCGCGCACTGGGGCGGGCGTGGCAGGCGAGCCGAGCCGACGGGCTCGCGTCCGCGGTGACGTTCTGCACGACACTCGCCTTCGCCCCGAACATCCAGAACGGCATCCTGACCGGCCTGCTGCTGTCGCTCGCGCTGATGCTCTACCGTGACATGCAGCCGCGCACGGCGCTGCTCGGGCTGCATCCCGACGGCACCTACCGCGATCTCGAGCGCTTCGGACTCGAGCACCCGCACCCCAACCTCGTCATCATGCGCTTCGACAGCCCGCTCACCTTCGTCACTGCCGACGCCTTCGAGACGGCAGCCATCGCCGCCGCACGCGCGCAACACCACGTGAAGATCGTGCTGATCTCCGCGACCGGTATCAACACGATAGACGCGAGCGGCCAGCATGCGATCTCCACCGTGCAGCAGCGCCTGCGCGCCCAGGGACAGGAGCTCGCGTTCTGCGGCCTCAAGAAGCAGGTCATCGATGCGATGGAGCGCACCGGCCTGTGGGAGCGGCTCAAGCCCCACGCGCACTACCGCACCGAGCGCCACGCCCTCGACGCCCTGCTGCCGATGCTGCCGCCCCACCCGCCGGAGGCACTTGCCGACAGCGGCCACGGCCCGCTCGAGGGCTGATTTTCCAGCGAAATTCTTGACTTGCACCACGCCGCCCGGCAAAATGCGCGATTCCGTGCAAAACCCATCAACTGGAGCAATACCATGTACGCGGTGATAAAA
>DAOMOP010000266.1:0-4344 GCA_035444405.1 Rhodocyclaceae bacterium
ACGCAGGCGACCGGATCCAGCGGCGACGCGCCCGCCCGGCGAGCCCGAAGCGCGATCCGACGCGCGCGACTACACCGCCGCTTCACGCGACGGCCCGCGCTGGCTGTGGGGGCTTGCGGTCGGCATCCTGGGCGGCGCGCTGGCGGTGCAGGCCGCCTACCTGCTGCGTCTGGACATCAGCCGCCACTGGCCGCAGCTGCGCCCGCTGTACGTCGAGCTGTGCGAGCAGTTCGGGTGCGACATGCCGCTGCCGCGCATCGCCGCCGAGATCCGCATCGTCAGCTCGGATCTCGAATCCGATCCGCTCGATCCGACCCGTTTCGTGCTCAACGCGCGCATCCGCAACGAGGCCCGCCATCCGCAGGAGCACCCCCACCTGGAGCTGACGCTGACCGATGCGCGCGACCGGCCCGTCGTGCGTCGCGTGCTGACGCCGGCCGAATGGGCGCCATCCCCGGCACAGGCCGACGGTTTCCGCGCCGGCGACGAGATCGCCGTGCATATGCCGTTTGCAGCCCCCGACGTGACCGCCGCGGTCGGCTATCGCCTGTACGCGTTCTACCCGTAGAACCGCGACCGACGCTCAGTGCGCGACGCGCGTCGTCGCCCCGTCGCGAATCACGCGCACGCGATCGCCCGGCCGGAAATTCTCGCCGCCGTCTTCCTGCACCACTGCGAGAAGCTGTCCGCCCGCCAGGCGCACCGTGACCTCGACACCGGCTCGTCGCGTCACCCCTTCCTCGATCGCCGCACCGGCCACACCACCGGCGACCGCGCCGATCACGGTCGCGATCGCCTGACCGCGCCCCCCTCCGACTCCGCTGCCGGCGATCCCGCCGACCGCGGCACCGGCCACCGGGCCGACCGGCGTCTTCGTCCCTTCGATCAGCACCGGGCGCACCGACTCGACCGTCGCGTACTGCACCGACATCGCCCGGCGCGCCTCGGCACGCTCGTAGGTGCCACCCCCGAGCCCCGACGCGCAACCGCCGAGCCCGAGCGCGACGACCGCCACCAGCAGCAGCGCGGCACGTCCGATTGCGTTGGATCTGTTCACCATAAGTCCTCTTCGAATGCCTGCGCGAAACGCGCCGCGATCGCGGCGCGCTCGGGCGTGTGATTCTGCCCGCCGCGGCTGGCGATCTTGATCGCCCCCATCAGCGAGGCCAGCCGACCGGCACGCTGCCAGCCGAAGCCGTTTGCGATGCCGTACAACAGGCCCGCGCGATACGCATCGCCACATCCGGTCGGATCCTCGATGCGCTCCGGCGCGACGCACGGAATCTCGATGCGGCGTCCATCCGCGTAGATGTGCGAGCCCTCGCCCCCGAGCGTGACCACGAGCGCCTCCACCTCGTCGGCCAGGCGCGCGAGCGAACGCCCCGTCTTCTCGCACAGCAGCCGCGCCTCGTAGTCATTGACCGTGCAATAACGGGCCAGTTTCATGCACTGCAGCAACTCGTCGCCGCCGAACATCGGCAGCCCCTGCCCCGGATCGAACACGAACGGGATGCCGGCCGCGGCGAACTGCTCGGCGTGCGCGAGCATGCCCGCGCGCCCGTCCGGCGACACGATGCCGAGCGTGACGCCGTCGGCGGCGTCGACCCGGTTCAGATGCGACGCGTTCATCGCGCCGGGGTGGAAGGCGGTGATCTGGTTGTCGTCGAGATCGGTGGTGATGAAAGCCTGCGCGGTGAAGCTGCCCGGCACCCGACGCACGTGATCGCGGCGCAGCCCGAGCGCATCGAGCCGCTCGAGGTACGGCCCCGCATCGTCGCCGACCGTGGCCATGATGAGCGGTTCGGCGCCGAGCAGCGCGAGGTTGTAGGCGATGTTGCCGGCACACCCGCCGAATTCGCGCCGCATGTCCGGCACGAGGAAGGCGACGTTCAGGATGTGGATCTGCTCGGGCAGGATGTGGTGCTTGAAACGATCGTGGAAGACCATGATCGTGTCGTAGGCGACCGAGCCGCAGACGAGGATGGACATGGCGGGGCTCCGCTGTGCAAAGCGCGGATTATACGGGCTGGCCCGCAGCGTCGAGCCGGCCGGATGGATTGCAGCGCGCGCGCATCGCCGGCGCGGTCGGCGCCCCCCGGGCGAATCGGCTCATACGCCGTAATACTCGCGGTACCACGCGACGAAGCGCGCGACGCCGGCGACGACGCCGGTCGCCGGCGCGAAGCCGGTCCACGCGTCGAGCTCCGCGGTGTCGGCATAGGTCGCCGGCACGTCGCCGTCCTGCAGCGGCAGGAAGTGCTTGACCGCGGTGCACCCGAGCGCCGCCTCGATCGCCTCGATGAAGGCCATCAACTCGACCGGATCGTGGTTGCCGATGTTGAACACGCGATACGGCGCATCGCTGCGGCCGGGGTCCGGGCGTCCGGCGTCGAACCCGGGGTCGGGCGCGGCAACGCGGTCGAGCGTGCGCACCACCCCTTCGACGATGTCGTCGATGTAGGTGAAGTCGCGCCGCATGCGGCCGTGGTTGAAGACGTCGATCGGGCGGCCCTCGAGCATCGCCTTGGTGAACAGGAACAGCGCCATGTCGGGCCGTCCCCACGGGCCGTACACGGTGAAAAAGCGCAGCCCCGTCGTCGGCAGGCGATAAAGATGGCTGTACGTGTGCGCCATCAGCTCGTTGGCCTTCTTGGTTGCCGCGTACATGCTGACCGGATGATCGACGCTGTCGTGCTCGGAAAACGGCATCTTCGTGTTGCCGCCGTAGACGCTCGAGCTGCTGGCGTAGACGAGGTGCCCGACACGCGCGTGGCGGCAGCCTTCGAGGATGTTCATGAAGCCGACGATGTTGCTGTCGACGTAGGCGTGCGGGTTCTGCAGCGAATAGCGCACGCCGGCCTGCGCGGCCAGATGCACGACGCGCTCGAAGCCTTCCGCGGCGAACAGGCGCTCGATCGCCGGCCGGTCGGCGACGTCCATGCGCACG
Source organism: Rhodocyclaceae bacterium (assembly GCA_035444405.1). Taxonomy (GTDB): domain Bacteria; phylum Pseudomonadota; class Gammaproteobacteria; order Burkholderiales; family Rhodocyclaceae; genus DAOMOP01. The sequence continues at coordinate 2,948 of DAOMOP010000266.1, forward strand.
AAGCGAAAGCGCCGATGCGGCGTCAGTCGCGCGAGGCGGTCGTGCTTGAGACGCGGATCGTAGTAGTCGTTGAGGTTGTCAACGCCGACCACCTCGTCGCCGCGCGCGAGCAGCACCTCGGAGACATGCATGCCGATGAAGCCGGCGGCGCCGGTGACGAGTATTTTCATGGCCTGTTCATCGCGGGTCGGGTGCCGCGATTATCGCACAGCCCACGCGCCCGGAATGCGGACACACGCGCGCGGCATGCCGCCGCCGCGGCGCGCCGCTATATACTTGCCGGCGATGCCGAACCCTGCCATCCCCGTCACCGCAACGCTGAGCGCCCGCCCGCTCTACCGGCTCGCGTGGTTCGCGGCGCTGCCCGTGGTGCTGCTGCGCCTCGCTTGGCGGGCACGCCGCCAGCCCGAGTATCTGGAGCACGTCGCCGAGCGTTTCGGCCACTACGCGGCGCCGCCGGCGCAGCCGCCGATCTGGATCCACGCCGTGTCGGTCGGCGAGACGCGCGCCGCCGAGCCGCTGGTGCGCGCGCTGCTCGCGCGTCACCCCGACCACGGCGTGCTGCTCACCCACATGACCCCGACCGGACGGCAGACCGCACAGGCGCTGTTCGCCGGCGAGCCACGCGTCACGAGTGCATACCTGCCCTATGACGCCGCACTGCTGCCGCAGCGCTTTCTGCGCCATTTCCGCCCGCGCGTCGGACTGGTCATGGAAACCGAGCTGTGGCCCGAGCTGCTGCTCGCCTGCCGCGCGCGCGGCGTTCCGGTCGTGCTCGCCAATGCGCGCCTGTCCGAGCGCTCGGCGCGCCGCTACCGCCGCTGGCCGGCGCTGACCGCGATGACGCTCGATGCGCTGACGACGATCGCCTGCCAGACCGACGCCGACGCCGAGCGCTTCGCGATGCTCGGCGCGCGCCACCTGACCGTCACCGGCAACATCAAGTTCGACATCAGCCCGCCGGCGGCCCAGCTCGCGCTCGGCGAGGCCTTCCGCACCCGCATCGGTGCACGCCCGGTGATCCTCGCCGCGAGCACGCGCGACGGCGAGGAGGCGCTGCTCGTCGACGCGTTTGCCGCGATGGCGCCGGCGAACGCGCTGCTCGTCATCGTGCCGCGTCACCCGCAGCGCTTCGACGCCGTGGCCGAGCTCGTGCGCGCGCGCGGCCTCGCGCTCGCACGCCGATCGGCCGACACGCCGCTCGCACCCGACACGCGCGTGTGGCTCGGCGACTCGATGGGCGAGATGTTCGCCTACCATGCGGCGGCCGACGTCGCGCTGATCGGCGGGAGCTGGCTGCCCTTCGGCGGCCAGAACCTGATCGAGGCCTGCGCGCTCGGCGTACCGGTGGTGATGGGCCCGCATACCTTCAACTTCGCGCAGGCCGCCGAGCAGGC
>DAOMOP010000267.1:0-4342 GCA_035444405.1 Rhodocyclaceae bacterium
CGAACACCAGCGTCAGACCGCTGGCCACCAGGAACAGCAGCAGTCCGTACTGCAGTGAATTCAGTATCTGAATCAGGAACGAAACGAGATCCATGAGTCTCCCCCTCCGGGCGCCGCGCGCGGCGTCCGGACAAGCATTGAAGTCGGAAGGCGGGCGATGCCCGCCGCGTCAGCCGGCCGCGCTCAGCGCGCGCAGCTTGAAGCGCTGGATCTTGCCGGTGGCGGTCTTCGGCAACTCGTCGACGAACTCCATCCAGCGCGGGTACTTGTAGGGGGCGAGCTGGGCCTTGACGTGGCGCTTGATGTCGTCGGCGAGCATCGGGTTGGGCCGCACACCGGGCTTGAGCACGATGAAGGCCTTGGGCTTGACGAGGCGATCGTCGTCCTCGTGTCCGACCACGGCCGCCTCGAGCACCGCCTCGTGCTGGATCAGACACGACTCGACCTCGATCGGCGACACGTAGATGCCGCTCACCTTGAGCATGTCGTCGTTGCGGCCGGCATAGACGTAGTAGCCGTCGGCGGTGCGGGTGTATTTGTCGCCGCTGCGCGTCCACTGGCCCTGGAAGGTGGCACGGCTCTTGTCGCGGTTGTTCCAGTAGTAGGCCGCGCTGCTCGGCCCGGCGATCTGCAGCTCACCGGGCACGTCGGCCTCGTCGATGACCTCGCCGTCGTCGCCGACCAGGCGCACCACGTAGCCGGGCACCGGCTTGCCGGTCGTGCCGTAGCGCACCTCGCCGGGGCGGTTGGACAGGAAGATGTGCAGCATCTCGGTCGAGCCGATGCCGTCGAGGATGTCGACGCCGAAGCGCTCGCGCCAGCGCTTGCCGATCTCCTCGGGCAGCGCCTCGCCGGCCGACGTGCACGCGCGCAGGCGCAGCGCCTCGCGCGACGGACAATTGCTGTGGGCGAGCATCGACGCGAACAGCGTCGGCACGCCGCCGAAAATCGTCGGCTGGTGCTCGGTCAGGCGCTTGAACACCGCATCCGGGGTGGGCCGCTCGGCCATCAGCACCGCGGTCGCGCCGACCGAGAGCGGAAAGGTCAGGCCGTTGCCGAGCCCGTACGCGAAAAAGAGCTTGGCCGCCGAAAAGACGACGTCGTCCTCGCGGATGCCGAGCACCGGCCGCGCGTACAGCTCGGCGGTCTGGATCAGGCTCGAGTGCACATGCACGGTGCCCTTGGGCGCGCCGGTCGAGCCCGACGAGTACAGCCAGAAGCACGGATCGTCGCAGGTCGTCGCGACCGTCTCGAAGCGGTCGGACGCGGCCGCCATCAGCGCGGCGAGGGTGCCCTCGCCGTCGCCGCCCGCCACGACCACGCGCTCGAGCGTCGGCACGCGCTCGAGCAGCGGCATGAAGGTCTCGGCGAGCGGGGCCGACACCACCGCGACGCGCGCGCGGCTGTCGGTGAGCATGTATTCGTAGTCCGACTGGGTCAGCAGCGTGTTGACCGCGATCGGCACGACGCCGGCCTTGATCGCGCCGAGGAACACGCTCGGAAAGTCGATCGTGTCGTGCATGCACATCAATACGCGCTGCTCGCGCATCAGGCCTAGTCCGGTCAGCGCATTGGCGCAGCGATTGACGCGCGCGGCGAGCTCGGCATAGGTGTAGCTGCCGGCGTCGTCGATGTAGGCGAGCCGCTCGCCGCGGCCGGCGACCAGATTGCGGCCGATCAGGTCGTCGGCGGCGTTGTACTGGCGCGGAATCTCAAGCGTCGGCGGGCTGCTGCCGTGATCGGCCGTACTGAGGGTGTACGTCATCTCTTTCTCCAACTCCTCTCGTTCAAGGTCCCCTGCGCGGGGACGCATCACGTCCGGTCTTGGGCCGGCTCTTCGTGAGCGCATGCGTCCGCCCGGATCTCGCTTCGGCACGCTCCCGCTCCGGGCGGTGATCGCGGGCGTGCCTGAATCAGTGCGCGAGGGCGCGCACGCTGGCCACCACGCAAGACCCCGAAGGCAACGCGGAAACACGGCGACCGAAACGATTACACCGTACCGCGGCATCGTCAAGCATTTTAATGCATATGCTTAGATGCACTATCTCACCTCGCTCGCACAATCGCTCAACGCACAATACGCAGGCGATGCATTATGTTGCATCTCTACGGCAATGCAGTTTTCTGCAGGTCACGCCAGCAGGAATGAACGCCATCGGATTCCTTGCCTGAAGGGTCCGGTGCCGGCCTCGCGGTGGATCGCACCGGCCGTGACACCCACGGTCGCCGCCCGCGGGCGGCGACAGCGCTCCGCGTCGGCTCAGCTGCCGAGCAGCGCGGCGTCGGCGGCCTCGCGGCCCAGCGCATCGAGCAGCGCCGCGCCACCCTGAACGACGTGGCGCCGGTGATACAGCGCCAGCGCCCGCAGCCCGCCGAGCTCCTCACCGCCGCCGGCACGGCCCGGTCCGCCGTGCAGGCAGGTCGGCATGACGTTGCCGTGGCCGGTGTGCTGGTTGCCGACCGCCGCATCGACGACCATGATGCGGCCGTGGGTGCCGGCGATCGCCGGCACCAGCTCGGCGAGGAAGGCGGCGTCGGCCGAATACACCGACGCCACCAGCGAGCCGTGACCGCGCCGCGCCAGCGCGATTGCGTCGGCCGTGTCGCGGTACGGCATCACCGTCGCGACCGGCCCGAACACCTCGACGTCATGGACGTGGCGGGCGGCGAGTCCCTTGTCGCAGTAGAGCAGCGTCGGCTGCACGAAGGCCGAGCGCGCCGCATCGGCGTCGCGCGGCACGAAGCCGTCACCGCCGCCGAACACCGTCTCGCATTCCTCGCGCAGGCGCGCGAGGCCGTCGAGCGCGGCGGCCTGCTGGGCCTGGCTGACCAGTGGCCCGACGCGCACCCCTTCGGTGACGCCGACGCCGACCAATACGCTGACGCGGATTGCCGACCGTGCAGCCGGCGAGCTTCGCCGCGACCGCATCGGCGAGCGCGCGCGCGACCTCGGCCGGCGCGAACACGCGCCGGATCGCGGTGCATTTCTGGCCGGCCTTGATCGTCATCTCGCGCACGATCTCGCGCACGGCGAGATCGAACTCGGCACTGCCCGGCCGCGCATCGGGGCCGAGGATCGCCGAGTTGATGCTGTCGGCCTCGACATTGACGCGCACCCCGTTCGCGACCACCGCCGGATGGGTGCGGATGCGTGTGGCGGTTTCGGCCGAACCGGTGAAGGACACGACGTCGCCGGCACCGACGTGGTCGAGCACGTCGCGCGCCGAGCCGCACACGATGGACAGCGCGCCGGGCGGCAGGATGCCCGCTTCGATCACGTCGGCGACCATGCGCTGCGTGAGCCATGCGGTCGGCGTGGCCGGCTTGACGAACACCGGCACGCCGGCGAGCAGCGCCGGCGCGGCCTTCTCCCACAGCCCCCAGGCCGGGAAGTTGAACGCGTTGATGAACACCGCGACGCCCTCGAGCGGCGCGAGAAAGTGCTGCGCCTGGAATACGTCGGTCTTCGCCAGCGGCACCCGCGCGCCATCCTTCAACAGGCGCGCCGCACCGAGCGCCTTGCCGGCGCGCGCGTACGTCTTGAGCGTGAAGATCGCACCATCGACATCGAAGGCCGCATCGGCCTCGGTGGCGCCCGAGTTGCGCAGCGAGATGTCGAAATAGTCGGCGCGGTGCGCGCCGAGCACTTCGGCGATCCGCCCGAGCAGCGCCGCGCGCGCATCGAAGGTCAGCGCGCGCAGCGCCGGCCCGCCGGTCTCGCGCGCATAGGCCAGCGCGGCGGCACAGTCGATGCCGTCCGAGGACACGCGCACGAGTTCGTCACCGCTCACCGGATCGACCAGCGCAACGCCTTCGCCTTCACCTTCGAGCCATTGCCCGCATACATGATTGGCCAGTTTCACTTTTCACTCCTGTTGGTCTGTACGGGGCGGTCTGCGCCGCCTGATCCGTGCTCACCGTACCGCGCCGTTTCGGGGCGGTCTGCGAGCAAGTGGAAACAGAATACACGCGCCAGAATTCCAGTCAAGCACTTTACTGCACATTTACGCGCTCAAAACTGTCTGCAATTGCACTTTAGCGCAGCATTCGCTGGAACATTGCCCACAAGATGCGCCTGCAATGTAGTTTCATGCAGACCGTGCTCGAATAAAAATGCACTTTATCTCTTGACGCACGGAAGTCGATGCATTATCGTGCCGTCCAACGATGCACTTTTCTTCATACCCAACCCGAGAGATACATCGGCTCACGCACTGAGCCGACCCCAACCTGGAGGAGACCTACCGTGCAAACGACCGCCCTGAAGACCGACACGGCCCCGGCCGCCGACACGCTCGTCGACTACCGCACCGAGCCGTCGCAGTACCGCCACTGGCAGCTC
>DAOMOP010000268.1:0-4306 GCA_035444405.1 Rhodocyclaceae bacterium
ATCCTTCTCGATCACGACACGTCTGGCGCGTCCGAGCATGTCGAGCGTGACGTTTTCCAGCTTGATGCCGAGATCCTCGGAGACCATCTGACCGGCACTCAGAACGGCGATGTCTTCCAGCATGGCCTTGCGGCGGTCGCCGAAGCCCGGCGCCTTGACCGCGCAGGTCTTCAGGATGCCGCGGATGTTGTTGACCACCAGCGTCGCCAGCGCTTCGCCCTCGACGTCCTCGGCGACGATCAGCAGCGGACGGCTGGCCTTGGCGACCTGCTCGAGCACCGGCAGCAGGTCACGGATGTTGGAGATCTTCTTGTCGAACAGCAGCACATACGGGTTCTCGAGGATCGCGACCTGCTTGTCCGGGTTGTTGATGAAGTAGGGGCTGAGGTAGCCGCGGTCGAACTGCATGCCCTCGACGACGTCGAGCTCGTTCTGCAGGCTCTTGCCGTCCTCGACCGTGATCACGCCTTCCTTGCCGACCTTGTCCATCGCATCGGCGATGATCTTGCCGATATCGGCATCCGAGTTCGCCGAGATCGAGCCGACCTGGGCGATTTCCTTGCTGGTCGAGCACGGCTTGGACAGCGCCTTGAGCTGGTCGACGATCGCGACGACGGCCTTGTCGATGCCGCGCTTCAGATCCATCGGATTCATGCCGGCGGCGACGAACTTCATGCCTTCGCGCACGATCGACTGGGCCAGCACGGTCGCGGTGGTGGTGCCGTCACCGGCGATGTCGGAGGTCTTGGAGGCGACTTCCTTGACCATCTGCGCGCCCATGTTCTCGAACTTGTCCTTCAGCTCGATTTCCTTGGCGACCGACACGCCGTCCTTGGTCACCGTCGGACCGCCGAACGAGCGCTCGAGCACGACGTTGCGACCCTTCGGGCCCAGGGTGACCTTGACCGCGTTGGCGAGGACATTGACGCCGGCGACCATGCGATCACGGGCGGAATCACCGAACTTGACTTCCTTGGCTGCCATTGTTGCTTACTCCTTGAATTCGATTTCCGGGTTTGAGCGCAGGGCCATCAGCCTTCGATGACGCCCATGATGTCTTCTTCGCGCATGACGAGCAGTTCCTCGCCTTCGACTTTCACGGTCTGGCCGGCGTACTTGCCGAACAAGACCTTGTCGCCGGCCTTGACCGCCATCGGGCGAACCTTGCCATCGTCCAGGATCTTGCCGTTGCCGACGGCGACCACTTCGCCCTGATCCGGCTTCTCGCCGGCGGAATCGGGGATGACGATGCCACTGGCGGTCTTGCGCTCGGCTTCGAGGCGCTTGACGATCACGCGATCATGCAAGGGACGAATGTTCATCGAGTTCACTCCTTCTGTTTCAGATTCAATGCTTGCGGGCACACACCCCGCATCCTGTATTCATCAAGGCGTCGGGCACGCACGGGCGCAACTGTTAGCACTCGCCGCCGACGAGTGCTAATAATAGGGACGACCCGAAGCCATTTCAAGAGAGGCCCGGTGAAAAATCTTCGCGGTATGCGACCGCTTCGCAACGCTCACGCCGGCAGTGGTCGTGAGCCCCGCCCACTGGCGCCGCCGGCCGGCGCTAGAACGCGATCGCGATCGCGAAATGCAGCCGGAAGCGGCGCGCCTGATGGCCGTAGGCGAGGTCGAGCGCGATCGGGCCGGCCGGACTGCGCCAGCGCGCGCCGGCGCCGTAACCCGTCTTGAAGTCGAGGCTTTCGCGATCGTCGGCCGCATCGCCGACGTCGATGAAGCCGGCCACGCCCCACTGAGGCCGGAACCAGTGCACATACTCCGCACTCGCGGTGCCGAGGTAACGGCCGCCGACTACTGCCTCACCCTGCTGCACCCCGAGGCTGTCGAAGGCGTAGCCGCGCACGGTCTGCGCACCGCCGGTGCGGAACAGGAAATCCTGCGGAATGCCGTCGCGGCTCTTGGCGACGGTCGCGCCGGCCTCGGCGCGAACGATGAAGACGTCACGCTCGGCCACCGGCTGGTAGCGGACGAAGCGGGCATAGGAACGGAAGAAATCCTGGTCCGACAGCAGCGCACGCGTGCCGCCCCCGAGCTCGACGCGCAGCACATAGCCCGAGCGCGGATCGAGCAGATCGTCGACCTTGCGCTGCGTCCACGACCAGTTGGCGGTCAGTGCGTTGCGTGCCGACGCGTCGCCCCCCGCGGGGCGCAGGCTCTCGTGCTGGTAGCGCAGGCTGATCGCGGTCTCGATGTCGCCGCGCTGGCGGGCACGCACGGCGCCGAAGGCCTGGCGGGTGGTCTTCAGCCCCTCGATGTCGCTCGCCTCGACGACGAGGCCGAAGCTGTCACGGTAGCCCTTGCGCGCCGGCGGCAGGAAGATGTCGGCGTAGGCCGCCTGCCGGCGCTGCTCGACCCGCAGCCCGGTCGACAATTCCCAGGCCCGCCCGAGCAGATTCACGTCGCGCCAGTTGGTCTCGGCACGCGCGCCGGTGTTGGTCGAAAAGCCGGCACCGAACGCAAGATGCCGTGATTGCGCCTCCGACACGTGCACGCGCACCGGCACCGCGGCCGCCTTGGCCGGATCCCGATCGATGTCGACGATGACCGACGCAAACTGCGGCGCATTCTGCAACAGGCTCTGCAGTGCGAGCAGGCGCTCCTGATCGAAGCGCTCGCCCTGGCGCAGCATGCTGTAGCGCGCGACCAGGTTCTCGGGCAGCTGCTCGAGCCCGGACACCTCGAGCGGACCGATGAAGAACGGCGGCCCCGAATCGATCGTGACGGCGAGCCGCACGGTGGCCGCGTCGGCATCGACCGTCGCCCGGCTCGCACTGATGCGCGCAGCCGCGTAGTCGCGGTACGCGACACCATCGAGCAGTTGCTGCTTGGCCGCATCCCAGTCGGCCTGGCGAAAAGGCTGCCCTGCCTGCAGCGTCCAGGCGCGCCGCAAGGCCTCGCGCCGCCGGGCGAGGTCGAGGCCTTCCGAGGCGATGTGCCCCTCGAACGACAACTCCACTTCCGTAACCTGTGCCCGCTCGCCCGGCACGACGGCCAGCGTCCAGCGCCCGCTTGCCTCGCGCCGGATTTCGACCTGCGGACTGAAGTAGCCTTCGGTCGCGAGCAGCTCGGTGACTTCACGGCGCGTCCTGCGCATCAGCGCGAGGCGGTCGGCCGGCGCTTCGGGCACCATCTGGGCCGGGCGGCCGAGCACACGGACGTGGCGCTCGAGCAGATCGCTGACCGCCTCGGGCGCCTGCAGTTCGACCTGCAGTTCGCTCTGCGCCACCGCCACACCTGCGATCAGGCTCGATACCATGGCCACGGCGAGCCGAAGGACGCGGCGGTGGCGCGGCAAGGAAGATGCTGTCATGGATGCATTCTAACCAGCGATGCACGCCCGCGCCCACGTTCGAACCCGCCGCTACGCGACATCGAGCCGGCACCGCGCCGATCCCGCCCGCCACCCGGGATCGGCCATTGCCCGCTCGCGTCCGTCGCGCCGGCGCCCCTTCCACGTTCGGCGCGCAAGGCGCTGTCAGCTGTCGCGGTGGTAGGCGACGACCCGCTCGACCTCGCTCGCCGAGCCCAGAATCACCGGAATGCGCTGATGCAGCCGCTTCGGCACGACGTCGAGGATGCGTTCGCGACCGGTGCTCGCGGCCCCGCCGGCCTGCTCGACGATCAGCGCCATCGGATTGGCCTCGTACATCAGCCGCAGTTTGCCGCCCTTGTCGCGGCACCGCGCATCGAGCGGGTACATGAAGATGCCCCCGCGCGTGAGGATGCGATGCACGTCGGCCACCATCGACGCGACCCAGCGCATGTTGAAATCCTTGCCGCGCGGCCCGTCGACGCCCTGCTGCAGTTCGGCGATGTAGCGCTGTACGGGTGGCTCCCAGTGGCGCGCGTTCGAGCTGTTGATCGCGTACTCGTGGGTCTCGACCGGCACCGTCATGAACGGGTGGGTGTAGACGAAACTCCCCATCTCGCGGTCCAGCGTGAAGCCATGCACGCCGTGCCCGACGGTCAGGATCAGCAGTGTGGACGGCCCATACACCGCGTAGCCGGCCGCCACCTGCTCGCGTCCGGGCTGCAGAAAGGCGTGCTCGGTGGGCTGCCCGTCACCGTCCGGATTGCGCAGCACCGAGAAGATCGTGCCGACCGAGATATTGACGTCGATGTTCGACGAGCCGTCGAGAGGATCGAACAGCAACAGGTAACCGCCGCGCGGATAGTCGAACGGGATCTGGTGCACCTCTTCGACCTCCTCCGAGGCCATCGCGGCCAGATGCCCGCCCCATTCGTTGGCCTGCAGCAGGATCTCGTTGGCGATCACGTCGAGC
>DAOMOP010000269.1:0-3988 GCA_035444405.1 Rhodocyclaceae bacterium
GCTTCCTCGCCCGCAAGGGCGACGGGGATCCCGGGGTGGAGACGATCTGGCTCGGCCTGCAGCGCACCAGGGACGCCGCAATCACCATCCAGTCGTTGCGCGAGGAGGCCGAGGGCGGGAATTGTGTATAACGACATGGGCTTAGATTACGCGATCTGACGCGTCGAACGGCAGGGTTGCGCCCGGCCCTGATTCAGATATTTCTGCTCGCCATCGCTCTCGAGGTCTTCGCACTGGCGGCGCCCATCTTCAACCAACTCCTGATTGACGAGGTGCCCGTCAGCTCGGACCGAGAATACCTGTACGTCCTTGCGATGGGTTTCGCTCTGCTGCTGGTCATCCAGACCGCGATCGAGGTGCTGCGTTCTTGGATCGTTCTGCGCGTCTCGGCGGATGTGCGACTGCAGTGGTTGAGCGGGTTGTTCGCGCATCGCTTGAGGCTGCCGGCGTCATTCTTCGAGAACCGGAACGACTCCTGTTGGATTCTTGGCTGCCACGGGTGTCGGCTTGGCTGCGGGCTTCGGTGCCGCAAAGTTGATGAATGGCGTGAATGCTGGTAGCTGACGGAACTCCCAAGTGAGCATCCGCCCCAATCACGCATACGGAGAATCATCGTGCACAAGTATGGAATGCGAATAGCGTGGTATTTGAGTCTCCCATTTTATATATGGCCGTTAGCCTGGATCGTGCCCACCATTTCTGGCGCATATGTGGAAGCTTTGTTCTTGTATATTGGAATGGCACCGTTCCTATTGTACTTCCGTGTTCTTGTTACTCCGAATGAGCCGTGGCCCGACCGGATCTTGGGATATCCGACAAGAGGTGTCCTGCGAACCGCCGCATGGCTAGGGTGTGTTGGCGTTGCCATGGGAGCACTTGCGGGCAGCGAAGCACTCGCAGTGCTGTCATTTGCCGGGATCTTCCTTGGCATTGACGGCTTGCTTAACGTGCGGGAAAGGGGTGTGCGAAAGGAGCGTCGCAGTTAACCCGGCGGACTATCGTCGGCTAGAGCAGGGTGATGCAGAACCCGGTGAGCGAATCGTGATCGGGTGGATTGAAGGATCAGGGTCACTCAATTTATACGGCATAGACAGCACTGTTGAGTCACCACGATGAAAAAATATTTACAACGAAGCATATGGTATGCATGTGTGCCCTTCTTATTGTGGATTGGCATGCTGCTGCTTCAGCCTCCGGTTGCGAATGTCTTCGTAGATGTCTTGGTGGCGTATCTGCCGCTTAGCGTTTTCTTTTTTCTATATTTCAAGCTGATTTCCTACGATCTTTGTCACGACCGTATCGTAGGGTACCCGACCAAGCATGTGCTGCTGACGATGGCCGCCGCAGGGTGCATCATAGCCCTGATAGCAGTCCTTTCCGAGAGTGAAACACTTGCCGCGATTGGGATGATTGTGATACTCGCCGGCATTGATGGATTGATTACCGAGCGCGAGCGAATAGCTAGCCAAAATGCAGAGGGCTAATTTCGAGCCGCCGAACGATCCCGTAGGCGCAGCAATGCCGGATCTCGGCACAGTCGATGCCGGCGTGCGGGTCGCCCGATTGCGCGCAGGCCGCCGCGCAGCGCGAGCGCATCGCGCAGCAGCGCGTGGGTGCGGCAGTCGAAGGGCGCGAGCTGCAGGCACTGGTCGAGCCCCCGAAGGTCTGGTCCGAGCCCGGTCCGAGTCGTGACGCAAGATGCCCCCGTATGGGGTGCGGCAGGCGCGCAGCCGGCTGCGCTGTGCCCCGAGCCAGCCCGCAAAATCCGGACTGCGGTCGATCTCCAGCCCTTCGAAGAGATCGTCGGCGAACAAGGCCGCGAGCGTGCGCGATCGTTGCGGCTCGAGGCGGTCGATGCCGTCCCGGGCGGCGCGGCCGACTTCGAGGGCGTCGACGAAGCGGTCCGACAGATCGAGCGCGACGCCGTCACCATCGGCGACGACGCGGCGCCGGCCGGGCTCGTCGAGCACGCCACGCATCTTGCTCAAGCACCAGCGCAGCTCGCCTGTCGGATCGTCGGGACTGTTCCACAGCAGCACGCACAGGCGCGTGCGGCGGAATTGCCTGCCGCCGCACTTGCACATTGGCTGGCGTCGGCTAGGTTGAACTGAAGACCCCATGCATGCAGCTCCTTTCGGCCGTCGTCCGGCCGAGGCCGACAGGCGCCGGTGATTCGCGCCGCTCGTGCCGGTGGGCACGGCGGCCGTGATCGCTACCGGCCGCATTTCCGAAGGAGGGCACGATGATCACCAAGCGTATCGATCGGATAGACCCGTGCCGGCGCGCCGTGTCGAAGACTGCTGCCCGTTGTGCTCTCCTGCCGCTCGTCGCGGCAGGGCTCGGCGGCTGCGACGCGCCGCAGGTCGCACCGCAGCAAATGCTGGTGTGGTCGGTCAAGATCCGCTGCGTCGACGAGGTCACGCCGATCAACCTGCCGGGCGCCGGCTTCGACCCGGCCGCGCAGGATTCGCGGCGCTTCGAGCGCACCGAGGTCAACCTGCACAACGTGCTGGAAGCACCACTCGAGTTCCGCTACAAGGCCGTCGCGCCGCGCACGAGCGTCGGTGCGGCGAGCTGCGTGTCGTCGAAAACGACCGAATCCCTGGCCGCGAACGAGGCGCGGACGCTGTCGTGCGGCGATTTCCAGTCGCTCCTGCAGGCCTCGCAATGCCCCGCCGCGAACGAGGGGTTTCTGGCGATCGACAGCGGCACCGAGATGCAGGTGGTGGCGGTCTATACCGAGCAGCTGCTGCGCGAGGCCTTGTATCACATCGGCCGTGCGCTGGCCTTCAAGAACTACGGCGGGCCGCCGATTCCGCCCGAACATGTGCCGCTTTCGCCGCTCGATCCGCAGACCGAGGAGATCGCGGTGGCGGTGCGGCGTCACCCGCAGTTCGAAGAGGTCGGCGCGATCGGGGCCGGGCTCGGCCTGGGCGCCGGCACCGGCGTCGGTGTCGGCGCCGGCATCAGTATCGACGTCGAATACGTGGTGCCGATGCGCGTGCCGCGCTGATGCGCTACTGCGGCGCCCGCCGGTCGGGCAGGTATGCGCGCGCGTAGCGCTGACCCAGGCTGGTGAGGATCTCGTAGCCGATCGTGCCGGCGCAGCGGGCCACCTCGTCGATGCCGTTGGCCGGGCCGATGAGGTCGATCAGCGCGCCTTCGCGGATGCGGCCCTCGCCGAGCTCGGTGACGTCGACCAGCGTCGTGTCCATCGAGACGTTGCCGACCAGCGGCAGCCGTATCCCGTCGAAGCACGCGTGGCCGCGGTTGCTGAGGCTGCGCAGATAGCCGTCGGCGTAGCCGACCGCGACCGTGGCGATGCGCGAGCGCCGAGTGGCCGTCCACGTATGGTCGTAGCCGACGGAGGTGCCGGCCGCGATCGTCCTGAGCTGGATGACCCGGCCCTGCAGGCGGACGACCGGCCGCATCGGGTTGTCGCGCCCGGCGACCGGTGCGACGCCGTAAAGCGCCGCGCCGGGGCGCGCGAGGTCGAAGTGGTAGTCGGGGCCGAGAAAGATGCCCGACGAGTTGGCCAGGCTGGCGCGCGCCGGCGGCAGCTGCCGCCGCGCTGCGGCGAAGCGTTCGAGCTGGATGCGGTTGATCGGGCAGGCCGGATCTTCTGCGCTGACCAAGTGGCTGAGGATGTAATCGACGCACACGCCTGCGAGTGCGTCGGCGTCGCCGGCCAGCCGCGCGAGCTCGTCGCCGGCGAGGCCCAGCCGCGCCATGCCGGCGCTGCAGCCGCAGCGCGAGCGCGCGCCACGCGGCGATCTGCGCCAGGCTGTTCAGCACCGGAACCACGCGGTGGTCGACGAACTCCGGCTCGGTGCCGGGAGGCGGACCGTTGAGCACATGGATGGACGCGTCGGCCGGCAGCGCCGGACGCAGCGTGATCGCTTCGTCCAGGTGCGCGACGAAGAAACGGCGGCAGCCGGCCCGCCACAGGGCGGGGGCGACCTGCAGAGCGCCGAGGCCGTACGCGTCG
>DAOMOP010000269.1:3998-4245 GCA_035444405.1 Rhodocyclaceae bacterium
TGACGACCGCGGCGCACTCGGCGCCGGCGAGTTGCGCCTTCAACAGCCGCCAGTTGTCACAGAGGGCTTCGAGGTCGATGGTCAGCAGCGCACCGGCGCTGATCGGTCGGGGATGGCTCATGGGCGGGTCTCGATGATCATCGGGTCGGACAGGCGAAGCGGTACGGCGAAACGGAGCGGCGAAACGGAGCAGCGGCATGCGGCGGTGGCGCCGGCCGGCGGGGGCAGTGCCTGCCGCGACGTGCCG
>DAOMOP010000270.1:0-4214 GCA_035444405.1 Rhodocyclaceae bacterium
GGTGCCGGCGGCGCTGTTGATGCGCCCGGCCGGCACGAAGCCGTGTTCCTGGGCCTCGACGAAGCGCGCCTCCCAGTGGGCGCGGCGCTCCTCGGCTTCGACGGCGGCCAGCGCGCGCGCGACGCGCTGGCGCACTTCGGCGATCGTCTTCTCGTCGCCCTTGGCATATTTTTCGATCAGCACCTCGGCGCAGATCTCCTGTGGTGCAAGGGTCGACGCATCTGCTCTGTTCTTTGCCTGATTCTGTGTTTTCGAGCTCATGGTGGTCTTCGGCCTCTCCCGTGTGGACGTGCGGTCTGGATTGACGAAAGAATAGCCCGTAAGGTGGCCGAATGCAAAAAAATAAAATCCATGAAAAACAACTAGATAACTATTTATGCGGTATGTCAATACATATAAGACTACTATATATAGTAGGCCTCGCGAGACCTCGCGGACGCAAAAAAGGTCCGCATTTCAACACCTTGGGGAGCCGTATCGATGCCCGGAGGGGGCCGGACGCCACGCGTGCCGATCACGACAGGCGCAGCGGGCGCGCAGCGCTTCAGTCGCCGGGGAACCAGGTTTCGGCGATCACCGCATGCACGTCGCCGACCTCGCGTTGCAGGCCGTCGAGAAAGCCGTGCAGCGCGTCGTCGGCGATGAGCCGATCGACGTCGGCATCGAGCACGTGGCGGCGTGCCTGCATCGCCAGGCGCAGCGGCAGCTCGTTGCGCGGCAGGCAGTCGAGCGCGGTCTGCATGCTCGTCACGGCGTGCGCGACAGCGCGCGGAAAATGCACGTCCTGCAGCAGGAAGCGCACCACGTCGACGCCGTTGATGCGGCGCTTGACGTGCTGGCGGTACATCTGGAAGCCGCTCTGCGAGCGCAGCACGCTGGTCCACAGCAGCCCCTCGTAGGGCTCCGGGTCGTCCTTCCTGGTCAGCAGCGGGATCGCGCCGATGTCGATCTGGCGCGAGGTCATGTCGGCGCGCTCGAGGTTGCGCCCGAGGCGGATGAACTCGTAGGCCGCATCGTGGCTCATGCAGCCGGCCAGCAGCCCGGTCAGCATCTGGCAGCGCTGCACGACGGTGGTCAGGAAGTCGAAACGCCCGCGCTTGGTGATGCCGCTGTCGAGATGGTCGCGCGCGAAGCGGTACAGCTCGTTGACGATCTCCCAGCCTTCGGTCGGTACGAGGTCGCGCGTGGTGCGCACGTTCTCGCGCGCGGCGCGCAGCGAGCTCAGCACCGAGCTCGGGTTGTAGGTGTCGGCGAGCAGGAACTTGACGCAGTTGCGCTCGTCGTCGCGCTGATAGTGCTCGTCGAAGATCGCCTCGGTGCCGGTCACCGCCACCAGGCTCTTCCACGACAGCTCGATCGTCTTCGGCATGTCCAGCGCGAGCAGGTGGAAGGACTGGATCATGCGCGCGGTGTTCTCGGCCCGCTCGAGATAGCGGGCCATCCAGTACAGGCGTTCGGCGACGCGCGACAGCATCTCAGCCCTCCACCTCGTCGACGATCCACGTGTCCTTGCTGCCGCCGCCCTGCGACGAATTGACGACCAGCGAGCCTTTGCGCATCGCCACGCGCGTGAGCCCGCCCGCCGTGACGTCGGTGCGCACCGCCTGCAGCACGAACGGGCGCAGGTCGAGGTGGCGCGGCTCGAGGCCCTCGTCGCACAGCGTCGGCGCGACCGACAGCGCCAGCGTGGGTTGCGCGATGTAGTTGCGCGGGTTCTTGCGGATCAGCTGCGCGAACTCGGCGCGCTGCTTCTTCGTCGATTGCGGCCCGACCAGCATGCCGTAGCCGCCCGACTCGTTGGCCGGCTTGACGACGAGCTCTTCGAGGTGCTCGATCACGTGCTCGCGGTCCTTCGCATTGACGCACAGCCAGGTCGGCACGTTCGGGATGATCGGATCCTGGTCGAGGTAGTACTTGATCATCGCCGGCACGAAGCTGTAGATGACCTTGTCGTCGGCCACGCCGGCGCCGGGGGCGTTCGCGAGTCCGATCTTGCCGTTGCGCCACGCGCGCATCAGCCCGCGCACGCCGAGCAGCGACTCGGGGTTGAAGGCCTCCGGGTCCATGAAGAGGTCGTCGATGCGCCGGTAGATCACGTCCACGCGCTCGAGCCCGGAGATCGTGCGCATGTACACGCAGTCGTCGTCGCCGACCACGAGGTCCGCCCCCTCGACGAGCTGCGCGCCCATGCGCTGGGCGAGGAAGGAGTGCTCGAAGTAGGCCGAGTTGAAGATGCCGGGCGTGAGCACGGCGATCTTCGGAAAATCCTGCGGCCGTGGCGAGATCGCCGCGAGCATGTCGAAGAGCTGCGACGGGTATTCATCGACCGGCAGGATGCTGGTGCTCTCGAAGAGCTCGGGGAACACGCGCTTGGTGACCTGGCGGTTCTCGAGCATGTACGACACGCCCGAGGGCACGCGCAGGTTGTCCTCGAGCACGTAGATGGTGCCGTCGCCATCGCGCACGAGATCGGTGCCGCAGATGTGCGCCCACACGCCATAGGGTGGATGCATGCCGCGGCACTGCTCGCGGTAGTTGGTCGAATTCTCGAGCACGTACTTCGGCACGACGCGGTCGCGCACGATGCGCTGCTCGTTATAGACGTCGTCGATGAAGTGGTTCAGCGCCGTGAGCCGCTGCACCAGGCCGGCTTCGACGGTCTTCCATTCGCGCCGCGCGATCACGCGCGGGATGATGTCGAACGGCCACGCGCGGTCGATGTTCTCGCCTTCGCTGTAGATCGTGAAGCTGATGCCCATCTCGACGATGGCATGCTCGGCGGCGAGCTTGCGCGCCTGGATCTCGGCGTCATCGAGCGAGCTCAGGTAGTCGGCCAGGCTGCGTGCGGCCGCGCGCGGCTTGCCGGGGGCTTCGATCAACTCGTCGTGAAACGGGGCAGGGTCGTACGATTTCCAGTCGAGCGGCATGCGGTTCATCCTGATTGGCAAGCGACGGGTCGGCGATGCGTCGATGGCCGGGCATCGCGCGGAGCGCTCGGTCCGTCGACTCTCAGCATAGATCACGACGCCAGAGGCCGCTGCGCCGCCCCCGGGCGGGGTGCGGTCGGCCCACGCTCGTTGCCTGCTGTGCCGACGCGAGGCCGGGAGGCGAGTACAATCGGGGCCACCGAAGCAAACGGAGCGAGCCGTGATGCAGGTCGACTCGGCGGTCGCAGCCGCTGCCGCCCGTCATGGGCGCGATGCCACCCGCCTGCTGCAGGTCCTGATCGACGTGCAGGATGCGCTCGGCCACCTGCCGCCGCCGGCGCTGACGCGCGTCGCCGCCGAGCTCGGCCTGCCGCGCGCGCGCGTCGAGGGCGTGGCCGGCTTCTACAGCTTCCTGCATCTCGAGCCGGTCGGCCGCTACCGCATCCTCTTTTCCGACAACATCACCGACCGCATGCTCGGCGCGCCCGCGCTGATGCAGGCGCTGTGCCGCAACCTGTGGGTCGAGCCGGGCAAGGTGTCGGAAGACGGGCTGGTCAGCGTCGCGACGACTTCTTGCACCGGCATGGGCGACCAGGGGCCGGCGCTGCTCGTGAACGGCCGTCCGGTCACGCACGTCGATCGGGCCCGGGTCGATGCGATTGCCGACCTCGTGCGCCGGCAGGTGCCGCACGACGCCTGGCCGGCCGAGTTCTTCCGCGTCGAGGACAACGTCCGCCGCTGCGAGGCGCTGCTGCGTGCCGATCCGAAACCGGGCACCGCGCTCGCCGCGGCCGTGCGGCGCGGGCGCGAGGGCTGGCTCGCCGAGATGCACGCGTCGAAGTTGCGCGGGCGCGGCGGCGCGGGTTTTGCGACGGCGGTGAAATGGCAGGCGTGTCGCGATGCCCCCGGTGCCGACAAGGTCGTCGTCTGCAATGCCGACGAAGGCGAGCCCGGCACCTTCAAGGACCGCGTGCTGCTCGCGCGCGACGCCGACCGCGTGTTCGAAGGGATGACGCTGGCTGCCTGGGCGACCGGTGCACGGCAAGGCCTGGTCTATCTGCGCGGCGAGTACCGCTACCTGCGCGACGCGCTGCAGGCGGTGCTCGCACGCCGGCGCGGCGCGGGCCTGCTCGGCACGAGCATCCTCGGCGAGGCCGGTTTCGACTTCGACATCGACATCCACCTGGGTGCCGGCGCCTACGTGTGCGGCGAGGAGACCGCGCTCATCGAGTCGCTCGAGGGCAAGCGCGGCACGCCGCGCATCCGCCCGCCGTTTCCGGTCACCCA
>DAOMOP010000271.1:0-4193 GCA_035444405.1 Rhodocyclaceae bacterium
AGCGTCAGGATCACCGACGTCATGCTCGAGCCGAGCGGCGCGTTGACGTAGCCGGGCGTCTGCGGCGCCGTTCCGGTGAAATCGAACTGGATGTCCTCGCCGGCGACCGTCACCGCGACCTTGATGTCCATCGTCGAGCCGGCGTTGAAGCCGTCGTAATGGGCGGTCGACGAGCCGCGATAGGTGCCGTCCGGAATCGCCCGGATCTCGGCGCGCATCTGCTGCTCGGTGGCGTTGTAGAGGTGTTGCAGATGCGCGTCGAAGCGTTCCCAGCCGTAGCGCTCGACCAGCTTGCCGAGTTCGCGTTCCCCGACCGCGCAGCCGCCGATCGCCGCCTGGATGTCCTCCTGCACGATCGGGAAGCGGATGTTGCCGAACACGAGGTCCCACACGTCCTGGCGCTTGCGGCCCTTCTCGTACAGCTTGACCGGCGTGATGCGCAGCGCCTCCTGCCAGATCTCGGTCGCGCCCGGGTTGTAGGCGCCCGCGACCGCGCCGCCGACGTCGGCCTGATGGCCGTTGATCGCCGAAAAGCCGATCAGGCGCTCGCCGACGAAGATCGGCCGCACGATCTTGACGTCGGCCGCCTGGTTGCCGCCGGTGAAGGGGTCGTTGTGGATAATGACGTCGCCCGGGTACAGCGCGTCACCGTAGTAGTCGACGATGTATTTGATGCCGAGCGGCACCGCGAACGCGAGGATCGGGATGTACGCGGTCTGCTCCATCATCTGGCCGCGCGCGTCATAGAGCCCGGTCACGAAGTCACGCGCTTCGCTGAGGATCGGCGAGCGCGCGGTGCGCAGCATCACCAGGCCCATCTCCTCGGTGATCGCCTTGAGCCGGCGCTGGATCACCGTCACGAGGATCGGATCGATCGCGTTCGTCATTCGAATACCCTCCGCAAATAGGTGTGCCCGATTTCTTTCTGGAAGAGGCAAAATGTGCCCGCGCGATCGACGACGAAGTCGTACTCCGGCGACACGAAAGTCGTCGTCGTGACCTGCTCGATCAGCGCCGGGCCGCTGCCGCCGTTGCCGAACACCATCGCCTCGCCGTCATAGACGGGGACGTCGCGGAAGGTGCGCTCGGCGGCCAGATACACCCGGCGCATACCCTTGCGGCAGCGCTCGGCGCTGTCGTCGCCGCGCGCCATGAAATGCATCGCCGGCTTCGCGGTGATGCCGACGACGGTCACGCGCAAATTCACGACCTCGATCTCGGTCGCAGTCCCGGCGAGCGAGTAGCCGTAGAGGCGGTCGTGTTCGCGGTGGAACACGTCGCGCAGGTAGTCCATGCCGTCGGCTTCGAAGCGGACGATGTCGAAGCTGCACGCGATCTCGTTGTGCTGGCCGAGGTAGCGCATGTCGGCGGCGTAGTCGACGCGCACGCGGTCGCGGTCCTCGACTTTCTCGTCGCGCAGCACCGCGCGCCCCTCGTGCTCGAGCTCGCCGAGCAGCCGCGTCATCAGCCGCGCGTCGGCCTTCGACGCGAGCGCGTGGTAGGTGCGCACGTAGCTGTGCTTGAAGTCCGAACGCAGCATGCCGCTCGCGCAGAAGATCGACGATTCCTTCGGCACGAGGATCACCGGAAGGTCGAGCTCGTGCGCGATCATCGCGCCGTGGATCGGCCCGGCGCCGCCAGCGACGACGAGCGGATATTCGCGCGGGTCGATGCCGCGGCTGACGGTGATCTCGCGCAATCCCGCCGCCATGTTGACGTTGACCAGGTGGTACATGCCCGCGGCCGCCTCTTCGACGGACAGCCCGAGCGGCTTCGCGATGTGCGTGTCGATCGCGGTCCGCGCCGCCTCGACGTCGAGTTTCATGCGCCCGCCGAGGAAATACTCCGGGTCGAGATATCCGAGCACGAGGCTCGCATCGGTGCTGGTCGGCAGCGTGCCGCCGCGCCCGTAGCACGCCGGCCCGGGGTCGGCGCCGGCGCTCTGTGGCCCCATGCGCAGCAGCCCGCCGTCGTCGATCCAGCCGATCGAGCCGCCGCCCGAGCCGATCGTGTGGATGTCGAGCATCGGCAACGCGAGCCGCTGGCGGTTGATCCAGCCCTCGCTGCGCAACAGCGGCACGCCGTTCTGCACGACCGCCGCGTCGAACGACGTGCCGCCCATGTCCACGGTCATGCACTGGTCGTAGCCCTGCACCGCCGCGAACGTGATCCCGGCGGTCGGACCGCTCGCCGGGCCCGACAGCAACGTCATGACGGCCCGCTCGTCGGTCGAGGCCGGCGTCGCGACGCCGCCGTTCGACTGCATGATCAGCAGGACGCCTTCGAAGCCGATGCCTTTCAGGTTCTCGAGCAGCGCGTCGAGGTAGCGCCGCAGGATCGGCCCGACGTAGCTGTTGAGCGCCGCGGTCGACACCCGCTCGTACATCCGCGCCTGCGGCAGCAGCTCGGACGACACCGTGAGGTAGACGTCCGGCAGCATCTCGGCGACCGTCGCCTTCGCCGTCTGTTCGTGCGCCGGGTTCGCGTAGCTGTGCATGAAGCAGACCGCGATCGCGTCGACCTCCTGGCGCTTGAGCTCCGCGACCGCCGCGCGCAGCGCCGCCTCGTCGAGCGGCGTGACGACGTCGCCCGCAGCGTCGATTCGCTCGCCGACCGTCAGGCGCCGGTCGCGCGGCACGAGCGGCGGCGGCGGCGTGAGCTTGTTGTTGTACAGCTCCTCGCGGTAGCCGCGCCGCATCTCCAGGATGTCGCGGAACCCGGCCGTCGTCAGCAGGCCGGTCTTGACGCCCCGGCCGGTGAGCACCGCGTTCGTCGTGACGGTCGTGCCGTGCACGATCAGATCGACCTGCGCGATGAATTCGCCGAGGCTCGTGCCGACCTGCTCGGCCATCTCCCGCAGCCCGTTGAGCACGCCGATCGACGGGTCCTTCGGTGTGCTCGATGTCTTGAACACGCTCGACTTGCCGTCCGAGTCGATGAGGAGGAAGTCGGTAAAGGTGCCGCCGACGTCCACGCCGATCCGATAGTTCATTCAGAACCCTCCTTTGATTTGCCTGCGGCCCGTCACGGCGCCGCCCCGGTCAGCGGTCGCCGACCTGCAACACGATGGCCATCGCGCTGTCGCCCGCGGCGCAGCCTGTGAAGAGGCCGTATCCGCCCCCGCGCAGCGCGAGTTCCTCGATCAGCTCGATCACCGACCGCGTCCCCATCGGCGCCTGCGGGTGGCCCCAGACGAGCGAGCAGCCCCAGTTGTTCATCGTGTCGAGGTCCGCGCCGGTTTCGCGCGCAAACACGATGTCGTTGAGCGCGAACGGGTTGTGGGTCTTGATCGCATTGATCTGCGCGAGCCCGAGTCCGGCCTGCTCGAGCGCACGGCGCGCGGCCGGAATCGTGGCTTCCGGCATGTACGCGAGCGGCACGCGCGCCTGGCCGAAGCCGAGCAGGCGCACCGCGATCGACGGCTCGGTCGACAGCTCGCGCGCCCTCGCGGTGTCGGTGACGATGATTGCGGCATTGCCGTCCGCGGGATGCGTCTGGCAGCCGTAGGTGACGCTGCCGCCGTCGACGACCGGCCGCAGACACGCGAGTCCTTCGGGCGTCGAGCAGTTGATGCCCTCGTCACCGCCGAGTGTCGTCGCATTCTTCCGGAAGTCGGGTGTCGGCACGTCGAAGGGCAATGTCATGAAGCGCCGCAGGAACGCGGAGTCGTTGGCGAGCGCGTCCCGGTACTGCGCTTCCCGGCGCAGCACCAGTTCGTGCTGCTGCGCCGTGGAGATGCCGTACTTCTTCGCGACGTTCTCGGCCGTCGCGAGCATCGAATGTCCGCCGAGCGGATCTTTCGCGAAGTTGTCGAGCACCCAGTTCTCGCTCGCACCGCTGCCGCCCGGGGCGCGCGGGTCGGGGTAATAGAGGTGCGGGCCGTTCGAGGTGCGATCGCAGGTGACGGTCAGCGCCGCGCCCGCGAGCCCCAGCTCGATTTCCTGCACCGCAGCGAGCAGACAGCGCACGCCGGTCGCGCAGGCCTGCATCAGCGTCGGGCCGGCGACCTGCGTCGCACCCGCGCGCCCGGCGAGCCACGGCAGGCCGTAGAACGCGTGGCGCTGCGGCACCGACATGCCGAGCACGCCGTAATCGAAAGTTTCGGTCGGAACGCCGCGCTGGGCGAGCTCGCGCTTCGTCACGTGCGCGGCGAATTCGACGCTGTGCAGCGCGGCGAGGCTGCCCTGCCAGCG
>DAOMOP010000272.1:0-4158 GCA_035444405.1 Rhodocyclaceae bacterium
CCTCGCGTCGCTGCGAGAGGTTTCAGCCGCGCTCGGCCGCGTGCGCGCCGCGGGCAAGCCGATCGTCGCGTGGGGCGAGTCGTACACGCAGGGCCAGTATTTCCTCGCGTCGCAGGCCGACGAGGTGTACCTGCATCCCAGCGGCAACCTGCTGCTGCGCGGCGTCGGCGGCCCGCGCCTGTACTACAAGGACCTGCTCGACAAGGCGGGCGTGCGCGTCAACACCTTCCAGGCCGGCCGCTTCAAGAGCTTCGGCGAGCCTTTCACCCGCACCGGGCCGTCGCCGGAGGCTGAAGAAGCCGACCGCGTGCTGAACGGCGGCCTGTGGGCCACCTGGCTCGCCGATGTCGAGGGCGCGCGCAAGCTTCCGGCCGGCAGCGTCACGGCGCTGATCGACGCGCTGCCGCAGCGGCTGGCGGCCACCGGCGGCGACATTCCCGCGCTGGCGCTGAAGGAAAAACTGGTCGACGGGCTGAAGCGGCGCGACGAGTTCCGCGCGCTGATGATCGAGCAGGGCGCACCGCGCGCGCGCGGCGACGACGAAACGTTCCGCCAGATCTCGATGTACGACTACCTGCACTACGTCGATACGCCGCAGGCAGGCGATCGCGTCGCCGTGGTGATCGCCGCGGGCGAGATCGTCGACGGCGATGCGCGCAAGGGCACGATCGGCGCGCGCGCCGCGTCGGAGCTGATCCAGCGGGCGCGCCGCGACGACGCGGTCAAGGCGCTGGTGCTGCGCATCGATTCGCCCGGCGGCAGCGCCTCGGCATCCGAACTGATCCGCGAGCAGCTCGACCTGACGCGCCGCGCCGGCAAGCCCGTCGTCGTGTCGCTCGGCGACGTGGCGGCGTCGGGCGGCTACTGGATCGCCATGGGCGGCGACGAAGTGTTCGCCGATGCGGCCACCATCACCGGCTCCATCGGCGTGTTCGCGCTGATCCCCGATTTCGCCGGCACCGCCGACAAGGTCGGCGTGCAGACCGGCGGCACGGGCTCGACGTGGCTGACCGAGGCGACCGACCTCAGCCGCCCGCTCGATCCGCGGCTGGCGCAGATCGTCGAGACCAGCGTCGGCAACACGTATCGCGAGTTCCTGGACGTGGTGGCCACGCAGCGCAAGTCCACGCCGGAGCGCATCAACGAGGTGGCGCAGGGCCGCGTGTGGACCGGCGCGCAGGCGAAGGAGCGCGGGCTCATCGACGAACTCGGCGGGCTCGGCGCTGCCATCCAGGCCGCGGCACGCCGCGCCGATCTCGGCGACGCGCCGATCGTCGAATACATCGAGCACGAGCCGCGCGGCCTGCAGCGCTACCTGTCGCTGCTGCTGGGCGAAATCGGCGCGACGCTGCGCGACGAATTCGGCTGGGACACGCTGGCGCGCGCGCTGCTGCGCGAGCTGCCGGAGCGCGCCCGGCTGGAACTGCGGCTGCTCGAACAGGCGCTCGACCAGCCGGCGCGGGCACTGTCGTACTGCTTCTGCGCGCCGCAGTAGGCCGGCGCGCGCCGGCAAGCCGCCGCGCCGATCGCCCGGTATGGCCGCTTGCGGCCCGTCAATTCGGGCGTTGCAGCGGCCGCGATTGGCACTCAAGAGTGTTCGCCGCTGCGGCTTTCCGGGGTAGTATGCCTTCACGTTCCGGGCCCCAGCAGTGCACCCCGGCCCGTCGATCCACACCTCGGCGTTCGCCTCTTCGTCCTGTCGCTGCCATGGATACTGCCGGTTCGACCACGCGCAAGCCCGGTGCGCGCAAACTGCAGATCCTGCAGACGCTGGCCACGATGCTGGAAGACCCGAAGGGTGAAAAGGTCACCACCGCCGCCCTTGCTGCACGCCTCGGCGTGTCGGAAGCGGCGCTGTACCGCCACTTCGCCAGCAAGGCCCAGATGTTCGAAGGGCTGATCGAGTTCATCGAGACCACGGTGTTCGGCCTCATCAACGAGATCAGCGCGCGCGAGGCCTCGGGCCTGCGCCAGGTGCGCGCCATCGTCGCGATGCTGCTGGACTTCGCGCAGACCAACAAGGGCATGACGCGCGTTCTGATCGGCGACGCGCTGGTCAACGAGCACGAACGCCTGCAGGAACGCATGAACCAGCTGATCGAGCGCATCGAAAGCTCGCTGAAGCAGAGCCTGCGCGTCGCCGCCACCGAGCGCGAAGTCCCCGAAGGCTTCGATCCCGCCGCCCGCGCCTCGCTGATCACCGCCTACGTGCTGGGCCGCTGGCAGCGCTTCGCCAAGAGCGGCTTCCGCAAGCTGCCGGCGGAAAACCTCGAGACGCAGTTGCCGGTGCTGGTGGGTTGAACGCGGCTTGCCCGCCGCTCGTCGCGGTAGAGGCAGCCCTGCATCTCGATCATTCCGCGTCGCAGCACGACATCAGGCCACTCGAATCGCGCGGGCGACGCGCTCTGCGCGCGTGAATTCGCCTGTCACCGGCGCGCTGTTTCCTCGATCGGCCATGATCGAGCGGCTCTACGTTTCTGCAGGGGATCGCGTCTGGCGTCCAACCTGCCGCGGGAGTTGACCATGTGGTGGCTGTTCACGATGATCAGTCGGACTCCGCGGACCGCACTGGCGGAACTGGAGAGCGGGCCCGCCTTCCAGGAACACCTGCAGCGTTTCGCCGAAGCACTCGCACTCGATGGACGGGAGCGCGCCGGCGGTGACACGGCGCTGGCGTCCGCCGGCTTCGACGGCGCTCAGCGCCCCGAACACACCTGACACTGCGGATCGCGCGGCACGCGCACCGCGTGCCATTGCATCGCCAGCGCGTCGAGCATCAGCAGGCGGCCGACCAGCGGCGTGCCGGTGCCGGCGGCGAGCTTCAGCGCCTCGGCGGCCTGCACGCTGCCGATGATGCCGACCAGCGGCGCGAACACGCCCATGACCGAGCACAGTTCGTCTTCGCCCGCGCCCGGGGGGAACAGGCACGCATAGCACGGTGATGCGGCGTCGCGCAGGTCGAACACCGCAACCTGCCCGTCGAAGCGAATGGCCGCGCCCGACACCAGCGGGCGGCGATGCTGCACGCAGGCGGCATTCAGCGCATGGCGCGTGTCGAAGTTGTCGGTGCAGTCGAGCACGATGTCGGCGCCGGCCACGAGCGCGGACAACGCCGCGCCGTCGACGCGCTGCTCGACGGTGACGATGTTCACTTCGGGATTGATCGCCTGCAGCGTGCGCCGCGCGGACTCCACCTTCGGCGTGCCGATGCGCTCGGTGGTGTGCAGGATCTGGCGCTGCAGGTTGGTGAGGTCGACGTGGTCGCCGTCGACCAGCGTCAGCGTGCCGACGCCGGCCGAGGCGAGGTAATACGTCGCCGGCGAACCCAGCCCGCCGGCGCCGATGACGAGCATCCTCGCGTCGCGCAGCCGTTGCTGGCCTTCGACGCCGAGTTCCTCGAGCAGGATATGCCGCGAGTAGCGCAGCAGCTGTTGATCGTCCATGCGTGACGGTATCCCCTGTGGCGCAAATGCAAACGGGCCGCTGAGCGGCCCGTTCATGCCTCGCTGGCAGCGCCGGAATGCGTAGCCTAGCGCTTCGCTTCGGCGACGTTTTCGGTGCGCGGCTTCGCCACCTCGACAGGCTTGCCCTTCAGGTGGTTCATCGCCTGCAGCAGCTGGAAGTCCTCGGCGCTGCCGAACTCGTAGCGGCGCGCGTTCGAGCTGGCCGCCGCCGGCGCGCGCTTGGCGGGATCGGCGGCCGGGGCCGGCTGAGCCGGCGTGCCCTGTGGCGTGCCGGCCCGGCGCGCGACGTCCTCGGCCTTGCTGTCCTCGAGGTGGCGCATGAGATCCGCCTCGCGCACGTTGAAGCCCGAGAAGTTGCCTTCCGGCGTGTCTTCCACGGCCAGGTCGGGGACGATGCCCTTGGCCTGGATCGAGCGGCCGTTCGGCGTGTAGTAGCGCGCGGTGGTGAGCTTGATCGCGGCCGGGCCTTCGCCGTCGAGCCGCAGCGGGATGATGGTCTGCACCGAGCCCTTGCCGAAGGTCTGCGTGCCAACCACCGTGCCGCGCTTGTGATCCTGCAGGGCGCCGGCGACGATCTCGGACGCGCTGGCGGAGCCGCCATTGATCAGGACGATCATCGGCTTGCCCTTGCTCAGGTCTCCCGGCCGGGAATCGAAGCGGGTCACGTCCTTCGGGTCACGCCCGCGGGTCGAGA
>DAOMOP010000273.1:0-4141 GCA_035444405.1 Rhodocyclaceae bacterium
CTCGGCGAGCCGCCGCGGGGCCGCCGCGGCCTCGCCGGCGAGCGCCTGGCCGGCCGCCAGCGCGATGTCCAGCCCGACCGTGTCGACGAGCTCGACCGGCCCCATCGGCATGCCGAACGCCTCGAGCGCGGCGTCCACCGTCTCCGGCGCGATGCCTTCGTCCACGCACACCAGCGCCTCGTGCAGATAAGGGCCCAGCACCGCATTGACGAGAAAGCCCGGCGCGCTCCTGACCGGCAGCGGCAGCTTGTCGATGCGGCGCACGAACACGGCCGCGCGCCGCAGCGCGTCGGCATCGGCCTCCGGCCCTTCGACGACCTCGACGAGCGGCATCTGCGCGACCGGGTTGAAGAAGTGGATGCCGACCAGGCGTTCGGGCCGCGCGAGCCGCGCGCCGATCGCCTCGACGCGCAGGCTGGAGGTGTTCGTCGCCAGCACCGCGTCGGGTCGCGCGCGCCGCTCGAGAGCCGCGAACAGCGCGCGCTTGGCCTCGTGGCCGGCCCGCTCGAAATGCGTCGACACCGGGATGACGACGTCGGCACGCGCGACGCCGTGGCCGTCCGGGTCGGGCAGCAGGCGGTCGAGCGCGAAGCGCACCGCGCGCGCGTCGCCTTTCGACTTGCGCTCGAACAGCTCGGTCGCGCGCGCGATCGCCGGCGCGATGCGCTCGACCGACTGGTCCTGCAGGCTCACGGTCAGGCCGCGCAGCGCGCACAGCGCGGCGATGTCGCCGCCCATCACGCCGGCGCCGACGACATGGATATGGCGCGGCGTGAAGTCGTCGCCCGGCGCGTCCGCCTTGCCGAAGCTCTTCAGCCGCTCCTGCAGCTGGAACACGCGCACGAGGTTTCGCGCCGTCGGCGAGCGGAAGATCGCCTCGAGCGAGGCCGCTGCATCGGCCGGCACCGCCAGCGCGTTGCCGCCGTGCTGCGCCCAGATGTCGAGGATCGCGTACGGCGCCGGATAGTGCTCGCGACGCACCCGGGCGGCGAGCCGCTTGCGCGCCTTGTCCGCGACGAGGCCGCGGCCCGGGCCGTTCAACAGCTTTTGCGGCCACGGCAGACGCCGCGGCGCCTGCCCGGAGGTGACCAGCATGCGTGCGGCGTTGTCCATCACGCGCGGCGGCACGCAGGCATCGGCCAGTCCGAGGCGCGCGGCCTTCTTCGCGTCGACCGGCTTGCCGGTCAGCATCAGGTCGAGTGCCGCCGCCGGCCCGATCAGCGCCGGCAGCCGCTTCATGCCGCCCCAGGCCGGGACGATGCCGAGCATGACCTCGGGCAAGGCCAGCTTCGTCGCCGGCTCGTCGACGACGATGCGGTAACGGCACGCCAGTGCGAGCTCGAGGCCGCCGCCCATGCAGTGGCCGCGGATCAGCGCGAGGGTCGGAAAGGCCAGCTGCGCGAGGCGCTCGAACAGCCGCCAGCCGCGCTCGACCAGCGCGCGCGCGGCCGCCGCGGATTCGATGCGCGAGAACTCGGTGATGTCGGCACCGGCAATGAAACCGGCCGGCTTCGCCGACGCGATCACCAGGCCGCGCGGCGGCGCCTGCTCGAGCACGTCGAGCGCCGCACCGAATTCGGCCAGCACCTCGGCCGACAGCGTGTTGGTCGCCGAAGCGGCGCGATCGAACGCCAGCCAGGCGATGCCGTCACCATCACGCCGCAGTTCCAGATGGGTCCAGGTGACGCTCACGGAACGGTCCTCCAGGCATTGAAGGCGGATGTGTCACGACCACTCACGGCCATCGATCGGGCATCGCTCATCGCACCGCCTCGAGCAGCATCGCCCCGCCCTGGCCGCCGCCGATGCAGATCGCCGCGATGCCGCGCGCGAGCCCGCCGCGGCGCAGCACCTGCACCAGATGCAGCACGATGCGCGCGCCGCTCGCGCCGACCGGATGGCCGAGCGCGACCGCGCCGCCATCGACGTTGAGCCGCCCCTCGTCGAGTGCGCCGAGCGGCCCAGCGAGGCCGAGCTCGTCGCGGCAGTAGTCGGCGTCCTGCCAGGCGCGCAGGCAGGCGATCACCTGCGCGGCGAAGGCCTCGTTGATCTCCCACGCGTCGATGTCGGCGAGCGCGAGCCCGCGGCGACGCAGCAGCGGCGTGGCCGCATGGACCGGCCCGAGGCCCATCTGCGCCGGGTCGAGTGCCGCCCACTCGGTGTCGACGATGCGCGCGAGCGGCGCGAGGCGGTAGCGCTCGACCGCGGCCGCCGAGGCGAGCAGCAGCCACGCCGCGCCATCGGTGACCTGCGAGCTGTTGCCCGGCGTCACGCGCCCGTAGTGCTTGTCGAAGAAGGGCTTCAGGCGCGCGAGCCGCTCGATGGACGAATCGGCGCGCACGCCGTCGTCGTCCGCGTAGACGACGCCGTCGCGGGCTATCAGCGGCACGATCTCGCCGTAGTGGCCGGCCGCGCGCGCGCTGACGACGCGCTGGTGGCTGCGCGCGGCAAAGGCGTCCATCTCCTCGCGCGTGATGCCGAAGCGCCACGCGAGGTTCTCGGCGGTCTGTCCCATCAGCTGGCCGACGATCGGGTCGGTGAGGCCCTTCATGATGCCGATCACCGGCGCGAGCGCGGCGGGACGCAAGCGGCGCAGCGCGGCGAACTTCTGCACGGGACCCTTCGCCGCGTACCAGCCCGCCAGCCAGCGCACGAACGCGTCCGAGAACAGCAGCGGCGCGCGCGACAGCGCGTCGACGCCACCGGCGAGCACGAGCTCGGCGCGCCCGCCGGCGATGTTCGCGATCGCCGAGTCGAGCGCCTGCATGCCGCTCGCGCAGTTGCGCATCACCGTCCAGCCCGGCACCTTGTGGCCGCAGCCCATGCGCAGCGCGACGACGCGGCCGATATTGACCTCGTCGGGCGCCGGGCTCGCGCAGCCGAGGATGACCTCGTCGAGCCGATCGGGCGCGAAGGGCTGGCGCAGCAGCAGGCTCGCGCCGGCGGCGGTGGCAAGATCGGCGGCCGAAAACGGTCCGGGCGCATTCCTCGCCTTCAGGAACGGCGTGCGCGCGCCGTCGACGATAAAGATGTCGCGACTCATCGTGGCCTCGCCCTCATGCCGCCATCGTCAGCCGGCGCGGCGCGTCGTGCTCGATCGCGGCGAGCGCCTCGCGCAGGCCGAAGTCGTACGGGAAGTCGTCGACGCGGATCACCTTGTCACGCAGGCGGTTGCGCCGCTCGACCAGCGCGAAATCGTCCTCGCCGATCACGCCGGCGGCGAGCGCCTGACGCCAGATCGCATCGACGTCGCCGTCGCTGAGCAGCCCCGGCTCGAAGCGCCCCTGCTTCTGCGCCAGACGCAGCTTGGCCTCGACCGGTTCGGCGGCGATCGTCGCGGCGAGCGCGGCCTCGAGCGCGCCGACCGGCTCGTCGGTGTCGGCGGGCAGATAGGTGTCGGCGGTCAGGCGGTCGCGCGTCGGCGACGGCTCGATCAGCAGGCGCGCGACCGCATGGCCGAGGCGGTCCGACGGCACAACGTACGGGCGGCCGAGCGGGAACACGACGAGGCGGCGCAGCAGCGTCGCGAAGAACCTGTTCGGGAAGTTCGCGATGACGCCCTCGAAGGCGTTCTGCGCCCTGAACATGCAGTCCCAGATCGCCCAGTGCATCAGCGGCGCGTCGGCCGCCTGGCGGCCTTCGGCCTCGAAGCGCCGCAGCGTCGCGCTGGCGAGGTACATCAGCGACAAGATGTCGCCCAGCCGCGCGGAGAGCTTCTCCTTGCGCTTCAACGCGCCGCCCATGGTTCCCATCGAGATGTCGGCGAGGAACGCGAACGCGGCCGAGAAGCGCGTGAGCTGCTGGTAGTAGCGCCGCGTCTCGGGGGCGACGTCGGCCGGTACCTTGACGAAATGTGAGCCGGTGAGCCCCATCACCAGCGCGCGCGCGGCGTTCGACACGGTGTAGCCGACGTGGCCCCAGATCGCACGATCGAAGCGCGCGAGGTCGTTCTCCTGCGCGGCGTGCATCTCGTCGAGCACGTAGGGGTGGCAGCGGATCGCGCCCTGGCCGAACACGATCAGGCTGCGCGTCAGGATGTTGGCGCCCTCGACCGTGATGCCGACCGGAACCTGCTGGTAGGCGCGGCCGAGGAAGTTCTGCGGCCCGAGGCAGATGCCCTTGCCGCCGATCACGTCCATGC
>DAOMOP010000274.1:0-4075 GCA_035444405.1 Rhodocyclaceae bacterium
ATCTGGATCTGGCCAACATCGTCATGCTGTTTCCGCTGGCGGTGCTGTACTCAGCGATCCGGCTCGGGCGCGGGCCCGCGGTCGTCGCGGCGCTCGTGTCGGTGGTGTTGTTCGATGTCTTCTTCGTGCCGCCGCATTTCACGCTGGTCGTCAGCGACCTGCAGTACGTGCTCACGTTCGGGGTGCTGCTGGCGGTTGCGCTGATCACGGCACAGCTGGCGACCGGCCTGCGACACCAGCGCGACATGGCCGAACGACGCGAGCAGCACGCGCAGGCCCTGTACGGGATGGCCAGGGACTTGTCGGCGGCGCTCACCGTCGACGAGATCGCGCGCGTGGCCGGCCGCTTTGCCGGCGGCGCATTCGCCGCGCGCACGGTGCTGTTCGTGCCCGGTGAGGACGGGGCGCTCGCGGCCGTCCAAACGTCCGATGCGTGCGTCACGGCGGCTGTGCCTGCGCCGGCGCTGCGGGCCTTCGAACGCGATCGCATCGTCGAAGCGCCTGAAACGCCGACCGACCGCAGCCGCGCCGTCTACGTGCCGCTCAAGGCCCCCGTGCAGGTGCGCGGAGTGATCGGGCTGTTGCCGGCCGCGCCGCGCACGCCGATCACGGAGGGTCAGGGGCCGCTGCTCGACGCTTTTGCGAACCTGCTCGCCGTCGCGCTCGAGCGCGTTCATTACGTGACCGTTGCGCAGCGCACCGAAGTGCAGATCGCTTCGGAGCGGCTGCGCAATTCGCTGCTCGCTGCGCTGTCGCACGACCTGCGTACCCCGCTGACGGCGATCGTCGGTCTCGCCGACACGCTGTCGATGACGCCGCCGGCGCTCACTGCGGGGCAGACAGAGCTCGTCGGCGTGATCCGGGACGAGGCCTTGCGCACCAGTGCCCTGGTCAACAATCTGCTGGACATGGCACGCTTCGAAGCCGGTGGCGTGCGCTTGCACCGTGACTGGCATTCACTCGAGGAGATCGTCGGCGCATCGCTGCAGGCGCGCGCCTCGCTGCTCGCGCGCCACACGCTCGCGTTGGACCTGCCGGCGGATCTGCCGCTGGTCGATGTCGACGGTGTGCTCATCGAACGCGTGCTGTGCAACCTGATCGAAAATGCGGCCAAGCATACGCCGCCTGGATCCCGTATCGAGCTTCGTGCCCGTGCCCTTGCCGAAGTGGTCGAACTGCGCGTCTGCGACAGTGGTCCCGGTCTGCCTGACGAGACGAACGCGGAGGATTGGCTCGGTGGCCTGCGGCAGACTCGCGGTTCCGGTGACGGCAGCCGACGTGGTCTCGGGCTCGCGATCGTTGCTGCGATCGTTGCGGCGCATGGGGGCAGCGTCGCGGTGGGCCGTCGTGACGGCGGCGGCGCCTGCTTTACGGTGTGCCTGCCTCGCAAGGAGCCGCCCGCGATGCCGCCGGAGTTCGTGTGAGCGGCGTGCACAAGCTCTCGCCGGTGGTGGTGCTTGTCGAGGACGAGCCGCAAATCCGCCGCTTCATCCGGACCGCGCTCGAATCGAGCCACTGCCAGGTGTTCGAGGCCGACTGTGTCGAGCGTGGCCTGATCGAGGCGAAATCGCGCAAGGCCGACCTCGTCATACTCGATCTCGGTTTGCCCGACCGTGACGGAGGCGATCTCATCCGTGCGCTGCGCGGATGGTCCACGATGCCGATCCTGGTGCTGTCGGCGCGCTGCGCCGAGGAGGACAAGGTCGCGGCGCTCGATGCGGGTGCCGACGACTACCTCACCAAGCCGTTCGGCGTGGCCGAACTGCTGGCGCGCGTGCGCGCGCTGCTGCGTCGCACGGTGCCGGCACGCGCGAACGAGTCGCCGGTGATGCGTTTCGGCGACGTGGAGGTCGACCTGGCTCGGCGTATCGTGACACGCGGCGGTGAAACCGTTCACCTGACGCCGATCGAGTTCAAGCTGCTCGGACACCTCGTGGCGAACGCCGGGCGCGTGCTGACGCATCGTCAATTGCTCGCACAGGTGTGGGGGCCGAACCACACCGAGCACACTCATTATCTGCGCATCTATATGGCCGGCTTGCGGCGCAAGCTCGAAGCCAACCCGGCTTTTCCGACCCACATCGTCACCGAATCGGGCGTCGGCTACCGGCTGATGCCGTGAGCGCGCGACGTCCTCAGCGCCGCCAGAACGTGGGCGTCAGCACGACCAGCAGCGTGAAGATTTCCAGCCGTCCGAGAATCATCGTGAACGCCAGCACCCACGTCTGGAGGTCGGACAACGCCTGGTAGTTCGACGCCGGTCCGACCGCGCCCAGGCCCGGACCGGTGTTGTTGATGCAGGCGACCACCGCGGAGAACGCCGTGACGACGTCCAGGCCGGTCCCGGCGAGCAGCAGGGTGAGCGACACGATCGATACCATGTACATGAAGCTGAAGCCCAGCACCGCATGCAGGATGTGCTCGGACACGTTGGTCGGCCCGACGCGCACCGGGGCGACCGCGTTCGGGTGCAGCGAGCGCACGACCTCGCGATAGACCTGCTTGTAGAGCATGATCGCGCGAATCATCTTGATGCCGCCGCCGGTCGATCCCGAGCACGGGGCAAAGCTGCCGAGGAAGAGGATCCACAACTGGGCGAACATCGGCCACAAGGTGTAGTCATAGGTCGCCAGCCCGAGCGAGGTCGCGATGGAGACGACGTGGAACGACACGTAGCGCAAGGTCTGCCAGAGGTCGGCATGCGCGTGATGGGGAAGCAGGAAGGCCGTGATCAGCACGGTGCTGCCGACGAGGACGGCGAGAAACCACGGGATCTCGGCATCGGCCGCGTACGGCGCGAAGCTGCGGCGCAGGAAGGCGTGAAAGTGCGTCGCATAGTTGAGGCCCGCCAGCAGCGCGAAAGCCATCGTCACCAGCTCGATCGGCACGCTGCCGAAATGGCCCAGCGACGCATCCTTGCTCGAGAAGCCGCCCAGGCCGGTGATCGTGAAGGCATGGATCACGGCCTCCCACGCTGGCATGCCGACGGCGAGCAGGCTCAGGCCGCAGGCGAGTGTCAGCAGCACGTACACCGTCCACAGGCCTTTGGCGGTCTCGGCGATACGCGGCGTCAGGCTGGACTCCTTGAGCGGTCCGGGCGCCTCGGCCCTGAACAGCTGACGTCCGCCGATGCCGAGCAGCGGCAGGATCGCGACCATCAGCACGATCACACCCATGCCGCCGACCCAGTGCATGAAGGTGCGCCACAGGTTGATCGAGATCGGCAGCGCGTCGAGGCCGGTCAGAATCGTCGCGCCGGTGGTGGTCAGGCCGGACGCGGCTTCGAAGTAGGCGTCGGTGAAGCTCAGGTCGGGAAGATAGAACAGCAGCGGAAGCCCGCCGTAGATCGGCACGACGATCCAGGTCGCGGCAACCAGGAAAAAACCGTCCGAGGTTCGGAGATCGCGGCGACCCGAGCGCGTCGTCAGCCAGATCGTCAGTCCGGTTGCGAAGGTCGATACGATGGCCATGTCGTAGGCATGGCCCGCGCCGTCGTCGAGCCACAGCGAGACGGCCAGCGGAAACGACATGACCAGACCGAACAGGATCAGCACCAGTCCGAGCGCGTTCAGCACGGGGTAGTAGGCACGCATCGTTCGGGGCGAGCGGTTCAGAGGAAGGTCAAGGCGACCTGGAAGAGCCTCTCGACCTCGCTCACGAGCCGCTTGTGGGTGCAGAAGACGACGACATGGTCATCGGAGTGGATGACCGTGTCGTGGTGCGCCATGATCACTTCGTGGCGTACGCTCTTGCCGTCGGCCTGACGGTGCGGGCGCACGATGGCGCCGATGGTCGCCCCGCGCGGCAGGTCGATGGCCTCGATCTGACGGCCGACGACCTTCGAATCGGCCTCGCTGCCGTGTGCGACGATCTCGAGCGCCTCGGCGGCGCCACGCCGCAGGCTGTGCACGGCGACCACGTCGCCGCGGCGCACGTGCTGCAGCAGCGTACCGATCGAGATCTGCGCCGGCGAGATCGCGATGTCGATCGGCCCGCCCTGTACCAGGTCGGCGTACGACCTGCGGTTGATCAGCGCCAGCGTGCGGCGCGCGCCCATGCGCTTGGCGAGCGACGC
>DAOMOP010000275.1:0-4068 GCA_035444405.1 Rhodocyclaceae bacterium
ATCGTCAGCTTCCAGGACCCGGTCACCAACCAGCGCACCGCGGTCAATGCCGGCAGGACGCTGCATCGCGGCATCGAGGTCGGGCTGGGCGTGCCGTTCGCGCGCGACTGGCGCGTCGATGCGAGCCTGTCTTACGCGAAGCACACCTACGAGAAGTGGGTGGTGTCGGGGACCGCCGATTTCAGCGGCAACGAGATGGAGGCCGCGCCGCGCGTGACCGCCAACACGCGGCTCGGCTACGCGCCGGCATACCTGAACGGCGGCCGCGTGCAGCTCGAATGGATCCGCCTCGGCAGCTACTGGCGCGACGCCGCGAATACCAGCAAGTACGACGGCCACGATCTCGTGAATCTGCGCGCGAGCTATCCGTTCGCGAAGCGCTTCGAGCTCTTCGGCAGCGTCACCAACCTCCTCGACGAGCGCTATGCCGAGACGTCCGGTTTGTCGAGCGGGCAGCCGACGTTCACGTCCGGCCTGCCGCGCAGCTTTTTCGCGGGACTGCAGGCGAAGTGGTGATGGGGCGGGGCGGCGGCTGCGGTCGTGCTGCTCACTTCGCCAGCGAATGTTTCGAACAGGAGACGAGATGATGAAAACATGGTTGACACCTTTGCTGCGAGCGCTTTTCGCAATTGCGATCGCAGTCGGGATCGGTGCGCCGGCCTTCGCGCACGAAGCGCACGCGCCGGCGGCGGCGCCGGCAAAGCCGGTTCGTGCCGAGCTCGGCGCGAGCGTGGCGGTTGCGCCCGACGGCAGCTGGCGTGCGGTCGCGGTCCGCTCGAGCCACGTCGTGCTGTACAGAAGCGATGACGACGGCGGCAGCTGGTCCGAGGTGGGCGCGGTCAACCGCGCGCCGGAGGCGATCTCGGCCGACGGCGAGAACCGCCCGAAGATCGCCGTCGATCGCGACGGTGCGGTGCTGGTGTCGTGGGCGCGCCGCTTCGAGGAACGTTTCGCCGGCGACGTGCGCTTCGCGCGCGCGGCCGACGGCCGGCATTTCGACCAACCGGTGACGGTGCATCGCGACCGCAGCGTCACCGGTCACAGCTTCAATGCGATGCTGCTGACCTCGACCGGGCGCCTGGTGCTGGCCTGGATCGACGGGCGCGAGCGCATGGCGGCCGGCGAAACATACCGCGGCTCGGCGATCTACGCCGCGGTCTCGGATGACGGCGGACGTAGCTTCGCCGAGGAGCGCAAGGTCGCCGACCACAGTTGCCAGTGCTGCCGCCTCGCCCTCGTCGAGGATGGCGACGGTGAGCCGCTGCTGTTGTGGCGGCACGTGTTCGAACCCAACGAGCGCGACCACGCGATCGTCCGCCTGGGCCCCGATGGCGCTGCCGCTGCCGCCATCGAGCGCGCGACCTTCGACGGCTGGCGGATAGACGCCTGCCCGCACCATGGCCCGTCGCTCGCGCTCGCGCCCGACGGCACACGCCATGCGGTGTGGTTCAACCAGCGCGAAGGCGAGGGGCGGGTATTTTACGGCCGCCTCGGGCAGGGCGCCGTGGACGGCCAGCGCCCGGTCGGCGGGCCGCGCGCCGCACACGCCGACGTCGCGGTGGCCGGTGCGCGCGTCGCGATCGTCTGGAAGGAGTTCGACGGCGAGCGTACCGCGCTGTGGGCCGAGCTGTCCGACGACGGCGGGCGGACCTTTACGCGCCATGCGCTGGCCGCAACCGCCGGCGCTTCCGACCAGCCGCGACTGCTGCGCCGGGACGATGCGCTGTTCGCGTTCTGGCATACCGAGAACGAAGGAATGAAGGGATATCGCCTGCCATGAAGACCTCCACGATCCTCGGCGCGGTGCTGGCGCTCATCGTGATGCCGAACGTCACCCTTGCGAACGGTACCGCTTCGATGCCGGCCGCGCAGGCTGCACCCGGCCAGCTGCCGCGCAGCGCGGCCGCACCGCCGGCGACCGGCGCTGCTGCCGCGCCGGACGCCGAGCGCGCCGCGGCCGCCGCGAACGCGGGCTTCGTCACGCTCGACCGTGCCGGCGCACGCGCGCTGGTCGATCCTGCCGCCCACGATCGGCCGACCGTGCTCGCCTTGTGGTCGCTCGAATGCGTGCACTGCAAGAAGAATCTCGCGCTGTTCGGCCAGCTGGCGAAGTCGCACGGCGGATTCGAAGTGCTCACGCTGGCGGTCGAGCCGCCGGCGCCCGCCCTCGCCGAGGTGCTCGAG
This sequence comes from Rhodocyclaceae bacterium, assembly GCA_035444405.1. Lineage (GTDB taxonomy): Bacteria > Pseudomonadota > Gammaproteobacteria > Burkholderiales > Rhodocyclaceae > DAOMOP01. Next base: position 2,185 of record DAOMOP010000275.1, read on the forward strand.
CGCTTCGCGGTGCCGGGCGCACGTTACGCCTACGGCAGCGACATGCCCGAAGCGCTCGCGTACGCGATCGACCCGAACTGGCGCGGCGAACTGCCGCGCACGCTGTTCTTCGACGGCCGCGGCGGCGTTGTCGCGGTGTCGGGTGTCGTCGGCGAGGCCGATGTGCTGGCCCGGCTCGGCCTTGCCGCTGCCGTGCAGGCATCGCGCTGAACGCCCGGCCGGTTACGCTCTTCTCGCGCCAAACAAGGAGTCATCACGATGAACGAATCTTTCGGAATTGCCCGCCTGTGGGCTCAGGGCGACGCGGTCGCGCACATGACGGCGCTGATCCTGCTCGCGATGTCGGTCACGAGCTGGACCATCATCGTCGGCAAGGCCGCCGGCCTGCTGCGCATGCGTCGCGCGATGGCGGGTGCGCTGCAGGCCTTCTGGAGCGCGCAGACGCGCGAGGCGGCGCTCGAGGCGCTGCGCCACCACGACCGCAGCCGCGTGTTCGCCGCCGTCGCCGAAGATGCGGTGGCGGCCGCCCGCGCGTATGAAGACCGCAGCGCCGGCGGCATCGGCGCCGGTGTCGACGCGAGCGAGTTCGTCGGCCGCAGCCTGCAGCAGTCCACGGTGTTCGCGCAGGCGCGCGTCGAGCGCGGGCTGACCGTGCTCGCCTCGGTCGGTGCGACGGCGCCCTTCGTCGGCCTGTTCGGCACCGTGTGGGGCATCTACAACGCGCTGCGCGGCCTGTCGGGTGCCAGCACCGTCGTGCTCGACCAGATCGCCGGGCCGGTCGGCGAGGCGCTGATCATGACCGCTGCCGGGCTTTTCGTCGCGATTCCGGCGGTGCTCGCCTACAACGCCTTCGCGCGCGCGAACCGGCTCGTGCTCGCGCAGCTCGACGGCTTCGCGCACGCGCTGCATGCGTATCTGGTCGCCGGCGTGCGCATCCACGGTGGCGAAGCGGTTCGCGTGACGCCGCTGCGTGCGGCCCAGGCGGCCTGAGGAGGCGGCGATGGCGTTCAGCATGAAGGGCGGGGCGGGTGGCTACACCCAGCCGATGTCCGAGATCAACATGATCCCGCTGGTCGACGTGATGCTGGTGCTGCTGGTGATTTTCATCATCACCGCACCGCTGATGCAGCAGGCCGTGCCGATCGACCTGCCGCGCGTGGACAGCACGCCGCTGGAGGAGCAGCCGCCGCGCGTGCTGCATCTGGCGCTCGACGAGGCCGACCGGCTCCACTTCAACGGCGAGCCGGTCGGCTACGAGACCTTGCTCGAGCTGCTCGCGAACATCGCCTCCGAGCCGGGCCCGAAGCCCAGCCTGCAGCTGCGGGCCCATCGCGGCGCGCGCTACGAGCGCGTGACGCTGCTGATGGCCGCCGCGCAGCGTGTGGGCATTACGAGTATTGCCTTCGTCACCGACGGCAGCGCGTCCGATCTGAAATGGGGAAGCGAGGCAAGGTGAATCGGGCGGACAAGACACAACCCGTCCTCCGTGGTCCTCATCCATTGCGGCGTTTCGCCATGGCGGGCGCGGCCCGCGCCGACTGTGGCGGTCCGCGGAAAGCCGGACCGAGCGGAGCCCGGCGTTCCGTCGAGCTCACATCCCCTGATACAGCGGCCCTTCGCCGCCTTGCGGCGTCACCCAGTTGATGTTCTGCGTCGGGTCCTTGATGTCACAGGTCTTGCAGTGCACGCAGTTCTGGGCGTTGATCTGCAGGCGAGGGTTGGAGCCATCGGCGTCGCGCACGATCTCGTAGACGCCGGCCGGGCAGTAGCGCTGCTCGGGGGCGTCGTACTCTGCGAGGTTGATGCGGATCGCGACCGACGGGTCCTTGAGCTGCAGGTGGCAGGGCTGCTCTTCCTCGTGGTTGGTGTTCGACAGGAACACCG
>DAOMOP010000276.1:0-4014 GCA_035444405.1 Rhodocyclaceae bacterium
CGGTGGTGGTGATGAACACGCCGTCACCCTTGCCCTGCTCGACGACCTTGGTGTCGCCGGTCACCACCGGCACGCCGGCCGCGCGCGCGGCTGCGGCCATCGAAGCGACGATGCGCGCGAGCTCGGCCAGCGCAAAGCCCTCTTCGAGCACAAAGCTCGCCGCGAGATAAAGCGGGCGCGCGCCCATCACGGCGAGATCGTTGACGGTGCCGTGCACCGACAGGCAGCCGATGTCGCCGCCGGGAAAGAACAGCGGGCTGACCACATGCGCGTCGGTCGCCATCACCAGCCGCTCGCCGGCGGCCGGCGCCGGCAGCACCGCGGCATCGTCACCGCGCGCGAGCCAATCGTTCGCGAACGCGCGCGCGAAGAGCTCGGTGATGAGCTGCGCCATCGCCCGGCCGCCCGCGCCGTGGCCCATGTCCACGCGCCCGTGCCGCAGGTCGAGTGGGCGCACGTAGCCGGTCTTCGCCATGCCGATGTTCCTTGAATTCATGCTGCGTCACGCAGCGGTTCGATGCGTTCGAGCTCCTCGCCGAGCGCATCGCGGGCGCGTTCGACGTCGTAGCGCCGCTGCAGATTCAGCCACAGCTCGACCGAGGTCCCGAAGTAGCGCCCCAGCCGCAAGGCCGTGTCGGCCGTAATGCCGCGGCGCTCACGCACGATTTCATTGATGCGCGCGGTGGTCACGCCCAGCGCGCGCGCCACCGCGTTACTGGTCAGTCCGAGCGGGAGCATGAACTCCTCGCGCAGGATTTCGCCGGGGTGTACCGGCGCAAGCTTGGTTTCCATGACGCCCTCCGTCAGTGGTGGATGCGTAGCCCTACCCGACATCGGTCACTCCGGCCGAACAGGACGTCACATCGCGGAAACGCCCGTAGTTGTAATGCGCCGCGCACGCCCCTTCGGACGACACCATGCACGAGCCCATCGGCTTTTCCGGCGTGCACGCGGTCGCGAACAGGCGGCAGTCGGTCGGCGTCTTCACGCCGCGCAGGATCGCGCCGCACTCGCAGGCGCGGTTGTCCGGGACGCTCGCGGCGACGAGCCCGAACTTGGCCTCGGCGTCCCAGGGCGCGAACGGCGCGCGGATGCGCAGCGCCGAATACGGCACCAGGCCCAGGCCGCGCCATTCGAAGCTGCGCCGCAGCTCGAACACCTCGCCGACCAGCGCCTGCGCCTTCTCGTTGCCGTCGCGCGAGACCGCGCGCGTGAATTCGTTCTCGACCTCGGCGCGGCCTTCGTTCACCTGGCGGATCAGCATGCGGATCGCCTGCATCACGTCGAGCGGCTCGAAGCCGGCGATCACGACCGGCTTGCGGTACTCCTCGGCGAAGAACTCGTACGGGCGGCTGCCGATCACCGTCGACACGTGGGCCGGCCCGATGAAGCCGTCGAGCGGCACGGTGCCGTAGCGGCGCACCTCGGGCGACTCGAGGATGGTCGAGATCGCCGACGGGGTCAGCACGTGATTGCACAGCACGCTGAAGTTCGCCAGGCCGGTCTCGCGCGCCTGGCGGATCAGCAGCGCCGTCGGCGGCGTCGTCGTCTCGAAGCCGATTGCGAAGAACACGACCTCGCGCGCCGGCTGCGCAATCGCCAGCCGCAGCGCATCGGCGGCCGAATACACCATGCGCACGTCGGCACCGCGCGCCTTGGCCTTCAACAGCGACAGCCCGTCCGAGGCCGGCACGCGCAGGCAGTCGCCGTAGGTGCACAGCGTCACCTCCGGGCGCTCGAGCGCGAGGCGGATCGCCAGGTCGATGCGCCCGATCGGCAGCACGCACACCGGACAGCCCGGACCATGGATCATGCGCACGTTGGGCGGCAGCAGGTCGATGACGCCATAGCGCGAGATCGCGTGGGTGTGGCCGCCGCAGAACTCCATGAAGGCGTAGTCGCGGCCGGTGTCGGCCTCGCGCGCGATCGCCGCGCCGAGCCGGCGCGCGAGTTCGCCGTCGCGGAATTCGTCGACGTATTTCACGACACGCCGTCTCCGCGGGGCTGCGCCGGCGCGAGCGCCGCGTCGTCGCGCGCCGCACTGGCGGTTCGCTCGATGTCGCGGCCCGCGTGATCGTGCCGCGCATGGCCACTGTCCTCCCCGGGATGCGTCGCCTCGTCGCGCCCCACGCCATCGAACGCCGCTTCGCCACCGGACGCAAAGACCGCGCCGGACAGCCCACCGAGGCCCGCCTCGGCGAATAGCGCCAGCGTGCGCTCGGCCTCGTCCGGGTCGAGACGCGTCAGCGCGTAGCCGACATGCACGATCACGTAGTCGCCGACTGCCGCGCCGTCGACGAGGGCGAGCGAGATCTCCTTGCGCACGCCGCCGAGCTCGACGCGGCACGCATCGCCGTCGAGCAGCTCGACGATGCGCGCGGGAATGGCCAGGCACATCGGTCAGTGTCCTCCGTTCAGGTGATGCAGCACGACCCACGCCTGGCCGAGTGCGAGCGCCGCGTCGCCGGGCGACAGCCGTTGCGCCTCGAGCACGGTGAGCCCGCGCGCGCGCAGCCGGTCGCCGAGCTTCGCCGACAGGATGCGGTTGTGGAAGCAGCCGCCGCCGAGCGCGACGGTGCGCAGGCTCGCGGCGTCGCAACTGTCTCCGCGGGCCGCGGCCTGCGCGACCCAGTCGTCGAGGGCGGCGGCGAGCGTCGCATGAAAGCGTGCCGCCCCGCGCGCCGCGTCATGCTCGTCGGCCAGCCTTGCGAGCAACGGCAGCAGATCGAGACAGCCGTCCATGCTTATGCGCCACGCATCGGCTTCGGCGGCGGGCACGCCGTGCGTGGCGTGGTACGCGGCGGCCAGGCGCTCGAGCGCGATCGCCGCCTCCGCTTCGTACGTCATCACCTCGCACACCCCGAGCAGACCGGCGGCGGCATCGAAGACGCGCCCGAGGCTGCTGGTCGGCGGGCACAGCGCATCGCGCTCGAGTACGGTCGGCAGCAGGCCCGCCGCGCGCTGCGCCGCAAAGCGCGTCGCGATCTCGCCGCCGCGCCCGCTGCGGGCGAGCACCGCCGCAGCCATGCGCCACGGCTCGCGCGCCGCGCGGTCGCCACCGGGCAGCGGCAGCGGGGCGAGGTGGCCGAGCCGCACGAAGCGCGCCCCGTCCACGTGCAACAGTTCGCCGCCCCAGGCCGTGCCGTCGCTGCCGAGCCCGACGCCATCGAGCGCGAGCCCGATCGCGGCGCCGCGATGGCGATGCTCGGCCAGCACCGCGGCGACGTGCGCATGGTGGTGCTGCACCGCGATCGCCGGCACGCCGAGCCGCGCGGCGAGCGCGACGGCGACGCGGGTGGAATGGAAATCGGGGTGCAGGTCGTGCGCGAGCGCCGCCAGCGGCCGCGCCGGGATCGCGAGCAGCCGCTCGGCGTCGTGCTCGAGGCGGCGGCAGGCATCGGCGTTGTCGAGATCGCCGATCGGCTCGCCGAACAAGGCGACGCCTTCGTACGCCACGCATGCCGCGTTCTTGAACCAGGCGCCGAGCGCGAGCACCGGCGCGCCGTCCACGCCGATCGGCAACGTCTGCGGCGCCGGCGAGAAGGCATCGCCCGCGGCCGCGGCCGCGCGCGCGGCTGCGTCACACGTCGCGTCCACGGCGCAGTCAATCCCGTCGTGTGGCATCGGCACGCGAGTGTTCGCCGGTCGTGGCCGACGGCAGGGGGGACGAACCCCCGCCCGGCGCGCCGCTTACGACAACGGTGCGCCCGGCATCGGCCCCGCCGTCCGGCGTTTCGGCAACCCGCACGGCAGGCGCCGACGCACGCTCTCGCACCGCCTCACGGCCGCGCGCAATCCACGCCAGCCATTCGGCCATGCCCTCGCCGCTGGTGGCCGAACAGCAGATCACCTCGAGGCGCGGATTGACGCGGCGCGCGTAGTCGATCGCGCGCGCGACGTCGAAGGAAAGATACGGCAGCAGGTCGATCTTGTTCAGCAGCATCAGGTCGGCAGCGGCGAACATGTCCGGGTATTTGAGCGGCTTGTCCTCGCCCTCGGTGACCGACAGGATCG
>DAOMOP010000277.1:0-3993 GCA_035444405.1 Rhodocyclaceae bacterium
GCCGTCCCGGTGAAGTCGAAATGAATGTCCTCGTCCTTAACCGTCACGGCGACCTTGATGTCCATCGTCGAGCCGACAGTGAAACCGTCGTAATGGACTGTCGACGAGCCGCGATACGTACCGTCCGGGATCGCCCTGATCTCGGCGCGCATCTGCTGCTCGGTGGCGTTGTAGAGGTGCTGCAGGTGCGCATCGAAGCGCTCCCAGCCGTAGCGCTCGACGAGCTTCACAAGTTCCCGCTCGCCGACTGCGCAGCCGCCGATCGCGGCCTGGATGTCTTCCTGGACAATCGGGAAGCGGATGTTGCCGAACACGAGGTCCCACACGTCCTGCCGCTTGCGGCCTTTCTCGTACAGCTTGACCGGCGTTATCCGCAGCGCTTCCTGCCAGATTTCCGTCGCGCCGGGGTTGTACGCGCCGGCGACCGCACCGCCGACGTCGGCCTGGTGGCCGTTGATCGCGGAGAAGCCGATCAGACGCTCGCCGACGAAGATCGGCCGCACGATCTTGACGTCAGCCGCCTGGTTCCCGCCGGTGAAGGGATCGTTATGGATGATCACGTCGCCCGGGTACAACTCGTCGCCGTAGTAGTCGACCATGTACTTGATACCGAGCGGCACCGCGAACGCCAAGATTGGAATATAGGCCGTCTGCTCCATCATCTGGCCGCGCGCGTCGTAAAGACCAGTGACGAAATCGCGCGCTTCACTGAGAATCGGCGAGCGTGCGGTGCGCAGCATCACCAGTCCCATTTCCTCAGTGATCGCCTTGAGCCGTCGCTGAATTACCGTCACGAGAATGGGGTCGATCGCGTTCGTCATTCGAAAACCCTCCGCAAATAGGTGTGGCCAATTTCCTTGTGGAAGAGACAGAAGGTGCCCGCGCGGTCGATGACGAAGTCGTACTCCGGCGACACGAAGGTCGTCGTCGTGACCTGCTCGATCAGCGCCGGACCATTCCCGATGTTGCCGAACACCATCGCCTCACCGTCATAGACGGGGATATCGCGAAACGCCCGCTCGCCGGCGAGATACACGAGTCGCGCGCCCTTTCGGCAACGCTCCGCACTCTCGTCGCCACGCTCCATGAACTGCATCGCCGGCTTCGCCGTGATGCCGACGACCGTCACGCGCAGGTTGACGACCTCGATCTCGGTCGTTGTCCCGGCAAGCGAATAGCCGTATAGGCGGTCGTGTTCCTGATGAAACGCGTCACTCAGATAGTCCATGCCGTCAGCTTCAAAGCAGATGATGTCGAAGCTGCAGGTGATCTCGTTGTGCTGGCCCAAATAGCGCATGTCCGCGGCATAGTCGACGCGCACGAGGTCGCGGTCCTCGACTTTCTCGTCGTGCAGCACAGCCCGCCCTTCCCTTTCGAGTTCGCTGAGAAGCTGCGTCATCAGTTGCGCATCCGCCTTCGACGCCAGCGCGTGGTAGGTGCGCACGTAGCTGTGCTTGAAGTCGGATCGCAACATCCCGCTAGCGCAGAAGATCGAGGACTCCCTCGGCACAAGGATCACCGGCAGATCAAGTTCGAGCGCGATCATCGCGCCGTGGATCGGCCCCGCTCCGCCGGCGACGACAAGCGGGAATTCGCGCGGGTCGATGCCACGGCTGACGGTAATTTCGCGCAAACCCGCTGCCATGTTGACGTTGACCAGGTGGTACATCCCGGCCGCCGCCTCTTCCACCGACAGACCGAGCGGCCGGGCAATGTGCGTGTCGATTGCGGTCCGTGCCGCCCCGACGTCGAGCTTCATCTGGCCGCCGAGGAAGTACTCGGGATCGAGATAGCCGAGCACGAGGCTCGCATCGGTACAGGTCGGAAGCGTTCCGCCGCGTCCGTAGCAGGCTGGCCCTGGATCGGCGCCGGCGCTTTGGGGCCCCATCCGCAGCAGCCCGCCGTCATCGATCCAGCCGATCGACCCGCCGCCGGAGCCAATCGTGTGAATGTCGAGCATCGGCAGCGCGAGCCGCTGGCGGTTGATCCAGCCTTCGCTGCGTAATAGGGGCACGCCGTTCTGCACGACCGCCGCATCGAACGATGTGCCACCCATGTCCACGGTCATGCAACGGTCGTAGCCCTGCACCGCGGCGAACGTGATGCCGGCGGTCGGTCCGCTCGCCGGTCCCGACAGCAGCGTCATGACCGCGCGCTCGACGGTCGAGGACGGTGTCGCGACACCGCCGTTCGACTGCATTATCAGCAGGACGCCCTCGAAACCGATGGCTTTCAGGTTCTCGAGCAGCGCGTCGAGGTACCGGCGAAGAATCGGCCCGACGTAGCTATTGAGCGCCGCGGTCGACACGCGCTCGTACATCCGCGCCTGCGGTAGCAGCTCCGACGACACCGTGAGATAGGCGTCCGGCATCATCTCGGCGACCATCGCCTTCGCCGCCTGCTCGTGCACCGGGTTCGCGTAGCTGTGCATGAAGCAGACTGCGACCGCGTCGACCTCCTGCCGCTTAAGCTCCGCGACGCCAGCGCGCAGCGAGGCCTCGTCGAGCGGCGTCACGACTTCCGCCGCCGCGTCGATCCGCTCGACGACGGTCATTCGCAGGTCGCGCGGCACGAGCGGCGGCGGCGGGGTGAGTTTGTTGTTGTACAGCTCTTCGCGGTAGCCGCGCCGCATCTCGAGAATGTCGCGGAACCCCGCAGTTGTCAGCAGGCCAGTCCTTACGCCCCGGCCGGTGAGCACCGCGTTCGTCGTGACGGTCGTGCCATGTACGATCAGCTCCACCTGAGCGATGAAGTCGCCGAGGCTCGTGCCGAGCTTGTCGGCCATCTCCCGCAGCCCGTTGAGCACGCCGATCGACGGGTCCTTCGGCGTGCTCGATGTCTTAAACACGCTCGAATTACCGCGTGAGTCGATGAGGAGGAAATCGGTGAAGGTGCCGCCGACGTCCACTCCGATACGATAGTTCATTCAGAACCCTCCTTTAGGTTTTCGCGCGACCCCGTCACGAGGCCGCCGCGGTCAGCGGTCGCCGACCTGCAATACGACGGCCATCGCGCTGTCGCCCGCCGCGCAGCCGGTAAAGAGGCCGTATCCGCCCCCGCGCAGCTTGAGTTCCTCAATAAGTTCGATCACCGACCGCGTCCCCATCGGCGCCTGCGGGTGGCCCCAGACCAGTGAACAGCCCCAGTTGTTCATGTGGTCGAGATCCGAGCCGGTTTCCCGTGCGAACACGATGTCATTGAGGGCAAACGGATTGTGGGTCTTGATCGCATCCATCTGCGCGACCGAGAGCCCGGCCTGGTCGAGCGCCCGTAGGGCTGCCGGAATCGCCGCCTCCGGCATGTGTGCGAGCGGCACGCGCGCCTGGCCGAAGCCGAGCAGGCGCACCGCAATCGACGGATGCGACGAGAGCTCGCGCGCCCGCACTGCGTCGGTGACGATGATCGCGGCATTACCGTCCGCCGGATGAGTCTGGCATCCGTAGGTGACGCTACCGCCCTCGACGACCGGACCCAGACGCCCGAGCCCTTCGGGTGTCGAGAAGTTGATACCCTCGTCGCCGGCGAGCGTCGTCGCGCTCTTCCTGAAGTCGGGGGTTGGCACGTCGAACGGCAGCGTCATGAAGTGCCGAAGAAACGCCGAGTCGTCCGCGAGCGCATCACGGTACTGGGCCTCGCGGCGCAGCACCAACTCGTGCTGCTGCGCCGTCGAGATGCCGTGCTTCTTCGCGACGTTCTCGGCAGTTGCCAGCATCGAGTGGCGGCCCAGCGGATCGCTCGCGAAGTTGTCGAGCACCCAGTTCTCGCTCGCGCCGCTGCCGCCCGGGGCGCGCGGGTCGGGGTAATAGAGGTGTGGGCCGTTTGAGGTGCGGTCGCAGGTGACGGTCAGCACCGCGCCGGCGAGACCCAGCTCGATTTCCTGCGCCGCCGCGAGCAGACAGCGAACGCCAGTCGCGCAGGCCTGCATGACCGTCGGGCCTGCGACCTGCCTCGCGCCCGCGAGCCCGGCGAGCCACGGCAGGCCGTAGAACGCGT
>DAOMOP010000278.1:0-3973 GCA_035444405.1 Rhodocyclaceae bacterium
CAGGCGCCGTTCGCCCGCCACGGTCTCCGCAGGCACTCCGATTATCAGAGGCATCTCTACCCTCCCTGCATGATTGGTTGCATGAATCCGTACGCGTGCCGCTGGCCGGCCGATCGACGCGACGGATCGGAATGGCTTTCCGCTCCGTCCCGATGCTTGCCGGCGGCCTGTCCCGGGGCCCGTCGTGTGCGGTCATCGCGCGGCCCTGCTGCACTGCCAGAATCGAAAACGCATGATCGCCGAACCCGTGATGATACTGACGGGGGGTTAAATCGCAACGATGTTTTTTTTCCGCCGTCGGTGCGCCGCAACACCGGCACTCCGCCACCGTGCTCGCTCATCCGCCCTTTTGCCGCGCGTCGACGAGCTTGATGATCAGCAGCGAAATGTTGTCGCCGCCACCCAGGGCGCGCTCGCGCGCACGCTGCACCAGCACCGCCGCGGCATCGCGTGCGCCATGCGTGGCGACGACCTCGCCCAGCTCGGCGTCGTCGAAATAGCCCCACAGCCCGTCCGAACACAGCAGAAAGCTGTCGCCCGCAACCAGCGGCGCGGCGCGACCGAAATCGATCTTCGGCTCACGCTCGCTGCCCAGGCACGACAGCAGCACGTTGCGCTGCGGATGATTGCTCGCGGCCGCCGCATCCAGACGCCCCTTGCGCATGAGCTCGCCGACGAGCGAGTGATCCTGGCTGCGGCTGGCGGTGGCCGCCCGACGAAAGTGATACAGGCGCGAATCGCCGCAATGCGCCCAGTCCACCCGATCCGGCTGCAGCAACAGCACGACGGCCGTGCTGTGCGGATCCTTCTCGCTGGTGAAACGCGTCAGCCGGATCACCAGATGCGCCTCATTGACGATGCCGGCCAGCAGGTTCTGGGGCGTCTCGCAGCCGGGCGCGTAGCTCTCGAAGTTCTGCCGCGCCTTGAGCACGACTTGCTCGGCCGCCATCGCACCGCCGGAGTGACCGCCCATCCCGTCGGCGAGCACCGCGAGCAGCGTGCCCGGGCGCCTCGGGTGCGCGAACAGTCCGACGCGGTCCTGCTGCTCGCGCCGGTCTCCAGTATGACGTGCGACGCAGGTTTCGACGCTCAGCGGCATGATGTGACAGAATCCGGAAAAGGGCCATCATAGCAATCGCCACCGCATTGCGGGGCGATCACAGCATCATGTCGGGGCGGCGTTCGCGACATCGGTCACGACGCCGGCCGGCGACCACTCGACAGCAGGAGATCAGGATGTTCCCGGGACGCGGCTACGATGAGGTCAGGATCGGCGACCGATTCGAAACGACGATGACGATGACGGAGACGCACCTCGTGCTCGGCGCCGGTCTGTTCGGAGACTTCAATCCGCTGCACCTGAACCAGCGCTTCGCCGAGCACAGTCGCTACGGCAGCCGCATCGCGCACGGCTATCTGACGACCTCGTTCATGGCGGCGCAGCTGGGCATGCTGTTTCATGGCACCGCCATCGCCTATCTCGAGCACACGTCGCGCTTTACCGCACCGGTGCGCGCCGGAGACACGCTGACGATCGCCTGGACCGTGGCCGCGTGCGACGACAAGCCGCGGCACGCCGGGGGCATCGTCACGCTCAGCGGGCTTTGCACCAACCAGCACGGCGAGAAGGTCGCCGAAGCCGACGCCAAGATGCTGGTCGCGAACAACCCGCGCGACTGAGCCGCATCGGCGCGCCGGCCTCAGGCCCGGCGACCGGCAAGCCGCGCATCGATCAACTCGACCCAGTGACGCACGGGCGTCGCGGTGCCGGCCTGCAGATGCGTCATGCAGCCGATGTTGGCCGAGGCGATCAGGCCCGCCCCGCCATCGGACAGCGCCGCAAGCTTGTCGTCGCGCAGGCGCCGCGACAATTCCGGCTGCAGGATCGAATAGGTGCCGGCCGAACCGCAGCACAGGTGTGCATCGCGCACCGGCGTCGTTCGGTAGCCGGCCGCGGCGAGCAGCTTCTCGACCACGCCGCGGATCTTCAGGCCGTGCTGCAAGGTGCAGGGCGCATGAAACGCGACCGGCTCGGTTTCGGTTTCGGCCGCGCTCGCGCCCCCCAGCGCCGCCACGAGACGCTCGTGCTCGGCCGCCACGACCTCGCTGACGTCGCGCGTCAGTTCGGCCACGCGTGCGGCCTTCGTGGCATAGCGCGGATCGTTCGCAAGCAGATGGTCGTAGTCCTTGACCTGCACGCCGCAACCGGAAGCCGTCATCACGATGGCCTCGACCTCGCCGCGCTCGATGGCCGGCCACCATGCGTCGATGTTGCGACGGGCGTCCTCACGGCCGCCGTCGTGGTCGTTGAGGTGGAAGCGTACCGCCCCGCAACAGCCCGCACCCGGCATCTCTTCCAGCGTGATGCCGACCGCATCGAGCACGCGCGCCGTCGCGGCGTTGATCGACGGCGCCATCGACGGCTGCACGCAGCCGGCCAGCGCGATCATGCGACGCGCGTGGCGCCGGGTCGGCCACGCACCGGCCGGCCGCGACGCCGGGACCTTTTCCTTCAGCGCCGCCGGCAGCACGCCACGCACCAGGCGGCCGGCCGCCATCGCAGCACCGAACAGGGCGGTGCGCGGCACGAACTCGCGCAGCGCCCAGCGCACCAGCCGGTCGGCGCCGCGCCGCGGCACGCGCTGCTCGACCAGATGACGGCCGATGTCGGCAAGCCGGCTGTAGTGCACGCCCGACGGACAGGTCGACTCGCACGCGCGGCAAGTCAGGCAGCGGTCCAGATGCAGGCGCGTCTTCTCGGTGACCTCATGGCCCTCGAGCAACTGCTTGATCAGGTAGATGCGTCCGCGCGGCCCGTCCAGCTCGTCACCGAGCAGCTGGTAGGTCGGACAGGTCGCGGTGCAGAAGCCGCAATGCACGCATTTGCGCAGGATCTCGTCGGCCTCGCGCCCTTCCGGTGTGTCCTTGATGAAATCGGCAAGCTGGGTCTGCATGTCAGAGTCCGTCGTAGAGGCGCCCGGGGTTGAACACCCCGGCTGGATCGAAAGCCTGCTTGAGCCGGCGGTGGATCGCCATTACCGCCGGCGGCAACGGCTGAAAGACCTCGCCAGTGCGGTCCGCACCGCGGAAACAGGTCGCGTGGCCACCCAGCTCGGTCGCCCGTGCGCGGACCGCCTCGGCTGAAGCATGCGTGCGCAGCCAGCGCAGCCCGCCGCCCCACTCGATGAGCTGCGCACCGTCCACGCCGAGCGCCGGCGCGGTGGTCGGTACGGAAACGCGCCACAGCGGCACTCCGGCATCGGCCGCAGCGCCCGCATCGTCGAAGAACGCGGCCTCGTGCTCGCGCAGCGCACGCCAGAACTGCGCCCCCGCGTCGTCGTCGAGCGCCTCGCCGCCGAGCTTCGCGCCGGCCGAGCGCACCGCTGCCTCGGCCCCGGACAGGCGCACGGTCAGGATGCCGGCATCCCAGGCGGACGCCGACAGCGGCAGCGGCTGGCCGCCCCAGCGGTTCAGGCGCTCGAGCGCCTCGGCCTCGCCGGCCTCGAAGCGCAGCGTGCGCTCGCAGGCCGGGCGCGGCAGCACCTTCAGCGACACCTCGAGCAGCAGCCCGAGCGTGCCGAGGCTGCCGGCGATCAGGCGCGAGAGGTCGTAGCCGGCCACGTTCTTCATCACCTGGCCGCCGAACCGCAGCACGTCGCCGCGCCCGTCCATGAGCTTCACGCCGAGCACGAAATCGCGCAGCGCTCCGGCGGCCTGGCGCCGCGGCCCCGACAGGCCGCTCGCCACGCAGCCGCCCACCGTTGCATCCGCACCGAAATGCGGCGGCTCGAAGGCAAGCATCTGCTTGCTCTCAGCCAGCACGTGTTCGAGCTCGGCGAGCGGCGTGCCGCCCCGCACGGTCACGACCAGCTCGGTCGGCTCGTAGGCGACCACGCCCGTGTAGCCGCGCGTGTCGAACGGCTCGCCGCTCGGCTGCCGCCCGTAGGAGTGCTTGGTGCCGCCGCCGCGCAGC
>DAOMOP010000279.1:0-3926 GCA_035444405.1 Rhodocyclaceae bacterium
TGTGCAGCTTGTGGTCGCGCAGCGTGGCCTTGATCTCGTTGAAGCGCTCGGCCTGCTCGCCCGCACCGAGGCGGATGCGGATCCACTCGGGCTTCTTCAGGCGCTCGGCCGGCACGATCTTGATCGGGATGCGGGCCGTCTTGTCGGCACCGCGCTGCTTGCGGACAGGGGTTTCCATCATTGCTCTCTCGAGGGTGTTGCGGTGTTTGTTGTCGGGTGGCGCGGCCTCGGCGTCACGGCGCATTCACCGGTGCGTGTGCGCTCACCGGCGGCAGCAGACGCGCGAGATGGCCGAGCAGGCGCTCGCCGACCTCGGCCACACTCGCGTCGATGCCGAAATCGGCCAGCTGCACGGTCGCCAGCCCTTCGTAGCCGCACGGGTTGATGCCCGCAAACGGCGCGAGGTCCATATTGACGTTCAATGCCAGCCCATGATAACTGCAGCCGTTGCGCACGCGAAGCCCCAGCGCGGCGATCTTCGCGCCGTCGATGTACACGCCCGGCGCGCCGGCCACGCGCGCGGCCGCGAGGCCGTAGTCGGCCACACAGTCGATCAGCGCCGCTTCCATCAGCGCGACGAGCTCGCGCACCTTGAGGCGGCGGCGCGCGAGATCGAGCAGCAGATAGGCGACGAGCTGCCCGGGGCCGTGGTAGGTGATCTGCCCGCCGCGGTCGATGCGCACCAGCGGAATGCCGGTATCGCGCAGCAGATGCTCGGGCTTGCCGGCCTGGCCGAGCGTGTAGACCGGCGGATGCTGCAGCAGCCAGATCTCGTCGGGCGTGTCCGGGCCGCGCTCGGCGGTGAAGGCGCGCATCGCCGCCCAGGTCGGCTCGTACGCGACCTCGCCGAGACGGCGCACGACCAGCGCAGCCATGCTTTCGGGCGTCTGCACCGGCGTCACAGCACCACCTTGACCATCGGATGGCCGCTCAGGTCGCGGTACAGCGCGTCGAGCTGCGCCTGCGACACCGCCCGCACCGTACAGGTCAGCGCGAGATAGTTGCCCTTGCGCGACGGGCGCATCTCGACCGTGGCGGGGTCGAAGTGCGGGTCGTGCACGAGCACGACCTCGACCACCGCCTGCGCGAAGCCCTCGACGCGCGCGCCCATGATCTTGATCGGGAAGTCGCACGGAAATTCGATCAGCGTCTCGCGACTGGTTCCGCTCACCGCTGCCTCTCCCTGTCCTTGAACTGCTGATAGTGCGCGTACATGCGCTGCGCGAGCGGGCCCGGCGTGCCGGCGCCGACGGGCCGCTCGTCGAGGCGCGTCACCGCCAGCACCTCCTTCGACGACGATGTCATCCACACCTCGTCGGCCGTGCGCACCTCCTGCTCGGTGATCTCGCGCACCGCATGCGGAATCTGGTGACGCGCGGCGAGCTCGAGCACGATGTCGTAGGTGATGCCCGGCAGCATCAGGTGGCTCTTCGGCGGCGCGAGCACGACGCCGTCGCGCACGATGAAGATGTTCGACGCCGCCCCTTCGGTCAGAAAGCCGTCACGGAAAAGGATGGTCTCGGCACAGCCGGCGTCGACCGCCTGCTGGCGCAGCAGGCAGTTGGCGAGCAGCGACACCGTCTTCAGATCGCAGCGCAGCCAGCGGAAGTCGGTCGCGGTGACCGCGCCGACGCCGCTGGCGACGAGCACGGGCGGCGGCGGCACCAGTGCGTCGCTCATCAGGAACACGGTCGGCGCGGTCGGCATCGGAAAGGCGTGGTTGCGCTGCGCGCCGACCCCGCGTGTGACCTGCAGATAGACGGCCTGGTCGTCCCACGGGTTGCGCGCGACGAGCTCGGCGATGGTCGCCGTCCACGCCGCGGCTTCGAGCGGGTTCGGCAGGCGGATCGCCGCGAGCGTGCGCTCGAGGCGCGCCAGATGCTCGGGCAGGCGGAAGGGGCGCCGACCATAGACCGGGATCACCTCGTAGGCGCCGTCGCCGAACAGGAAACCGCGGTCCATCGGCGAGACGCGCGCGGCCTCGCGCGCCATGAATTCGCCGTCGAGATAGCAGGTGCTCATCGTCTCGTGCGCCCCGCCGGACGCGTCACAGGCTCTTGATCCACAATAGCAGCGCATCCCACAGACGGCCGAAGAAACCGGCCACCGGCACCTCGGCCAGCGCGACCACCGGGTACTGGCCGATCACCTGGCCGTCTACGCTCAGGCTCAGCGTGCCGATCTCCTGACCCTTGAAGATCGGCGCCATGACCGGCTGGCGACTCTCGAGCGAGGCCTGCACCTTGTCGGACTGATCCTTGGGCAGCGACACCACCAGATCGTCGAGGAAGCCGACCGGCACCTCGTTCACCTCACCCTTCCAGACGCGGAAGTGCGACAAGTCCTGCCCCGCCGTGTAGAGGCGCACGGTGTCGAAGAACTGGAAGCCGTAGTTGAGCAGCTTCAGCGATTCCTGCGCGCGGATGGTCTCGGACTCGGCGCCGAGCACGATCGAGATCAGCCGCCGCGGCCCGCGCACGGCCGAGGACACCAGGCAGTAGCCGGCCGCCTGCGTGTAGCCGGTCTTCATGCCGTCGACGGTCGCGTCCATCCACAGCAGGCGGTTGCGGTTGGGCTGCGTGATGTCGTTGTAGGTGTATTCGCGCGTCGAGTAGATGCGGTAGAACTCGGGAAAGTCGCGCACCAGCGCTGAGGCGAGCAGCCCCAGATCGTGCGCCGTGGTGTACAGGTTCTCGTCGGGCAGGCCGGAGGAATTCGTGAAGTGGGAGTTGCGCATGCCCAGCCGCTCGGCCTCGCGGTTCATCATGTGGGCGAAGGCCTCCTCGGAGCCGGCGATCAGCTCGGCCAGCGCGACGCACGCGTCGTTGCCAGACTGGACGATCATGCCGTGAATGAGCTGCTCGACGGTGACCGGCTTGCGCGGCTCGATGAACATGCGCGAACCGATCATGCGCCAGGCCTTCTCGGACACCGCCACTTCCTGATCGAGCGAGATCGTGCCGGCCTTCAGCGCCGAGAAGGTGATGTAGGCGGTCATCAGCTTGGTCAGCGAGGCCGGCTCGATGCGCTGGTTGGCGTCGTGCGAGGCCATCAGCTGCCCGGTGTTGTGGTCGAGCAGCAGCCATGACTTGGCCGCGAGCGACGGCGGTGGCGGGGTCTGCGCGAAGACGGCGGCGGAGAAGACGAGGCAGAGCAGGCTGATCAGGAAACGCATGGGCATCGGGGTCGCAGGTATCGGCTGTGGTCAAAAGGGCGGAAGAACGGCGGCGCCGCGGCGCAGCCCGCGATCGACCGATCACGGACCGCGGCACGAGCGGTTGGTTCAGCGCATCACGAGAAACGGTTGCAGGTCGAGCAGCGCGCCGATGCGCGCGGCCGCGAGGCGCGCCTCGTCGGCAGAGGCGAACGGCCCGATCTGCAGGCGATAGCGTCCGCCGTCGTCGAGCAGGTGCAGGCGATCGGCGAGCGCGTCGAGTCGCGCACGCGCACGCGCGAACAAGTCCTCGGCGTTGGCCGGGGTCGAGAAGGCACCGAGCTGCAGGTAGGCTCCGCTCCCGGGCGCCGCCGCGCCGACGCGCGCTGCGGGCTGCGCCATCGGTCCCGCCGGCGGCGCGGCCACGGACGATGCGACGCCGGAGGTGCGGGCGGGCAGCGCCGGCCCGATAGCGGCCGCCGGCGCGGCGCCGGCCGGCGGGGCAGGCGCGACGGCCGGCAGCGGCGCGATCGCGACCTGCTCGAGCGGGGCCTCGCGCCGGGTCGCCAGCGTTTCAACCGCTGCGGGGCCGCCCGCGGGGGCGGCAGGCCGGCCGCTCGCCATCGCCACGCGAATGTCCTCGTGGGTGATCGCCTCGACCTCGACCATCGCGCTGCCGGCATTGACGTAGCCGAGGCGGTGCGCCGCCGCGTACGACAGGTCGATCAGGCGCCCACGCAGAAAGGGGCCGCGGTCATTGACGCGCACCACG
>DAOMOP010000280.1:0-3897 GCA_035444405.1 Rhodocyclaceae bacterium
CGGCGCGCGGCCGGCGGCAGCGGCATCAGTGGTAGCCTTCGCCGGGGCGGATCTTGCCGCGGATCACCCAGTAGGCGTAGGCGGTGTAGCCGAGGATCATCGGCACCAGCACCACCGCGCCCACCAGCAGGAAGAGCAGGCTCGCGTCCGGCGCCGCCGCCTCCCAGATGGTGATGTCGGGCGGCACGATGTGCCGCCCGCCCGGCCGTGTGACCCCGGGCCGCTTCACGGCACGGCGCTGGAACGGGGCGCGCATGTGCTGGTCGACGCCGAATGCGGTGGTGTCCGCACATGCTCCGGGGAGCCCTGCGCCGATGGAAGAAGACCTGTTTGCGACGCTGCGCGACGAGATGATCGTCGAGGTCGTCGCCGAGACCGCGATGCTGGGCGAGCAGCTCGGCAAGGACTTCCTCGATGCGCGCGTGATCGACGCGATCGGCCGCGTGCCGCGTCACGAGTTCGTGCCGCTCGAGCTCAAGCCCTACGCGTACCTGAACCGCCCGCTGCCGATCGGCTACGACAAGACCATCTCGCAGCCGTTCATCGTCGCGTTGATGACCGATCTGCTCGAGCTCGGTGCCGACGACGTCGTGCTCGAGATCGGCACCGGGCTCGGCTACCAGAGCGCGATCCTGTCGCTGCTGGCAAGGCGGGTCTACACGATCGAGATCATCGAGGAGCTCGCGGCGCAGGCCCGCCAGCGTCTCGCCCATGCCGGCTGCACGAACGTCGAGGTCAGGGCCGGCAACGGCGCGCATGGCTGGCCCGCGCATGCACCGTTCGACAAGATCATCGTCACCGCGGCCCCCGATCTGATCCCGCCGTCGCTGATCATGCAGCTCAAGCCCGGCGGACGCATGGTGATCCCGGCGGGCCTGCCCGACAGCCAGCAGCTCTTGCTCGTCACCACGGACATGACCGGCAAGGTCGCGACGCGCGAGGTGCTGCCGGTGCGCTTCTCCGCGCTCGAGGGCGACGAGCCGGCCGTGCGCGCGTAGCGCAGCGCGTACGGCCGGCCCCGCGCGCGACGGGCGGGCAGGCGCCGGCGCGTCAGTCGGCGAGGTCCTCGAACGCTTCGGCCACCGACAGCGTCATGTCGACGCTTGCCAGCGTCAGCGGCGGTCGATCGGCGTCGGTCTCGAACAGCAGCCAGTGATCGGCCTCGCGCCGGTAGAGCTCGAGGCGGCGTGCGTCGATGTCGACCAGCAGGTATTCCGCGAGGCTGTCGAGCTTGCGGTAGGCGGCGAACTTGGCGCCGCGGTCGAAGGCGGCGGTGCCTTCGGACAGCACCTCGACGATCAGCACCGGGTGCTCGAGCGCGAGATCCGCGCGCCGGTCGCGCTCGTCGCAGCTCACCATCACGTCGGGATAGAAGAAGGCGTCCGCGGCGGCGATGAAGAGCTTCATGTCGGACACGTAACTCCGGCACGGCGTGCCCTTCACGTGCTCGCGCAAGCGCGCGTGCAGAGCGCCGGCAGTCAATACGTGTTCACGCCGCGCGCCGACCATCGCGAACACCTCGCCGGCGAGATACTCGTGCTTGTCCGGCTGCTCGGCTTCCCATGACAGGTAGGCGGGGCGGTCGAGCGGTGCGCGTCGTTGCGCTTCTCCCATGACGTTCTCCGGCTTGCGTGCTCGTGACATTCTGTGCCAGCGCATGGTGCGGCGCAAGCCGCCCGCGGCTTGCCGGCCGGAGTTGGTGCGGGAAGTGGAGCCGACGGCGCGCGGTGCGCGTGGCCGACGGCGCCCCGCGTTCGCGATGGCGCCGGCAGGCACATGCGGCACATGCGCAGGGGCGATGCCCGGCTGGCCGGCTCGGCCCGCGCGCCGATGTGCAGCGGTTGCGTGCGGTGCCGAACCGCACCGGTTCGTGCGCAGTCTACCGACGTGGACAGGCGGTGCCGTGGCATGGCCGTCGACGGCGGCGGTGGCGCGCTTACGGGCTGGCTTGCCCGCGTTTGCGCCGGCTGCCTAAATGCCCGATCTTTTGTGGAATGCGGTCGCGTTCGGCGCGTAGGCGACCTGAGAAGGGGGCAAAGCCATGTTGCTGGAAGGTTCCTGTCACTGTCAGGCGGTGAGCTTCACCGTCGAGTCCGAGCATCCGTATCCGTTCAACCTGTGCTACTGCTCGATCTGCCGCAAGACGGCCGGCGGGGGCGGCTTTGCGATCAACCTCGGCGGCAGCTTCGCGAGCCTGAAGGTGTGCGGCGAAGAACATGTCCGGGTGTATCGCGCACGCATTCGCGACGAGGACACCGGTGCCGTCGAGGAAAGTCTCGCCGAACGGCGCTTTTGCGGCGTCTGCGGCAGTGCGCTGTGGGTGTGGGATCCGCGTTGGCCCGAGCTCGTCCATCCGTTCGCGTCGGCCATCGACACGCCGCTGCCGCGCCCGCCCGAGCGCACCCATTTGATGCTCGAGTTCAAGGCGCCGTGGGTCGAAGTACAGGCGGGGCCGCGCGACAGGCAGTTCGCACGCTATCCGGACGAGTCGATCGCACAGTGGCATGAGCGCCTGGGTCTGAGCGCGTGAGCGCGTGCGGCCTCGGTGCGCTGGCGGACGGGCATCCTGTGCTCGAGCTGTTGCGGCGGCACCGGCGCGTGCTGCTCGCCGGTGCGCCGGGCACCGGCAAGAGCACGCTGGCCGCGCGCGCCGCGGCCGCACTCGATGCGCGTGGCCAGCGGTGCTACCTGCTCGGTGCCGATCCGGGCCTGCCCGCGGCGGGCCTGCCCGGCGCCGTCTGCCTGGCCGTGTGGGACCGCGGACGCTGGCAGGTCGAGGCCAGCGAAGCCTTGTGCAGCCTCGATGCGGCGCGCTTCCGGCTGCCGCTGGTGGAGGCCGTCGGACGCCTGTTGGCGACGCATTCGTGCCGGGAGGGTCCGTTGATCGTCGATGCCCCGGGCGTCGTGCGCGGCGCTGCGGCCGCCGAGCTCGTTCCGGCGCTGGCCGTCGCCGCGTGCGCGCAGGCGGCGGTCGTGCTGACGGCGGCGGACGAGCCCGCGCCGCTGCGCGACGAGCTGCATGCGGTGGGCCTCGCGGTCGTGCCGCTGTGCGCCGATGCGGCCGCCCGGCGGCCGGGCCGCCTCGCCCGCGAGCGTCGCCGCACGGCGCCGTGGGATGCGCATCTGCAGCAGGCGCCCGAGCACGAATTCGAGCTCGACGCCGTCGCCGTGGTCGGCATGCCGCCGCCGCGCGACGCGCCTGGCGCGTGGTCGGGGCGTCAGGTCGGCCTGCTCGGCGCATGCGGCCGGACGCTGGCGATGGGTGAAGTGCTGACGCTCGACGGCACGCGCCTGCGCGTGCGCGCACCGCCGGTGGCCGAGCCCGTCGCCGCGCTGATCATCCGCGACGCGCGGCGCAACGACGACGGCATGCTGGTCACCGCCGTGCCGTTTCGCAAGTCCGACGAGGCGAAGCCGCCGCCGGAGGTGGTCGCTCCGCTGTGTCGTGCCGGCACGGCGGACGGCCCGATGCCGGTCGTGCGCACGGGCCTCTACCACGCGACGCTGGTCAACGGCGTCTTCGGCGATCCGCTGCTGCACATCCGCCTGCGCCACCAGCGGCGCAGCCTGCTGTTCGACCTCGGCCAGGCCGACCGGCTGCGGGCGCGCATCGCGCACCAGATCACCGACGTGTTCGTCACGCACGCGCATTTCGACCACATCGGCGGCTTTCCGGGGCTGTTGCGGGCTCGCATCGGCGAGTTGCCGGCGTGCCGGCTGTACGGTCCGCCGGGGCTTGCCGCGCAGGTGGCCGGCATGGTTTCCGGCATTCTGTGGGACCGTGCCGGCACACGGGCGCCGCGCTTCGAGATCACCGAGCTGCACGGCCAACGGCTGGTGCGCCATCGCGTGACCGCAGGGGAGGGGGCGGCGCGCATGCTTGGCAGCGACGCGGCC
>DAOMOP010000281.1:0-3875 GCA_035444405.1 Rhodocyclaceae bacterium
TGATCGCCTTGATCGCGCCCATCGCGTTGCGCTCGATGCAGGGCACCTGCACCAGCCCGCCGACCGGATCGCAGGTGAGCCCCAGGTTGTGCTCCATGCCGATCTCGGCCGCGTTCTCGACCTGCTCGGGGGTGCCGCCCAACACTTCTGCAAGCGCGCCGGCGGCCATCGAGCAGGCCACGCCGACTTCGCCCTGACAGCCGACTTCGGCGCCCGAGATCGAAGCGTTTTCCTTGTAGAGGATGCCGATCGCCGCGGCGGTGAGCAGGAAGCGCACTACGCCCTCCTCGTTCGCGCCGGGCGTGAAGCGGCTGTAGTAATGCAACACCGCGGGCACGATGCCGGCGGCGCCGTTGGTCGGGGCCGTCACGACGCGCCCGCCGGTGGCGTTCTCTTCGTTCACGGCGAGCGCGTACAGATTGACCCAGTCCAACACCGTCAGCGGGTCGCGCATGTTCGCTTCGGGGGCGCTGGAGAGCTTGCGATAGAGCTCGGCGGCGCGACGCTTGACGTGCAGGCCGCCGGGCATGATGCCCTCTTTCTCGCAGCCGCGGCGCACGCACAGCTGCATCACGTCCCAGATCCTGAGGAGCCCCGCGCGCGTCTCGGCGTCGCTGCGCCAGGCACGCTCGTTCTCCAGCATCAACTGGCTGATCGAGAGATTCCGTTCTCGGCACCGCTCCAGCAGTTCGTCGCCGCTGCGGAACGGGTGCGCGAGCGGCGTCGTGTCGGCGACGATGCGGTCGGCCCCGGCTGCGCTCTCGTCGACGACGAAGCCGCCCCCGACCGAGTAGTACACCTTGCCGGCGAGCGGCTCACCGGCGGCGTCGAAGGCCGTGATGCGCATGCCGTTCGGGTGATAGGGGAGCGACTGTCGGCGGTGCATCACGAGATGCTCGCGCTCGACGAAGGCGATCGGGTGCTCGCCGGCCAGCATCAGGCGCTGCTCGCCGCGGATGCGCGCGAGCTTGCCTTCGACCTGTTCGGGATCGATCAGATCCGGCGCCTCGCCCTCCAGGCCGAGCAACACCGCCTTGTCGCTGCCGTGGCCCTTGCCCGTTGCGCCGAGCGAGCCGAAGAGTTCGGCCTTGACGCTCGCGACGCGCACAAGCAGCCCGGTCTCCTTCAGGCCGTCGGCGAAGACCTGCGCCGCACGCATCGGCCCGACGGTGTGCGAGCTCGACGGCCCGATGCCGATCTTGAAGAGGTCGAAGACGCTCAGTGCCATGATGCCGCTCCCTGCCTCAGCGCCCGTACACCGGGAAGCGGTGGCACAGCTCGGTGACCTTGGCACGCACCGCCTCGACCACCGCAGGGTTGTCGATGTCGTCGAGGATGTCGCAGATCCAGCCGGCCAGTGCGGTGACCTCGGCGATGCCGAAGCCGCGCGTGGTGGCGGCCGGCGTGCCGATGCGGATACCGCTGGTGACGAAGGGCGACTGCGGGTCGTTCGGCACGGTGTTCTTGTTCACCGTGATGTGCGCCGCGCCGAGCGCCGCGTCGGCGGCCTTGCCGGTGATGCCCTTGGCGATGAGATCGACGAGGAAGAGGTGATCGTCGGTGCCGCCGGAGACGATCCTGTAGCCGCGCTCGACGAACACGCCGGCCATCGCGCGGGCGTTGGCGATGACCTGCTGCTGGTAGTCCTTGAACGCCGGCTCGAGCGCTTCCTTGAAGGCCACGGCCTTGGCGGCGATGACGTGCATCAGCGGGCCGCCCTGCGTGCCGGGGAAGACCATCGAGGCGATCTTCTTCTCGATGTCGGCATTGGCGCGACCCACGATGATGCCGCCGCGCGGGCCGCGCAGGGTCTTGTGGGTCGTACTGGTGACGATGTCGGCGAACGGCACCGGGTTCGGGTACAGGCCGGCCGCGACGAGGCCGGCGACGTGCGCCATGTCGACGAACAGCAGCGCACCGACCTTGTCGGCGATCGCGCGGAAGCGCGGGAAGTCGAGATGGCGCGCATAGGCCGAGAAGCCGGCGACGATCATCTTCGGCTGGCACTCGACGGCGAGCGCCTCGAGGGCGTCGTAGTCGATCACGCCGTCATCGGTGACGCCGTATTGGACGGCGTTGAAGATCTTGCCCGAGAAGTTCACCTTGGCGCCGTGCGTGAGGTGGCCGCCGTGGGCGAGGCTCATGCCGAGGATGGTGTCGTGGGGCTGGAGCAGCGCGAGGTACACCGCGGCATTGGCCTGCGAGCCGGAATGCGGCTGGACGTTGGCCCAGTCGGCGGTGAAGAGCTCCTTGGCGCGGTCGATGGCAAGCTGCTCGACGACGTCGACATGCTCGCAGCCGCCGTAGTAGCGCTTGCCCGGGTAGCCCTCGGCGTACTTGTTGGTCAGCACCGTGCCCTGCGCCTGCATCACGCGAGGGCTGGCGTAGTTCTCGGACGCGATCAGCTCGATGTGGTCTTCCTGGCGCTGGCGCTCGGCTTCGATGGCGTTCCACAGCTCGGCGTCGTAGCCGGCGATCTGCATGTCTGGGGCAAACATTCTTGGTTCTCCGAAAGGATTCAGGGCAGGGGCGCGAGGTTCGTGCAGGCGGTGCTGCGTCAGTTCGCTGCCTTGTCCTCGAGCCTGAGATCGACCATCAGCTCGTTGGCGAGCGCTTCGAGCTCGGCCTGCAGGCTCGCGGGTTCGACCGACGCGGGAAGCTGCACTTCGACGCTCGCTCGAAACAGCGGCTCGCCGCTGAACGACGCGTTCTCGCACGCGGTCTCGAGCCGGCAGATGCTGGCGCCCTTGCGAGCCAGTGCGGCCGAGATCTCGCGCACGATGCCGGGACGGTCATGGCCGACCAGTTCGAGCGTCGTGACACGCTGCGCGACCGGCACCGTGGCGGGTTCGCCGCGCTCGACCGTCAGGCGCAGGCCTTCAGCTTCGAGCTCGCGCAGGCCGGCCTCGAGCTTGCCGACGTCGCCTTCGACGACTTCCAGGCGCACGATTCCGGCGAAGTGCCCGGCCAGATGCGCCATGCTGCTTTCCAGCCAGTTCGCACCGGCGGCCGAGGCGCGCGCGGCGAGCGCATTGACGAGACCCGGACGGTCGGCGCCGATCACGGTGACGACGAGGGATGTTTTCATCGGGATTCTCCTCAGGCCTGTTCGTAGTCGGACATCGGCGGGCAGGCGCACACCAGGTTGCGGTCGCCATACACGTTGTCCACCCGGCCGACCGGCGACCAGTACTTGTTGGCGCGCAGGCTCGCGAGCGGATACACGGCCTGTTCGCGGCTGTACGGGTGGGTCCATTCGCCGGCGATCGCTTCGGCGGTGTGCGGGGCGTTCACCAGCGGGTTGTCCTTGGCGTCGAACTCGCCGCTCGCGACCTTGGCGATCTCCTCGCGGATCGCGATCATCGCGTCGCAGAAGCGGTCGAGTTCTTCCTTGGACTCACTTTCGGTCGGTTCGACCATCAGCGTGCCGGGCACCGGGAAGGACATCGTCGGCGCGTGGAAGCCGAAGTCGATCAGGCGCTTGGCGACGTCATCGACGGTGGTGCCGGTGGCGTCCTTCAACGGGCGCAGGTCGAGGATGCACTCGTGCGCGACCATGCCGTTCTCGCCGCGGTACAGCACCGGGTAGTGGGCCTCGAGGCGCCGGGCGATGTAGTTGGCATTGAGAATCGCCATCGCCGTCGCGCGGCGCAGGCCATCGCGCCCCATCAGCGTGATGTAGGTCCAGGTGATCGGCAGGATACTGGCGCTACCGTAGGGCGCGGCCGACACGGCGCCGATCCCCTTCAGCCCGCCCGAGGCATGACCCGGCAGGAAGGGCGCGAGATGCGCCTTGACGCCGATCGGGCCGACGCCCGGTCCGCCGCCGCCGTGCGGGATGCAGAAGGTCTTGTGCAGGTTCAGGTGCGAGACGT
>DAOMOP010000282.1:0-3862 GCA_035444405.1 Rhodocyclaceae bacterium
CGCCGCCAGCCGCTCGCGCCCGGCGCGGTGGTGCTGCGCGGCTTCGCCGCGAAGCCGGCCGCCGCACTCGTCGCCGCGATCGAGGCGGTCGCCGCGGCCGCGCCGTTTCGCCACATGGAGGTGCCCGGCGGGCACCGCATGTCGGTCGCGATGACCAACTGCGGCGCGCTCGGCTGGGTGTCGGACGCGCGCGGCTACCGCTACAGTGCCACCGACCCGCTCGACGGCCGTGCGTGGCCGGCGATGCCCGAGGTGCTGCGCCGGCTCGCCGTCGCGGCGGCGCGCCGCGGCGGCTACGACGACTTCGCGCCGGACGCATGCCTGATCAACCGCTACCTGCCCGGTGCGCGCATGTCGCTGCACCAGGACCGCGACGAACACGACTTCGACCAGCCCATCGTGTCGGTGTCGCTGGGCCTGCCGGCGATGTTTTTGTTCGGCGGCCTGCGCCGGGCCGAGCGGCCCGTGCGGGTGCCGCTGTCGCATGGCGACGTCGTCGTATGGGGCGGGCCGGCGCGGCTGCGCTACCACGGCGTGCTCGCGCTGCGCGACGGCCACCATGCGCTCGTCGGCGCGCAACGCCTCAATCTGACCTTTCGCAAGGCCGGGTGACGGCGAGTTCGTGCAAGTCGGGGCGGTGCGAAAGGTGGCCCCTGTACGAGCGCCGGTCTGTCGTGGTGTGCGCCCGGGCCGGTGGCCGCGAGGGGCTCGGGGCGTGTCGATTCATTGTGAGAATTTCGACACATCGCAGCCCGGATCAGCCGCGTCGCGTTTCAGTCGACGACTTCGAGCTGCGGATTCCACACGACTTCCCACAGGTGGCCGTCCGGATCCTGGAAGTAACCGGCGTAGCCGCCCCAGAAGGTGTCATGGGCCGGCTTGACGATCACCGCGCCGGCCTTCGCGGCCAGAGCCATGAGCGCGTCAACCTGGTCGCGCGAGGCGACGTTGTGCCCGAGCGTGAACTCGGTCGCGCTCGGGCTGCCGCGGGGCAGCCCCGTATCGTGCGCGATGCTCGCGCGCGGCCACAGCGCGAGCTTCACCCCCGCCTGCAGGTCGAAGAACGCCACCGCGCCGTGCTCGAACTCCGCCCCGACGATGCCGTCGCTCGCCAGCCCCAGGCCGTCGCGGTAGAAGCGCAGCGCGCGCTCGAGGTCGTCGACGCCGAGGGTGATCATCGTGATGCGGGGTTTCATTGCGCTTGCTCCTTGTTGTTCGCGTCTCTCAGCCGGCCCATCAAGCAGGAGCCCCTTCGGTCGGGAACGACAGGCGCGGGAGGCGCAATAGCTCAGCAGGGTTCGAGCGGATCGAGGGCGACCTGTGGCTGATCTGCTGCGAGCCGACGGCCGATGTGGGCGAGCAAGGCATGCAGGTCACAAGCCGCTGATGTGGCAAGGTTGAGGCTGACGGCATTGCGCTCGGCATCATCCGGGTAGTCGTGCATGAAGCGGTTGCGTATCTCCCTGAGCGTCTGCCAGGTTTCGATGCTGGGAAGGTAGGCAAGCTGCTCCAGACGATGGAGCTTGTCGAGCATCGGCCGCTCGGAATACGGTTCCTGTAGGTATTCGAGCAAGGCGGGGAACAACTGCGCGCCGATGACATCCTGCAGCTTGCTGAAGCGCAGGATGAACTGGTCGAAGTCCTGTATTTCTTCGTCATCCAGCGTGTCGTACCTACTTGCGTCCAGTGGCAGTAACGACTGCACGGCGCGCAGGGCATGCAGCATGTGATGAACGTGTCGACACGCCTGACGCCATGCATCCTGCAGTCGAAGCAGCGTTGTGTCGGGCGAATTCATGTTGGGCGACGGATGGGAATGCCGGTGCGACGGGCGATGTCCAGGATGGCCGGTCTGGCGCGGCGGCCCGGGTAATCCACGACAAGATCGATTTTCTGGTCCCCGATCCGCCGCTTGACGCTGACCAGAAATGCCAGCTCCGCCCGCATCACGGCGGCGGTGTCGGTTTCGCTGGTGGCAATGTAGAGATCGATGTCGCCGCCCTTCTTGCTGTCGTCCGCACGCGAACCGAATAGGCGGACGTCGACATCCGCACCAAAGCACTCGGCGGCGGCCTTGCTGATGATCTCGGTTTCCTTGGCATTCAGGCGCATCGATGGGCGGGGCCGGATCAGGTCGATGACTCGTCGAATGTAGCATGACCGCGCTGGCCGCGCCCGGCCTCGTGCTCGGCCAGCGCCGCGAGCCACTCGGCGGCCTCGTCGAAGGCTGCCCGGCTGCGCTCGGCGCGGCCGCGCACGTAGGCGCCCTCGATCGTGGTCATCAGCAGCCCGGCGAAGGCACGCGTGCGCGCCGCGTCGCCGAAGTCGAAGTGGCGCGCGATGCAGGCGACCGCCTGCTCGAAAAAGTGTGCCACCGCCTGCCGTACCGGCGCCATCTCGTCGTCCAGGTCCAGGCTCACGCAGCCGGCCGCGCAGCTGTGCCGGAACGCGCCCTGCTCGAGCCGCGCCGCGCCCAGCGCCAGCAGGCGGCGCACGCGCTCGCCGGCACTGCCGCCGCCGGACAGTGCCTGCTCGTACAGCGGCAGCACGCGCCGCGCGTACTCGGCGAGCGCCTCGCTGGCGATCTGGCGCTTGCCGTCCGGAAAGAAGTGGTACAGCGAGCCCTTGGGCGCGCCGCTGTCGTGCAGGATCTCGTTGATGCCGGCGCCCGAGTAGCCCGAGCGGCGCATCAGCGTGATGGCCGACTCGATCACGCGCTCGCGCGTGTCCGTCGTGCGTGCGCCGCTGCCCTTGCGCTTGCCTCGCGTCGTTTCCATGCTTGCCATGTTAACTAGACCAGTCTATATAAACTTAACATAGACCCGTTGCGCGGAGACCGCCATGAACGCATCTCATACCGCATCCGATCCGCCCTTGCGCGCGCTCGTCGGCGAGGCCGAGTGGGCGCAGCGTGTCGCGCTCGCCGCCTGCTACCGCCTGGTCGCGCAGTTCGGCTGGGACGACCTCGTGTTCACGCATATTTCCGCGCGCGTGCCCGGGCCCGAGCACCACTTCCTGATCAACCCCTATGGCATGCTCTTCGACGAGATCACCGCGTCGAGCCTGGTCAAGGTCGATCTTGCCGGCAACAAGGTGCTCGACAGCCCGTACCCGGTGAATCCGGCCGGCTTCACGATCCACGGTGCGATCCACGCCGCGCGCGAGGACGCGATCTGCGTGCTGCACGTGCACAGCGTCAACGGCATCGCGGTGTCGGCGCAGCGCGACGGCCTGCTGCCGCTGTCGCAGCATTCGATCTTCGTGCTGTCCTCGCTCGCCTACCACGATTACGAGGGCGTCGCGCTGAACGACGACGAAAAGCCCCGCCTCGTGCGCGACCTTGCCGACAGGCGCTGCCTGATGCTGCGCAACCACGGCCTGCTGACCGTCGGTGCCACGGTGGCCGATGCCTTCGTCGCGATGTACTTCATGGAGACCGCGTGCACGATCCAGGTGCGCGCCCAGGCGGGTGGTGGGGACCTGATCCACATCGGGCCGGCCATCGTCGACGGCGCGTCGCAGCAGTGGCGCAAGGTCACGCACGGGCAAGGTGGCCTGCTTGCGTGGCCCGCGCTGTTGCGCAGGCTCGATCGCGTCAGCCCCGGCTACGCCGGCTGACGAGCTCCAGCGCAGCCGGAGCAGGGCAGGTGGCGCGGCACGAACCGTCCGCAGCTTGATCGCCATCATTCATTTCTTGCGCGACCGGGCGTATGGTCGAGCCATTCATTCGCACCACCCGCCGTACCCTGCCCATGGCCAAGAAGTTTCCACTGCACCCGAAGCACCCCGAGCGCATCTGCTGGGGCTGCGACAAGTACTGCCCGGCGAATGCGCTCGGATGCGGCAACGGCTCGGGCCGGAC
>DAOMOP010000283.1:0-3781 GCA_035444405.1 Rhodocyclaceae bacterium
GGGCGGTCGTCGAACTCGACCGCCGCTGCCTGCATCGGGCAGCCGTGCGCAAGGCCGCCGCGGACGGTCCACTGCAGCCAGTGCTCGAACAGCGCGCGCAGCCGCGGCGCGCCGCGCGGCGCGCGCAGCGCCGGCGCGAACACGGTGTCGGCGAAGCGTTGCGCGGTCGCTTCGATCGCGGCGACCTGCAGTTCCTCGCGCGATCCGAAGTGGGCGAACAGGCCGCTCTTCGACAAGCCGGTGCGCTCGGCGAGGCGGCCGATGGTCAGCGACTCGAAGCCGCCTTCGCTCGCCTGCGCGAGCGCGGCCTCGAGAATGGCGGCACGCGTCTGTTCACCTTTGCTCATGTCGCACAAAATACGAACGGTCGTGCTTTTTGTCAACGCCCGATGGTGCCCTGTCGGCCGCGCCGTCACTCCGATCGCTGCCTGAACCCACTGATTATTTGCTAAAATCCGCTTTCGCCGAAGGCAGTGTGCCGGCGGACGGCTTCGCATTTTCCAGCCTTGCAGATGACCCAGACCCCGTTTCCCCCCGAGCTGCTGCGCGACGTCGACCGCCGTCGCACCTTCGGCATCATTTCCCACCCCGACGCGGGCAAGACCACGCTGACCGAGAAGCTGCTGCTGTTCGGCGGCGCGATCCAGCTCGCCGGCACGGTGAAGGCGCGCAAATCGGCTCGCCATGCCACGTCCGACTGGATGGAAGTGGAAAAGCAACGCGGCATCTCGGTGACCAGCTCGGTGATGCAGTTCGAGTACCAGGGCCACACCATCAACCTGCTCGACACCCCGGGCCACGAGGACTTCTCGGAAGACACCTACCGCGTGCTCACGGCAGTGGATGCCGCGGTGATGGTGATCGACGCCGCCAAGGGTGTGGAAGCGCAGACGATCAAGCTGCTCAACGTCTGCCGCCTGCGCAACACGCCGATCATCACCTTCGTCAACAAGCTCGACCGCGAGGTGCGCGAGCCCTTCGAGCTGCTCGCCGAGATCGAGGACGTGCTCAAGATCACCTGCGCGCCGGTCACCTGGCCGCTGGGCATGGGCAAGGCCTTCCGCGGCGTGTATCACCTGCTGCAGCAACAGGTGCTGACCTTCACCCCGGGCGAGGAGCGGCGCAGCGACGGCGAGATCCTCAAGGGTCTCGACAACCCCGAACTCGACAAGCGCTTCCCGCTCGAGATCGGCCAGCTGCGCGACGACGTCGAACTGATCGATGGCGCCTCGCCGCCCTTCGACCTCGACGCCTTCCTCGCCGGCCAGCAGAGCCCGGTGTTCTTCGGCTCGGGTATCAACAACTTCGGCGTGCAGGAGATCCTGCAGTCGCTGATCGACTGGGCGCCGCCGCCGCAGGCGCGCGACGGCGGCGCGCGCATGGTGCAGCCGGCCGAGCCGGCCTTCACCGGCTTCGTGTTCAAGATCCAGGCCAACATGGACCCGAAGCACCGCGACCGCATCGCGTTCTTCCGCATCTGCTCGGGCCGCTACAGCTCCGGCATGAAAGTGCGCCACGTGCGCCTGGGCCGCGAAATGAAGCTCGCCAACGCGCTGACCTTCATGGCCAACGAGCGCGTGCACAAGGAAGACGGCGTCGCCGGCGACATCATCGGCATTCACAACCACGGCCAGCTGCAGATCGGCGACACGCTGACCGAAGGCGAGCAGCTCGGCTTCAAGGGCATCCCGTACTTCTCGCCCGAGCTCTTCCGCGCCGCGCGGCTGCGCGACCCGCTCAAGACCAAGCAGCTGCAAAAAGGGCTGCAGGAGCTCGGCGAGGAGGGCGCGATCCAGGTGTTCGAGCTCGAAGGCGGCAACATGCTGCTCGGCGCGGTCGGCCAGCTGCAGTTCGAGGTCGTCGCGCAGCGCCTGAAGGACGAGTACAAGGTCGATGCGATCTTCGAGGCGGCCGACATCTACACGGCGCGCTGGCTGACCTTCCCGGACGAGCCGACGCGGCGCAACTTCGAGCGCGAGCAGGCGATCCGCCTCGGCAAGGACGTCGACGGCAATCCGGTGTATCTGGCCAGCAGCCGCTACAACCTCGACGTGACGATGGAGAAGTGGCCGAAGGTCGGTTTTCACGCGACGCGCGAGCACGGCCAGGTGCTCGCCTGAGCGGCGCCGCGCGTGCGCGGTGTCGGCGGGTCGGTACCACGCCGGCGCTGGTTGCTTGGGGGGCGCCGTGAGGTACGCGCTCGCTCGTGTAGCGGCCGCGGTATCGCATGGCGACGCAACAGCACACGCAGTGAGCGGCCGGTCGGCACGCTCGTGGCGTGGAACGAAGCGCGCGGCGGCGGGGTCTGAGCGGCGATGAGCGAACCGATCCAGACCCAGCGCCGCCTCGGCCGCGGCATGATCGCGCTGGCGTGGCTCGCGGCGCTGATGCTGCTGTGGCTCGCCTTCGAGGATTATCTCGACCGCCGCGAAAATCCGAACCGCGACCTGCGTGTCGAGGCGGGGGCCTCCGAGCTGGTGCTGAAGCGCAACCGCTTCGGCCATTACGTCATGCCGGGTACGATCAACGGCCAGGCGGTGAACTTTCTGCTCGACACCGGCGCAACCCACGTTTCGGTGCCGGCGCACCTCGGTCCACAGCTCGGCTTGTCGCCCGGCGCGCCGATGCAGGTGATGACCGCCAATGGCGCGGTCACGGTGCGAGCGGCAGTGATCGACGAGCTCGGGCTCGGGCCGTTTCGCGTCACCAACGTGCGCAGCCACCTCAATCCCGGCTTTCGCGACGACCAGGTGCTGCTCGGCATGAGCGTGCTCAAACACCTCGAATTCACGCAGCGCGGCGACACGCTGATCCTGCGACCGCAGGGCGAGTGAGCGGGGCCCGCCCGAACGCGGGGCCCTGGGCGTGTCGCCCGAAGCCCGCAGTATCGGGAAAAATCCGCGCGCGGCCACTTGCTGTGTTCGACCGACGGGGCGGATGCCGTTGCCGCACGGCGCGTGCCGCAACGGCTGTGACTACTCCAGATAGCGCCGGCGGATGCGCTCGACCGTGCCGTCGGCGACCAGCTCGTCGAGCGTCGCCTGAAGCCGCGCGAGCGTGGCCGGATCGGTGTCTCGGTGGCAGGCATAACCCACCGGACCGTCCTTCAGCGTCAGCACGGCCTCGTAGGCGCCCGGGTCGAAGCCTTCCTCGCGCATGGTCCATAGCGTGCTTTCGAGCTGGTAGGCGATCGCATCGAAGCGGCCGCCGGCGAGCATGCGCACCAGGCTGCGGGCCGAATCGGCGCGCACCAGCGTCGCCGCGCTGCCGGCCTCGACGAGCAGCTTCTCGGCGACGTCCTCGCGCACCACGCCGATGGCGAGCGGCGCGAGATCGGCCGTAGACGACGGCGCAAGGCGACGTGATTTCGGCGCGATGACCGCGATGTGCGCGTCGAGCAGCGGCGCGATGAAGGCGAACAGTGCCCGTCGCGGTTCGGTCACCGTCATCGAGAACAGGCAAGTGCCGGGCTGCTCCTGCGCGATTCGGTAGCCGCGCGCCCACGGCACGATGCCGATGTCGGCGGCGCGGCCGTCAATGCCGAGCTTTGCCCACACTTCCACCAGCACGTCGACGGCAATTCCGGCGGGTTCGCCGTTGCGCGAAAAATTGAACGGGGCAGCTTCCTCGGCGAGCCACGTGAGCGATTCGATGGGCTGGGCCTGTGCGCTGCCCGCGACGAGGAGGCCCGCGGCCAGCGTACACAGGGCGCGGAACCTGCGCTGCACGAACGCGCCCAGGGCCGTCGTTTGCGCCGTGCGGCGCGTTGCCGGCCGGCTCG
>DAOMOP010000284.1:0-3777 GCA_035444405.1 Rhodocyclaceae bacterium
TCCACGAGTTCCAGTGGATGGTAGCCGAGCTGCACGACGCGGGCGATGCGGTGATCGCGCGCGGGCTCGACGCCGCGATCCATGAAGGCTACCGTATGGGCGTGAGAATCTGACCAAGGAGAAATGGCAATGACAATGACGATGCAAATGCTGCAACCGCCGGGCTGGAAGCGGCCCAAGGGTTATTCGAACGGAATCGTCGCGAAGGGACGCATGGTGTTCGTCGCCGGCCAGGTCGGCTGGGACGAGCAGGAGGTGTTCCGCACCGACGACCTGGTCGGCCAGGTGCGCCAGGCACTGTCCAACATCGTCGCGATCCTCGCCGAGGCCGGCGCCGAGCCGAGCCACATCGTGCGCATGAACTGGTATCTGGGCGACGGCGCCGAGTACAACGCGCGGCTCGCCGAGATCGGTGCGGTGTATCGCGAGCTGATCGGGCGCCACTTTCCGGTGATGACGGCACTGCAGGTGGCCGGCTTCGTCGAGGACGGTGCGAAGGTCGAAATCGAGGTCACGGCGATGCTGCCGGAGTGAGCGGCGCCGGTGTGCCGGCGCGTGCCGCCGTGGTCGCGGCAATTGCGCGGCCGGCACGCGCCGTCGAGGACCGCTGCGAGCGTAGCGCGCAGGCCGGCCCGGGCGGGCGTGCATGAGCGGCGCTTGCACAGTGCAGGGGAGGATCGAATGCAGACAGTGATCGCAGCCGGCGGCGCGCTCGAGGCGGGTGGATTCGTGGCCGATTGCAGGGAGGTTCGCATGCAGCCGGTGGTCGCGGACGCGTCCGCCGTCGGCTCGGCGGGTTTCGGCGATGCGCGGGCGTGGCAGGCGATGCTCGACCGTTTTGATGAGCTCTTCGCCGACATGGATGCGGGCGCGGCGGTGGGTTTCGTGCCGCGTGCCGGCTCCGGCATCCAGCCCGGCAAGCACGTCGCCGGCCTGGTCGACTGCGGTGCCGGCGTGCCGATGATGAAGTGGCAGGCCCACGGGGCCGGCATGACGGTCAGCCTGCTGGACTACCCCGGCTTCCAGGATGCCGGCGTCGATCTGCTCTTCGTCGTCGATGACGCCGCATTGCAGACGCTGCGCGCGGCGCTCGACGGCGACGCGCTGTCGCAGATCAAGCGCCTCATCCGCCAGGGCAGCATCATGTTTTTCGTGCTGCGCACGAAGTTCGAACTGCAGGACGCGGGCTACGAGGAGTTCCTCGACACCCTCGGCCTCGCCTTTCTGGGAGCATGCCGATGATTTTCCACAACCCGGCCGGCGCGCCGGAACTCGCCTGCGAGCACTGCGGCTGCCGCTGGTTCGATCGCATCACCGGTGCGTGCTACGAATGCGGCACGACGGTGCCGGCCGAGGCGATCGCCGAGTACGAGCGGGCCCTCGCGGACTTCGCCGCCCGCGCTCCCTCACCGGCCGCCGGTGCGACCACTGCCGGAGACCGCCCGGGCTGAGCGGTCTGTGCGTCGGCGTGGCGCGCTCGCCGGATTCACGCTTGCGTACCGGGCTGTCGCCACGCCGCCGCGAACCGCCCCACGGATCATGACCAACCGCACTCACCCCGGAATCCCGTACCACTTCGCCCTCAAGACGATGCCGCCGCACTGCGCGAAGCAGGCGGTGGCTTCGCCGCAGCTGCTCGAGCGGCTGCGCCGTGCGGCCGAGCATCCGCTCGCCGCGCTGGTGTCGCTGGCCGGTTTCGGCAAGACGACGCTGATGGTGCAGCTGCGGCGCGAGCTGCTGGCCGAGGGGGCGGCGGTCGCGTGGCTGTCGGTCGAGCGCAGCGACGAAGCCGCCACGCTGGTGCCGGCGCTGCTGATGTCGCTCGCCGCCGCCGTCGGCATCGACATGCCCGAGCGTGCAGCCGAGCCGTTCGGCCATCCGGGCGCCGGGCTGTGGGCCGCCAGCGAGGTGCTCGTCAAGATCCACGAGGCGGCGCGGCCGACCTGGCTGCTGATCGACGACCTGCACCAGCTTGCCGACGCGAACGCGATCGAGTTCGTGTTCTACCTGATCCGCAACGCGCCGCAGAACTTCCACGTCGTGATCGCTTCGCGCACCGAGCTGCCGTTCGCGGTCGAGGATCTCGCCGCGCACGGGCTGTATGCCGAGCTCGCGACCGAGGACCTGCGCCTGCGCGTCGAGGACACGATCGCCTTCCTGCGCCGGCGCCTCGGCGACGACGTCGATGTCGAGACCTGCGCGCTGCTGCACGAGCGCACCGAGGGCTGGCCGATGGCGCTGCAGATCGTCACCAACGCGATGGCGCGCCGCGCCGACGTCGCCGGCATGGTGGCCGGGCTGTCCGGCGCGAAGGGCGACATCGCGCAGTATTTCTCGCAGTTCGTGCTCGGCGGCATGGAGCCCGAGGTGGTTGCGATGCTGGTGCGCTCGTCGATCGTCAAGACGCTGCACCCGGAGCTGTGCGCGCTGCTCGGCGATGTCAGCGACGGCGCGAGCGCGACGATCCTGTCCGCGCTCGAACAGAACACCGGCCTCGTCACCGCTGTCGATGGCGGCGACGCGGTGTATCGCATGCATCCGCTGTTCGCCGAGTACCTGCAGAGCTTCGTCGAGGCGCTGCCGAATGCCGAGGTGCAGGCGCTGCATGCGCGTGCGGCGCAGTGGTTCGCGCGGCGGGGGCTCGCCGAGCAGGCCGCCGAGCACGCGTTCGCCGCCGGCATGACGCAGCAGGCGATGGACTGGATCGAAACGCGCCTGCGCCACCTCGGCGCCCAGGGGCGCATCACCGAAGTGCTCGCGTGGGTCGACCGGCTGCCGCCCGAGGAGATCGAGAGGCGCGAGGAGATCCAGCTCACCGCGGCGTGGGCGTGCGCGCTGTGCTACCGCCTCGAAGATGCCGAGCGCCTGACCGACCTCATCCTGGCGCGCCCGGACGTCACCCCCGACTCCGTGCTGCAGGCCAACATCGTGCGCTCGGCGGTCGCGATCCACTGCGATCACTACGACCGTGCGTGGTCGTGCCTGAAGGACTGTGACGACGGACCGGGGCCGCTGTACTGCAACTCGCTGTCGTTCATCGCGATCCATACCGGCTTTCCCGACAAGGCGCGCCAGTACCAGCAGCTCTCCGACGGGCGCGGGCGCATCGCACGCAGCTTCTACGACGCGGCCTACGGCGCCTTCGCGGTCGGCCTGAGCTATCTCGTCGAGGGGCCGGCGAGCGAGGCCGAGCGCGTGTTGCGCGCCGCGCTCGAGCGCGCCGAGGCCAACGCCGGCTGGCGCTCGCTGCCGGCGGCGATGCAGGCCGCCGGGCTCGCCGCCGCGTGCTGGGAGCTCGGCGCCGAGGAGGAGGCGCGCGCGCTGCTGGCGAACCGCCTCGATCTGATCGAGCAGGCGGCGCTGCCCGACGCGGTAATCCTCGCCTACGTGACGCTGGCGCGCTACGAGAGCCAGCGCGGCCGCGAGGGCAAGGCCTTCGACGCGCTGAGCAGCCTCGCGACGCTGGGCGAGACGCGCGCGCAGCCGCGCCTGGTCGCGACCAGCCTCGGCGAGCAGATCCGCCACCATGCGACCCGCAACCGCCTCGGCTCGTGCCGCGGGCTGCTCGCCGAGCTCGAGGCGATCGCGCGCGGCGGCACGCGGCGCGACAACGGCCTCGAGGCCGAGCTGTGGCTGATCCGCGATCTGGCCAGCGCGCGCGTGGCCTTGCTCGACTTCGACCACAGCGGCGCGCTCACCGCGCTCGATCGCGCCGAGCGCATCGCCGCGCGGCTGCGGCGCGGGCGCGACCAGATCGCGATCCGCCTGATGCGTGCG
>DAOMOP010000285.1:0-3760 GCA_035444405.1 Rhodocyclaceae bacterium
GTCACCCCGAGCTGCCGGTGGAACTCCTCCGCCACGCCGACCGCTTCCTGGCCGACCTGCGCACCGAGGTCGATGCCATCACCGATCTGCCGGCACAGGCCGAAACGCCCGTCGTGCGCGAACTGCACCGCAGCGATCTGGTGGCTGCCGTCGCCGTGTCCGGCGACATGTCGCCGACCCATCTCGAGAGCTACGCCCGCATGCTCGAGACGCGGCTGCTCGGGCTCGACGGTGTCGCGCGCGTGATCACGCAGGGACGCTCGCAACGCCAGTGGCAGGTCGAGTTGTCGCGCGACGCGCTGCGCCAGTACGGCCTGTCGGTCCGGGACGTCGCACGGCTGATCGGCCGGCAGAACATCGACGTGCCGCTCGGCACGCTGGAGACGGCCGACCGCGACGTGCTGCTGCGCTTCGTCGATCAGCGCCGCACGGCGGCCTCGCTCGCCGAGCTGGTCATCGTCGCCACACCGGGTGGCGCCGAGCTTCAGCTCGGCGACATCGCCCGCATCGACGAGGCCTACGAGCGCGACGACGCTTACATCACTTTCGACGGCGAACGCGCGCTGGTGCTCGAAGTGTTCAAGAGCCGCCACGACGACGCCCTCGACGTGATGGCCGGACTGCGCGAGCTGGTCGCCGCCGAGCAGGCGCGCACCGGGCCCGGCGTGCGCCTCGCGATCACGCAGGACATGACCTCGATCGTGCGCGATCGCCTGCAGATGCTCGTCGCCAACGGCATCGTCGGCCTGCTGCTGGTCGCCGCCGTGATGAGCCTGTTCTTCCGGCCGCGGCTGGCGCTGTGGGCGGTGTTCGGCCTGCCGGTCGCGTTTGCCGGTGCGTTCGCGGCAATGGCGCTCCTCGGCCTGTCGTTGAACATGATCACGCTGGTCGCGCTGCTGATGGCGATCGGCATCGTCATGGACGACGCGGTCGTGATCACCGACAACATTGCCGCGCAGCTCGCCGGCCACGGCTCGCCGCTCGCCGCCGTCGTGGATGGCACCCGCGAGGTGCTGCCGGGCGTGCTGTCGTCCTTCCTGACCACGGTGGCGGTGTTCGCGCCGCTGTCCTTTCTCGCCGGCGAGCTCGGCGCAGTGCTCGAGGTCTTGCCGGTGGTGCTGATCGCCGCCCTCGCGGCGAGCCTCGTCGAGGCGTTCTGGATCCTGCCGCATCACCTCAAGGGATCGCTGCATGCACTCGCGGAAAGCCCGGACTCCGCGCTGCGGGCCCGCGTCGACGCCGTGTTCGCCCGCTTTCGCGCCGGCGTCGGCAGCATCGCCGATGCCGCGGTGCGCTGGCGCCATGCCGTGCTCGGCGTGCTGATCGTGATGCTGCTCGGTTCGGTCGGTTTCATCGCCGGCGGCAACGTGCGCATGGAGGCCATGCCGGCCATCGACGGCGACGTGCTCGAGGCCCGCATCCTGCTGCCGCAGGGCACGCCGCTCGCCCGTACCGAGGCGGTGGTCGACCGGGTCGTCACGGCGATGCGCGAGATCGACGCCGCGCTCACCCCGATGCAGCCCGACGGCAGCCCCCTGGTGCGCGCGGTCCAGGTACGCTTCGGGCACAACGCGAGCGCCGTCGAGCGCGGCGCACACGTGGCCACGGTCATCGTGGACCTGCTCGAAGCCGAACGCCGCAGTGTCGATCTGGCCGAGCTCACGGCGCGCTGGCACGCTGCGATCGGACCGCTCCCTGGCGTGATCAGCCTGAACGTCCAGGAACCGGGCTTCGGGCCGGCCGGCACGCCGATCGAGATCCGGCTGCACGGCGACGACCTCGAGGGCCTCAAGCGCGCCGGCAGCGAGCTGGTGGCCGAGCTCGCGCGCTACGCAGGCGTCTACAACGTGCTCGACGACCTGCGCCCGGGCAAGCCGCAATACCGCCTCGCGCTGGCCAACGGCGCCCGCGCGCTCGGATTCACCGCCGACGAGGTGGCCGGCCAGCTGCGCGCCGGGGTGCTCGGCGAGCGCATCGAAACGCTGCAGATCGGCGACCAGCCGGTCGAGATCCTCGTGCGCCAGAGCGCCGCCGAACGCGCGACGCTGGATCTGCTCGACGACGCGATCGTGATGTCCGCCGACCGGCGGGCCGTTCCGCTTTCGGCGGTGGCGACGATCGAGCCGGGGCGCGAATGGGCACGCATCCGCCACGTGGACGGCCGCCGCACCCTCACCGTCACCGCGGAGGTCGACACCCGCGTCGCCAACGCCGCAGCAATCGTGCAGGACCTTCAGCGTCAATGGCTGCCGGCCCTGCTCGAGCGCCATGGCGGGCTCGACGTGCACTACGAGGGCCAGGTGGCACGCTCGGCCGAGACCGGACAATCCATCGCGCGTGCGCTGGCGATCGGCCTCCTGGGCATCTTCGTGATCCTGTCCTTCCAGTTCCGCAGCTATCTCGAACCGATCATTGTCATGCTCGCCATCCCGATGGCCTTCCTCGGCGCGATCTGGGGGCACGTGCTGATGGGCTACGACCTGTCGATGCCGTCGCTGATCGGTGCCGCATCGCTGGCCGGCATCGTCGTGAACAACTCGATCCTGCTCGTGCAGTTCATCGATGCCTACCGCCGCCAGGGCCTGGACGCGGCGGCGGCAGCCGGGCGGGCGAGCCGCGCGCGGCTGCGCGCGATCTTCATTTCATCCTCGACGACGATCGCCGGCCTGCTGCCGCTGCTCACCGAGACCAGCACGCAGGCGACCGCGGTGATCCCGCTGGTAGTATCGGTGGTGTTCGGGCTGCTCGCCTCGACGGTGCTGGTGCTGGTGGCGCTGCCGGCCCTGTATGTGATCCTCGACGACCTGGGCTGGACACGCGACCACGACTCGGAGCACCCATGACCACGACAAGACACCTCCCTGCCGACGAGCGACGCGCGCTGACCGTCGATACCGTGATCGACCTCGCGGCCGAGCAGAACCCGAGCGAAATCACCACGGCGGCGATTGCCGCGCGCATGCGGCTCACGCAGGGCGCGCTGTTCCGCCACTTTCCGACCAAGGACGCGATCTGGCAGGCGGTGATGGAATGGGTCGGCGATCGCCTGCTCGCCAGCACGCGCGCCGCCGCCGACGCCGCGGCGACGCCGCTCGCGGCGCTCGAAGCGATGTTCGCCGCCCACGTCGACTTCATCGCCCGTCATCCGGGCGTGCCGCGCATGATGTTCGGCGAGCTGCAGCGCGCCAGCGACACGCCGGCCAAGCGCCTGGCCCGGACCCTGATCGCCCGCCATGCCGAACACCTGCAAGCGGTGATCGAGGCCGGCCGCGCCTGCGGCGAGATCCGCGCCGACACGGATGCGGCCGCCGCCGCGACGCTGCTCATCGGCACCGTGCAGGGCCTGGTCATGCAGTCGCTGCTCGCCGACGACATCGCGACGATCCGCGAACAGGCGCCGGGTGCGTTCGCGATCTATCGCCGCGGCATCGCGGGCGCTGCCTGAGCTCAGGCGCGCTCTTCCGGAGCCTCCGACTGCTGCTCGGAAGAAGCGGCCTTGCCGTCGCGAGGCACGCGCAGATGCGCTTCCTCGATCCACTCGCGCCATACCGCCATCAGCACCGCCAGCACCACCGGGCCGAGGAACAGTCCCACCAGGCCGAATGCGGCCAGGCCGCCGAGCACGCCGAACATCACCAGCAGGAAGGGGATGCGTGTCGCGCTGCTGATCACGAGCGGCCGCACCAGGTTGTCGACCCAGCTGACGACGAGCGCGCCCCACAGCAGCAGGCCGATGCCGGCGACCACGTCGCCGCGCAGC
>DAOMOP010000286.1:0-3738 GCA_035444405.1 Rhodocyclaceae bacterium
ACATCAACCCCTTCACCCACGGCTCGGCGATCCACACCGACATCATGAAGACCGAGGGCCTCAAGCAGGCGCTCGACCAGTACGGCTTCGATGTGGCCTTCGGCGGCGCGCGCCGCGACGAGGAGAAGTCGCGCGCCAAGGAGCGTGTGTTCTCGTTCCGCACCGCGCAGCACCGCTGGGACCCGAAGAACCAGCGTCCCGAGCTGTGGAAGCTCTACAACGCCAGGAAGCACAAGGGCGAGTCGATCCGCGTGTTCCCGCTGTCGAACTGGACCGAGCTCGACATCTGGCAGTACATCCATCTCGAGAACATCCCGATCGTGCCCCTCTATTACGCCGCCGAGCGGCCGGTCGTCGAGCGCGACGGCACATTGATCATGGTCGATGACCATCGCATGCCGCTCAAGCCCGGCGAGGTGCCGATGATGAAGAATGTGCGCTTCCGCACCCTGGGCTGCTACCCGCTGACCGGCGCGGTGGAGTCCGAAGCCGACACCCTGCCGGCGATCATCCAGGAAATGCTCCTCACCCGGACGTCCGAGCGCCAGGGCCGGGTGATCGACCACGATTCCACCGCTTCCATGGAAAAGAAGAAACAAGAGGGGTATTTCTGATGGCACACGTTTCCGACCTCATCGCCACCGACATCAAGCAGTACCTGAAGGCACACGAACACAAGAGCCTGCTGCGCTTCATCACCTGCGGCAGCGTGGATGATGGCAAGAGCACCCTGATCGGCCGCCTGCTCTACGAATCGAAGATGCTGTTCGAGGACCAGCTCGCCGCGGTCGAGGCCGACTCGAAGAAGTTCGGCACCCAGGGCGACGAGATCGACTTCGCGCTGCTGGTCGATGGCCTGGCCGCCGAGCGTGAGCAGGGCATCACGATCGACGTGGCCTACCGCTTCTTCTCCACCGACAAGCGCAAGTTCATCGTCGCCGACACCCCGGGCCACGAGCAGTACACCCGCAACATGGTCACCGGCGCGTCGACCGCCGACGTGGCGATCCTGATGGTCGATGCGCGCAAGGGCATCCTCACCCAGACCCGCCGCCACAGCTATCTGGTGTCGCTGCTGGGCATCCGCCACATCGTGGTGGCGATCAACAAGATGGACCTGGTCGACTACTCGGAGAAGGTCTTCCGCGACATCCGCGAGGACTACGCCGCCTTTGCCGCGCAGATCGGGCTCGAGGACGTGAGCTTCATCCCGCTGTCGGCCTTCAAGGGCGACAACATCATCGAGCCGAGCAGCGCGATGCCCTGGTACCACGGCAGCACGCTGATGGGCTACCTGGAGACGGTCGAGATCGACGACGCACGCATGCAGCGCGCCCCCTTCCGGCTGCCGGTGCAGTGGGTGAATCGCCCGAACCTGGATTTCCGCGGTTTCGCCGGCCAGGTGGCGAGCGGCGTGATCCGCCCGGGCGACCGCATCCGCGTGCAGCCCTCGGGGCGCGAGAGCACGGTGGCGCGCATCGTCACCCACGGCGGCGACCTGGCGCAGGCCGTCTCCGGTCAGTCGGTGACGCTGACGCTGGCCGACGAGATCGACATCTCGCGCGGCGACGTCATCTCCACGGTGGAGGCGCCGGCCGAGGTGGCCGACCAGTTCGAGATCACGCTGGTGTGGATGCACGACGAGCCGATGCTGCCCGGCCGCCCCTACCTGCTCAAGATCGGCGCCAAGACGGTCACGGCCACGATCACCGACATCAAGTACCAGGTGAACGTGAACACGCTCGAGCACGTCGCGGCCAAGAAGCTGGAACTGAACGCGATCGGCGTCTGCAACCTCAGCCTCGACCGTCCGATCGCCTTCGATGCCTATCGCGACAACCGCGACACCGGCGGCTTCATCCTGGTCGACCGGCTGTCGAACAACACGGTCGGCGCCGGCCTGCTGCACTTCGCCCTGCGCC
Source organism: Rhodocyclaceae bacterium (assembly GCA_035444405.1). GTDB lineage: Bacteria > Pseudomonadota > Gammaproteobacteria > Burkholderiales > Rhodocyclaceae > DAOMOP01. Next base: position 1,923 of record DAOMOP010000286.1, read on the forward strand.
GCGCGCACAACATCCATCTTCAGCACGTCGATGTCGACAAGGCGGCGCGCTCGGCCCTGAAGCACCAGAAGAGCTGCGTGCTGTGGTTCACCGGCCTGTCGGGCGCGGGCAAGTCCGCGATCGCGAACCTGGTCGAGAAGAAGCTGCACGCGCTCGGTCACCACACCTACCTGCTCGACGGCGACAACGTGCGCCACGGGCTGAACAAGGACCTTGGCTTCACCGACGCCGACCGGGTGGAGAACATCCGCCGCGTGGCCGAGGTGGCCAGGCTGATGGTGGATGCCGGTCTGATCGTGCTCACCGCCTTCATCTCGCCCTTCAAGTCCGAGCGGCGCATGGCGCGCAGCCTGATGGCCGACGACGAGTTCATCGAGATCTTCGTTGATACGCCGCTCGAGGTCGCCGAGCAGCGCGACGTGAAGGGCCTCTACAAGAAGGCACGCCGCGGCGAGCTGAAGAACTTCACCGGCATCGATTCGCCCTACGAGGCGCCGGAGAGCCCCGAACTGCGGCTCGCCACGCCCCAGCTCTCGCTCGACGCAGCCGCCGACGCGGTCATCGCCGCGCTGCGCCTGCGCGGCGTCATCGCCGACTGAAAGCAGCGGACCCGAGCGGGCCCGAACGGGCCCGCTCCCCCCACACACGAACAGGAACCACCATGACCCAGCGATACGAACCGAGCGCCCTGCTCGACGCCCTGCTCCCGGTCGTCCGCGCCGCCGGCGACGAGATCATGAGGATCTATGCCACCGACTTCGAAGTGCGCGGAAAGACCGACGCCTCGCCGGTGACCGAAGCCGACGAGCGCGCCGAAGCCCTGATCCTGCCTGCACTCGCCCGCCTCACCCCGGACATCCCGATCGTCTCCGAGGAGGAGGCCGCGGCCGGGCGCATTCCCGCGGTGGGCGAGCGCTTCTGGCTGGTCGATCCGCTCGACGGCACCAAGGAGTTCATCAGCCGCAATGGCGAGTTCACCGTCAACATCGCGCTCATCGAGCGCGGCGTTCCGGTACTCGGCGTCGTCTTCGCCCCTGCCCTCGACCGCCTGTTCGCCGGAGGCGCGACACTCGGCGCCCTGGTCGAGGACAAGGGCGTGCGCCGCACGATCGCCTGCCGCACGCCGCCCGCCGAAGGCCTGACCGTCGTGGCCAGTCGCTCGCACGGCGACGCCGACGCGCTGGCCGCCTTCCTCGCCGGACGCAAGGTCGCCAGCCAGACCAACGCCGGCTCATCGCTCAAGTTGTGCCTGGTCGCGGCTGGCGAAGCGGATGTCTATCCGCGCCTCGGCTGCACCATGGAATGGGATATCGCCGCCGGCGATGCCGTGCTGCGCGCCGCGGGCGGCATCGTCCGCACCCTCGATGGCGGTGTTCTGGGATACGGCAAGGCGGATTTTGCCAACCCTCACTTCGCCGCCTGGGGCACAACCGCCGCGGTCTAGCGCCACAAAAACCGAGCTTTGCTCGGTTTCCGCGGCAAGAAACCGGGTTCAATTGCCAAGCCATTGTTTCACCGAGCTTTATTCTTTCCCCTCCGGCTCGCGAAATCGCACTGAATGCGAGTAGCCAGGCCGGGGACGGCTTGCTCCAATGGACCACGTCACGCGAAGGAACGCTCATGGCCTCCCACCATTCACCGCTTCGCCGCAGCCCCACCCAGTCCCGGGCGACCGCAACCCTGCGGGCGATCCGTGAGGCTGCGCTGCGCATCCTGAAGGAGGAAGGTCATGCGCGTCTGACCACCAACCGCATCGCCGAAGTGGCCGGGATCAGCATCGGCAGCCTGTACCAGTACTACGCCGACAAGCATGCGA
>DAOMOP010000287.1:0-3695 GCA_035444405.1 Rhodocyclaceae bacterium
GCGGTGCGGGGCCAGGAGGCTGCGGTACGCCGCGGCCCGGGATCACTCCGCCGGGGCGGTCGCGGCAGGGGCGGCGGGGGCGGGCTCGACCGGCACGACGGCGGGGGGCACCTCGGTGCCTTCCGGGGCGCCGGGGCGCAGCCCGTCGCCGGTGACGCCGGCCGGGGCGCCCTCGATGCCCAGCGCGGCCGGGCTGTCGGGCGTCGGCACCGGCCTCTGGATCGGGACGAGCATGAAGAACAGCACCGCGGCCAGGATGACGGCGGCAACGCCGAGAATGAGGGGCCAGATGCCGATGCCGGAAGTTTCGCGGGGTAAAGCCATTGGAAGCACCTTTGGAACAGATCCGGGCCCGCGCCGGATCGTCCGGTGCGGGCCACCGTGGGACTGTCCCAACGCCGCGACCCGCGCCGCGGTTTCGGCCCGCATCGCGGGGGCGTTGCCGCCCCCGCGCCGGGAATCAGTTGCCGGTGGTCTCGGCGTCCGCCGCCGGCTCGACCTCGACCGCCGGGGTCTCTGCCTCGGCGGCATCGTCGGCCGCGTCGTCGGCGGCGTCGCTCACGACGGCGCGCGACGGTGCCGGTCTTGCTGCCGGATCACGGCTTGCGCACACTGTCCCCGATCGTCACCGGGCCGTCGGCGTCCATCACCAGCGCGTAGGCGACGCGGTCGAAGACGCGGAACACGAAGGCCAGCCCGTAGCGCTGCTCGGGCAGTTCGAAGGTCTCGGAGGTGCCGTCTTCCTTGTACGTGACGCTGCCGCGGTTGCGGAACAGCGCCAGCACGTGCCCGGGCTCGAGGCCTTCGCGCTGGCCGACGTTGAGGGTGACGACGTTGTGACGTCCGGTCTCGACGACGCCGCGATAGATGCCGATCAGCCGGCCTGCGACATCGTGCCCGGGCGCATGCGGCACGTATGCGAACACGCGCGGACGCTCGCTCCTGAGCATGCGGTCGCCGGTGCCGATCTCCTCGACCGCGCTGAGGATGTGCAGCGTCGCAGGGCGGCCGTGGGCGGTCACGCGGGCGCTGCCCTGGTATTGCGCCTCGTGCCCGAGCAGCTCGCCGGTGACCGGGTCGACGAGCGGGCGCGCCGGACGGAAGATCTCCCAGCGCTCGTGCTCCGGCGCGACGTCCTTCGCGAACACGGTGTCGCCGTTGCCCATGAACACGCGGCTCGTCTCGGTCGCGACGATGGTCGCAGCCTCGGCCAGGCGCGCTTCGTCGACGACCAGCGGGCGCGTCAGGAACGGCTCGATGTCGTGCGTCGGGATGCTCGCGATCGCGGCGTCGAGCGGCTCCTCGTAGACCTGCGGCGACAGCCGCTCGTCGCCGATGCGCCGGCCGATCGACAGCCACGGGCCGCTGCGGTCGAGCACGATGACCTGGCCGGGATAGATCAGGTGCGGGTTGCGGATCTGCTCGCGATTCATCCGCCACACTTCGGGCCAGCGCCACGGCTGCTGCAGGAAGCGCCCGGAGATGTCCCACAGCGTGTCGCCGCGCACCACCGTGTAGGTGTCGGGCGCGTCCTCGGCCAGGGCCGGCGGCTGGGCTGCGGCGCTTCCACCGATCAGCAGCGCAACGGCGAAGAGGAGAGGGAATATAATGCGGTTCATCGCTCGCTTCCGATTGGAGCAGACCGGATCTCGCTGCGACCGGAACGCTGCTCGGCGGTGTAGGGTCCAATCCGCAGTGTCGATTCGATTGTCACGGACGACGCGGTTCGGCATGCCAAAACGCTGGAAATTCTGCACGTAAAGACCTAACCCGGCAAGCATTCACATGGCCTTGTTACCGATTCTTCGCTACCCCGACCCCCGCCTGCACATCCGTGCCAAAGCCGTGGAGGCGGTCGACGACACGATCCGCCGACTCGTGGCCGACATGGCCGAGACCATGTACGAGGCACCCGGCATCGGCCTTGCGGCGACGCAGGTCAACGTTCACCGGCGTGTCGTCGTCATCGACGTCAGCGAGGACAAGTCCGCGCTGACGGTGCTCATCAACCCCGAGATCGTCGAGCGCGAGGGCGAGCAGACCTGCGAGGAGGGCTGCCTGTCGGTGCCCGGCATCTACGAGAAGGTCACGCGCGCCGAATGGGTGCGCGTGCGCGCGCTCGACGAGCGCGGCGAGCCGTTCGAGCTCGAGGCCGACGGGCTGCTGGCAGTGTGCATCCAGCACGAGATCGATCACCTCGACGGCAAGGTGTTCGTCGAGTATCTGTCGCAGTTGAAGCTCGGGCGCATCAAGAGCAAGCTCGCGAAGAAGGCGCGGATCACCGCGTGAGCGCGCCGGCCCTGAAAGTCGCGTTCGCCGGCACACCCGAGTTCGCCGCCGCGGCGCTCGACGCGATCGTCGCCGCCGGCTTCGACGTGCCGCTCGTGCTGACCCAGCCCGACCGGCCGTCGGGGCGCGGCATGAAGCTCACGCCGAGTCCGGTCAAGGCGCTCGCCCTCGCGCACGGCCTTGCCGTGGACCAGCCCGAGCGCCTGCGCAGCGAAGCGCAGCGCGCAGCGCTCGCCGCGTGCGCGCCCGACGTGCTGGTGGTCGCGGCTTACGGACTGCTCCTGCCGCGCGAGGTGCTCGCGCTGCCGCGTCTGGGCTGCATCAACATCCATGCCTCGCTGCTGCCGCGCTGGCGCGGTGCAGCGCCGATCCACCGCGCGATCGAGGCCGGTGACGCCGAGACCGGCATCACGATCATGCAGATGGACGAGGGGCTCGACACCGGCGCCATGCTGGCGCGGCGCGCGATGGCGATCCGTCCCGACGACACCACCGCCACGCTGCACGACCGCCTGGCCGCGCTCGGCGCGCAGTTGATCGTCGATACGCTGCACGCGCTCGCCGCCGGAGCGGTCGAAGCGACGCCGCAGCCGGCCGTGGGCGTGACTTACGCGGCCAAGATCACACGCGCCGAGGCCGCGCTCGACTGGCATGCTCCGGCCGCCGTGCTCGCACGCAAGGTGCGCGCGTTCGATCCGTTTCCGACCGCGTTCGGCACGCTCGACGGCACGCCGATCAAGTTCTGGCGTGCCACCGACGAGCCCGGCAGCGGCGAGCCCGGCGCGGTGCTCGCGGCCGACGCCGACGGCATCGTCGTCGCCTGCGGCAGCGGTGCGCTGCGCATCGCGGAGCTGCAGCGACCGGGCAGCCGGCGCATGCCGGCCGGGGAATTCCTGCGCGGTTTCCCGGTCAGTGTCGGCGCGCGCTTCGCCGCCGCCGGCGGCGATTGAAAACGCGCATCGCTTCCCCCATCTACGGGGCGTGTGCATGGATTCTCGACCAGGAAGGTACGGCAATGCTCGGTAACTGGATGAAGACCTCGATTCTGATGGCAGGCATCGTCGCGCTGTTCGGCGCGGTCGGGGCGATGATAGGCGGGGCCGACGGGATGTTGATCGCGCTGCTGTTCGGTGGCGCGATGAACGTGTGGGCCTACTGGTTCTCGGACAAGATGGTGCTGAAGATGTACAACGCGCGCCAGATCGACGAGACCAGCTCGCCCTACCTGTACAACATGGTGCGCGAGCTCGCGCAGCGCGCGCAGCTGCCGATGCCCAAGGTCTACGTCATCGACGAGGCGCAGCCCAACGCGTTCGCGACCGGCCGCAACCCCGACAATGCCGCCGTCGCGGCCACCACCGGCATCATGCGCATGCTGTCCGAGCGCGAGCTGCGCGGCGTGATGG
>DAOMOP010000288.1:0-3559 GCA_035444405.1 Rhodocyclaceae bacterium
CGTTGCCGTAGCCGCGGAAGGAGCCGGCGTAGGGGTTGTTGGTGTAGATCGCCTGGGCATTGAAGTCGACCACCGGCACGCGATAGTGACCCGACACGGTGCGCATCATGACGACCGGGATGGTCGGCCCCCAGGAGGTGTAGGCGCCGTTGTCGAGCAGCACGTCGGCGCTGCGGAAGGTGAGCGTGCCGTCGCGGGTGCAGCCGGTGCGCATGTGGATGATCGCCGCCTGGCGCGTCGGCGAAGCCTTGAACTCCTCCTCGCGCGAATAGATGACCTTGACCGGGCGGCCGGTCTTCTTCGCCAGCAGCGCGGCGATCGGCTCGTAGGGGTAGACGTCGAGCTTGGAGCCGAAGGCGCCGCCGACCGGCGGCTGGATCACGCGGATGTCGCCGGGACCGATGCCCAGCGCCGGGGCGAGGTCCATCTTGTAGTTGTAGGGATACTGGGTCTGCGTCCAGATCGTCAGCTTGCCGTTGTGGTCGAAGTCGGCGATGGCGCAGGAGGTGCCCATGCAGCAGTGGGTCACGTGGTGCGGACGGAACACGTTGTCGACGACGACGTCGGAGGCCGCTTCGGCCGCGGCGAGATCACCGTGCCTGAACTCGAAATGAAGGCTCTTGTTGCCGGGGAAGGCGTCGTGGATCAGCGGCGCGTCTTCGCGGGCACCGGCCTCGGGCGTGAACACGCCGGGCAGATCCTCGTACTCGACTTCGATGAGTTCGAGCGCGCGCAGCGCGATCTCTTCCGTCTCGGCCGCGACGGCGGCGATCTCGTCGTGTTCGCAGCGCACCTTGTCCTTGAGCGCGACGTTGTCGCGCACGAAACCGAACTTGAGGCCGGCCGCGTCCTGGCCGGTCAGCACCGCGTGCACGCCGGGCAGCGCGCGCGCCGCCGTGGTGTCGAGGCGCACGATCCGGGCGTGCGGGCGACCGGCGAACAGCACCTTTCCGATCAGCATCTGCGGCAACACCATGTCGTTGATGTAGCGCGTCTTGCCGGTGGCCTTGTCGGGCGCGTCGGGCTTTTTGACGCGCGTGCCGATCAGGGTTTGCTTCGCCGTGGGGGTGACGGTCTTTTCCATGGTTGAACTCCGGTCCGGGGTATGGGCGTGCGCGCTCAGCGGCCGCCGCACGTGTTCGTCGCGGCCACGGCCTCGACCGCGTCCAGCACCTTGGTGTAGCCGGTGCAGCGGCACAGATTGCCTTCGAGGCCCCGTTGCGCCTGTTCCCTCGTCAACTCCGGGTTGTTCTCGATCAGGTTACGCGCCTGCATGATCATGCCCGGCATGCAGAAGCCGCACTGCACGGCGCCATGGTCGACGAAGGCCTGCTGCACCGGGTGGAGGCCCTCCGGCGTGCGCAGCCCCTCGATGGTCACGACCTCGCGGCCGTCGCAGTCGACGGCGTACATCAGGCAGCTGTTGACGGTCTTGCCGTCGACCTCGATCGTACAGGCGCCGCACTCGCCTTCGCCGCAGGCGTACTTGGTTCCGGTCAGGCCGAGCTTGTCGCGCAGCATCGCCAGCGCCTTCATCGTCACCGGCACCTTCAGGCCGACTTCGCGGCCATTGAGCTTGAAGCGGATTTCAGTTTCCACGCACGTCATTGAGCACCTCTTCAACGAACACTCGAACGAGATGGCCGCGATACCACGCACTGGCACGCACGTCATCGATGGGTTTGGCATCCTCCGCGGTGCCGGCGACGGCCGCGGCGATGGTCGCGGCATCGAGCGGCCGGCCTTCGAGCGCAGCCTCCACGTGGCGGGCGCGCAGGGGTGTGGGCGCGACCGACCCCATCGCCACGCGCACGCCGCTGAGCCGGCCGTCGGCGACGCGCGCGCCGACGGCCACCGAAACGGTGGAGATCTCGAGCGCGGGGCGCGGGCCGGACTTGCGGAATCGGCCGACGAAGCCGTCTGCGGGCCGGTCGAACACGACCGCGGTCAGCAGCTCCTCGGGCCCCTTGGCGGTCTTGCCGGGGCCGACGAAGAACTCGTCCAGCGGCATGCGCCGCGTGTGCACGGCGCCGTCGCGCCAAGAGGCGAGTTCGACCGCGGCACCCAGTACCAGCAGGGGCGGGCTCAGGTCGCCGGCCGGCGAGGCGTTGCACAGGTTGCCGCCCACCGAAGCCGCGTTGCGGATCTGCTCGCTGGCGAAATGCTCGGCCGCCTCGACCAGCACGGGTGCGATCTCGGCGAGCGCGGCGCTGCGGCGAATGTCGCTGACGGTGGTCGCGGCGCCGATGCGGATCTCGTCGCCGCCGGCCTCGATGCCGCCCAGCCCTTCGATGCGGCGAATGTTGAGCAGCTTCGCCTTGTACTGGCGCGCGCCGGATTCAGTCTGCGGTGCGAGGTCGGTGCCGCCGCAGAGCACCGTGGCATCGCCGTCGGCCATCGCCTGCAAGGCCTCGTCGAGGCGGCGCGGCGCCAGATAGGTGGTGATCGTTTCGCTCATTTCTTTCCTCAATGGCCTCTCAAGAAAACGCCGGGCCGCCCCAAGTTTTCTTGACCCCCTCGGGGGGCGGGCTGGGCGCAGCCCGGCCCTGGGGGCGCTCAAAAACGGATCGGTTCGCGATAGCGCCCGAATACCTTGACGAGCTGGCGGGTGATCTCGCCCACACTCGCATAAGCCTTGACCGCCTCGACGATGGCCGGCATCACGTTGAGACCCGCGCCGGCATCGGCGGCGACGCGCGCGAGCGTGTAGGCGACGCGCGCCTCGTCGCGCTCGGCGCGCACGCGCGCGAGGCTGTCGATCTGCACGCGCGCGTCGTCGTCCTTGTACGGGTGGAAGTCGACCTTGGGCGCGTCCTCGCCATCGTTGCGGTAGCAGTTGACGCCGACCTTCGGGAACGCGCCGGACTCGATGTCGCGCTGCATCTGATAGGCCTGCGCCGACACGCGCGCCTGGATCACGCCATCACGGATCAGCCCGACGATGCCGCCCTCGGCGTCGGTGTCGGCGATGATGCGTTCCATCTCGCTGCGCATGCGGTTGGTCATCGTCTCGACGTACCACGAGCCGCCGAGCGGATCGACGGTCTCGGTGAGCCCCATCTCCTCGATCAGGATCTGCATGGTGCGCAGCGAGATGCGCGCCGAATACTCGGTCGGGATGGTGTAGGCCTCGTCGAACGAGCACAGCGCCATCGTCTGCGTGCCCGACAGCGCGCTGATCAGCGCGTAGTAGGCGCCGCGCACGATGTTGAGCTCGGGCTGCTCGAGCGTGAGCCCGCCGCCGCCGCCGGCAGCGATCATGCGCAGCCACATCGAGCCGGGTTTTTGCGCGCCGTACTGCTCCTTCATGATCTTCGCCCACAGGCTGCGCCCGGCGCGGAACTTGGCGACCTGCTCGAACAGGTTGCCGAAGATGTTGAAGTTGTACGACAGCCGCCCGGCGAACTCGTCGACGTTCAGGCCGCGCCGGATGACGTCGTCGGCGTAGGCGCGCGCGATGCAGAACGCGTAGGCCATCTCCTGCGCCGGCGTCGCGCCCGACTCGCGGATGTGGTAGCCGCACACCGACACCGGGCTGTACTTGGGCGCGTGCTCGGCG
>DAOMOP010000289.1:0-3520 GCA_035444405.1 Rhodocyclaceae bacterium
CAGGTTCGGCGCGTTCGGGCTCGGATTGATCCAGCTGCGCTCGCCCACCGGCCAGCCGTGGCCCGGTGCGCCGTCGGCATCCCACCCCCGCATCGCAACGGCCTGGCAGTCGACGTCGAGCCCGAGGGTGGCGACGAACCAGCGCGCGAGCTCGCCCATCGTCAGGCCGTGGCGCATCGGCAGCGGACCCGCGCCGACGAAGCTCTCCCAGCCCGCGCGCAGCGTCAGCCCCTCGACCGGGCGGCCGACCGGGTTCGGGCGATCCAGCACCCACACCGACTTGCCGTGTGCCGCGGCGGCCTCGAGCACGTAGCGCAGCGTGGTGATGAAGGTGTAGATGCGGCAGCCCAGGTCCTGCAGGTCGACCAGCAGCACGTCGAAGTGGTCCATCATCGCCGCGGTAGGGCGGCGCACCTCGCCGTACAGGCTGAACACCGGGATGCCGTGGCGCGCGTCGAGGTAGTCGTCGGACTCGACCATGTTGTCCTGCTTGTCGCCGCGCAGTCCGTGCTGCGGGCCGAATGCGGCGGTGAGCCGCAGGTCGGGCAGCGCCGCCAGCGCGTCGAGCGCGTGTTCCAGCGTGCGTGTGACCGAAGCCGGATGGGCGAGCAGCGCGACGCGGCGGCCGGCGAGCGGACGGCGCAGCGCCGGTTCGGTCAGGAGTCGGTCGAGGCCGAAGCGGAGCGGGGCAGGCATGGCGGGTTCAGCAGTGGACGGCGGCGGTCGCTGCACCGGTGGCGAGCGTGAGCACGAAGCCGTCGCGGTGGTGGAAGTCGGGGCGCCCCGGTGCATGGCGCAGCGCCCAGTACGACAGCCGGCCGTCGCGGTCTTCGACGACCGCCGTCAGTGCGAGCCGAAGTGCGGGGCCGGTCGCGGCATGCGGCAGCGACTGTGGTGCCAGTCGTGCGGCCAGCTCGAGGCGGTCGCCGCCGCGCGTGAGCCGCAGCGCCGGCACCGTCGGTACGGCCCGCGCGGCGCGCACGCGATAGTCGTCGAACGCATAGGCGGCCCAGTTGCCCGACGGCGACAGGTTGAACTCGTGGTAGCCGGGGCCCGTGCCGGCGGCGACGAAGACCTCGAAACAGGTGTGCCGCCATAGCCCGTCGGTCGGGCCGGGGGCGGCGACGCGCGGCGGAATGCGTAGCGCGCTCAGATCGGCATCGAGCCGAAACGCCAGCTCGAGGGCCCCATCCGCTGCAATGCATGCACGCACGCCGATGCCGTGCACCGACGGCATCGGTGCGTCGGGGTGGCAGAGCAGCGCAATCCGGTTAGAGGAGGCGGCCATCGCGATGGCGGAGTCGAATCGGTCGGGGTCTCGCATGTTAGCGCGTGTCGGCCGAGCGCGCTCGCCGCGTCGCAGCGACTGCCCACGAACGGCCGCATGGACTATGCAAAAAGAAAAGGGGCGACGTGCTGCCGGAGACGCCAGGTGCGAGATATTGTTTCACCATATCAATAACTTGAAACAATATTGCACGCGACCTGCGGAAACTTTGCCGGAACGGCCGATCCAAAGACAAAGGCCGCACCAGGATGCTAGGCATCTCCACGCGGCCTCTCGGCAAGTCACGAGGAGACGATCATGACGAACAGACGAACCCTGATGGCGGCAATGATTCTGATGTTTGCGCTCGGTGGCTGTGCGACCTGGGACAGCCTGTCGTCACGCCAGAAGAGTGCGGCCATAGGGGCGGGCGTGGGCGGTGTCGCCGGGGCGGTCGCCACCGATGGCGGTGTGCTCGGCACGGTCGGCGGCGCGGCGATCGGCGGCGTGATCGGTGACCAGGTCGGCAAGCGCCGCTGAGACGCCGTGAGCGACGCGCGCATGCCCGGGGCGATCGCCTCGCGCGTTAGCGCGGCGCAGCGCCCTCGGGCGCCAGTCCTGCAACGATGCGCCGCGTCAGGCGCTGCGCCATCGGAATCGCGATGAAGGCAGCGATCGCGGCGAGCGGCCATGCGATGACGAACGCGCGCCCCCAGAGTGCCAGAAAGTCCGACCTCAGGCCGAGGTTGATCCAGGTGACGACGGCCGTCATCAGGAACGCCATGATGCCGGCCATGATCACCGGCTGAACGTGGTGGGGCTTGAGTTGCATGGTTCAGTGGGGCGCCGCTCGGCGCTTGGTCTCGAAGAGACGTATTCTGACCGATCCGTTGCTCGCCTGCATTAATGTTTGAAAGTCTGATTGTTTTGTATCGGCTCTTGTGTCCAGTGCAGCGAGCCGCGGCCGCGCCCCGCGCTTGGGGTGCGGTGCGCAGCGGGCGGTGTCGTGTGTTCGCGACCGCGCAGGCGCTTTGTTCGCATGAACCTCAATAGAGGGGCGCCGGCAGCGGCAGCTCGGGCAGTTCATGCGGCAGCCCGGCGTCGTCGCCGTCGAGGAAGTCGCACACCGCGCGAATCACCGCCGCGTCGCGCAGGATGCGGAAATGGCCGAGGCCGTGGGTCGTGATCAGGCGCGCGTGCCGCAGGTGCGCGACAAGCCGTTGTGCGTGCCCGATCGGCACGTGCGCGTCGTCCTGATCATGCACGAGCAGCGACGGGATGTGGACGCGGGTGAGTTCGTCGAGGCGGTCGATGTGCTCGAACGGAACGCCATAGCGGTGCTCCAGCCGTGCGCGCATCGCGTCGCGCAGGCGCGCGGGAATGCCGAGGTGGCGTGCGAACGCGTGGGTGTGCTCGCGTATCGACGTCGGCGGGCAGATCAGCACGACGCGCCGCAGGCTCAATCCGTCGCGCAGCGCCAGCGCGATGGCCGCGGCACCGAGCGAGTGGCCGATGGCGGCCTCGAACGGTCCGTGGGTCGTCGCGAGCGCGTGCAGCGCCGCGGTGAAGTCGGGCAGTCCGACCGGCGCGCGGCCGCTCTCGCCATGGCCGGGCTGGTCGAACCAGACCACGCGGCGGCCGTGCGCGAGCAGCGGCGCGACGAAGCGGCCCATCTGCACGCCGCGACCGCCCCAGCCGTGGGCCAGCAGCACGGCCGGAGCCTCGGCCGGGCCGGCGTGCCACACCGCGACCTGGTGGGAGCCCGCGGCCACCGTCTCGCGCCGCGCCGGCACCGGAGGCGGCCGGCTTCCTGCATAGCGCGGCGGCAGCGTGAACAGCCGCTCGGCGTGACGGCGTGCAAGCCGCGGCGTCACGCGCGACGCGATGCCGAAGTAGGCGCGCAACAGCAGCAGCGGCAGCGCATCGAAACGAACGATCGTGCTATTTGCGGGCGTGGAAGTCGTGGCGGTCATGGCATCGGGCTCCGGCTAATCCTTGCGCGACGCGAGGGCGATGAGCCGCTCGAAGGCGGCCCGGGCCCGCGACGCTGCGTCGTCGCGCCGCAGCAGGCGGGCACGGTGGTAGTAGGCGAAGACGACGCCGAGCAACTCGTACACGAACTGCTCGACGTCGAGCTCCGGGCGCAGGTGGCCGGCGTCGATCGCGAGCCGCACCGCGCGCGCGAGCTCGCGTTCGAGATTGGCGAAGAAGGCGAGGAGCGGCAGCGCGACCATCAGGGCGAGCAGGCGCGGC
>DAOMOP010000290.1:0-3510 GCA_035444405.1 Rhodocyclaceae bacterium
CGCCTTATGGCGCGCACCATCGCCGCCGCGCTGTCCGGCCACCGCGCGGACTGACGACGATGGCCGCGTTCGCCCGCCGCCGCCGCATCCCGGACTTCTGGCCCGGCTTCGTCGACGCCTTCGCGGCGTTGCTGATGGTCATGGTGTTCGTGATCCTGATCTTCGTGATCGGACAGTTCGTGCTCAGCGATGCCGTCAGTGGCCGCGACCGCGCGCTCGCACGCCTCAACGCCGAGCTCGAGGCGCTCGCCAAGACCCTCAGTCTCGAGACCTCCGCCCGCGCCAGCGCCGAAGCACGCATCGGCGAGCTCAGCGCATCGCTCGCCGACACGCGCGACGAGCTCACGGCCACACAGGCCGAGCGCACGCGCCTCGGCACCGCGCTCGGCCAAACCGAGGCGGCGTTGGCCGCCGCCGAGCAGGCTGCCCAGGAGCAGCGCGACGAGGCCGCGCGCCTGGCGGCCGACATCGCCGCCCTCGAACGCCTGAAGGCCGAGCTGTCGGCCGAGGTGGCCCGGCTCGCCGGCTCGCTCGACACCTCCGAGCGGCAGCTCAAGGAACAGACCGAGCTGTCCGAGCGCGCGCTTGCACAGATCGAGCTGCTGAATCGCCAGATCGCCGCGGTACGCACGCAGCTCGAGGAGCTCAACAAGAGCCTCGCCGAGGCCGAGTCGACGATCGCCGCACGCGACCTGAAGATCGAGGAGCTCGGTCGCGAGCTCAATATCGCGCTGGCCGCGCGCGTGCAGGAGCTCACGCGCTTCCGCTCCGAATTCTTCGGTCGCCTGCGCGCCGTGCTCGGCGAGCGCCAGGAGGTGCAGATCGTCGGCGACCGCTTCGTGTTCTCGAGCGAGGTGCTGTTTCCGAGCGGCTCGGACGAGGTGACCGAAGACGGCCTGCGCCAGCTCGTGCGACTGGCCGAGACGCTCAAGACCATCGCTCGTGAAATGCCGGAGGACCTGCCCTGGGTGCTGCAGGTCGACGGCCACACCGACCGCCGGCCGATCGCGACCGCGCGCTTTCCGTCGAACTGGGAGCTCAGCACCGCACGCGCGCTGGCGATCGTGAAGTTCCTGCGCGACCAGGGGGTGCCGGCACAGCGCCTGGCCGCCACCGGCTACGGCGAATACCACCCGCTCGACGCACGCGACACCGCCGAAGCCTACGCGCGCAACCGGCGTATCGAGCTCAAGATCACCAGCCGCTGAGCCGCGCGGCTCAGCACGCCGGGCACGCTTCGACCGGCAGGCCGCGGGCGATCCAGCCCGGTCCGTGGCGGCTGCCGGCCATGCCCTCGGCGATGTTGTAGACGTTCGTGAAGCCCATCTCGCGCAAGGCCGCCTGCACCCGGGTGGTACGGTTGCCGGTGCGGCAGATCAGCGCGATCGGCGCATCGCGATCACCCCCCAGCCGCTCGAGCAGCGCCTGTGCGAAGCCTTGCGGGCCGCCCGGATGGCGCATGTCGAGGCGCTCGACCCCCTGTGCCGCGCCGGTGTCCCGCCATTCGTCGGGGCGACGGATGTCGACGATCGTGATCCTGCCTTGCTGCGCGAGCGCGAACGCCTCGGGGGCGCTCAAGCTGAGCGCGTCGCCCTGCGCGCGCACCGGGGAGGCGCTGAGCAGCGCGACGCACAGCGCGCTCGCGAGCCATGTCGATAACGAGATTCGGGTCAGCATGCCGTTCGTCCCTCGACCGGAGTTCAGTAATGGGGCGGGATCTCGTCGCGCGGGTCGCGCGGCCGGCTCGCCGACAGTGCTTCGAGGCGCTCGTGCAGTTGCCGGATCTGCTGCTGCATGCGGTCGATCTGCTGCTGTTGCCGATAAACGGTGCGATTGAGCTCGTCGAGAAGATCCTCCGAGAAGCTGATCTTCGTCTCGATGCGCACCAGCCGCTCTTCCATTGCAACTCCTTGGCCAAGCCTGTTCCGGACGGGTGCAACTACACCACAGACGGGCCGTCCGGCCAAGCGCCTCGCCGCGGCCAAGGCGACTCGCCTCTCGCGTTACATGAGGCATACGGCCGGCGCCGGAGTTCCAGGCGCGCCGGGAGGACGGTCGCCCACCGCCTGGAACGCCGCGTGCACGCGCACCGGGCATCCAGCCGGTGAGCGATCGGCACAGCGGGCGTAAGAGCGGCAGCGACCTATGCCTTCGCTATACTGCAAGGACAACACCAACGAAGGAGAGCGCCATGTCCGAGCACGTCTACAAACTCGTCGAGCTCGCCGGCTCATCCACCGTCAGCACCGACGATGCGATCCGCAACGCCATCGAGACCGCCGCGAAGACGCTGCGGCACATGGACTGGTTCGAAGCCACCGAGATCCGCGGCCACATCGTCGACGGCAAGATCGCCCACTACCAGGTCAAGCTCAAGGTCGGCTTCCGGCTCGAGACCTGAGAGCGCCTCGTGACAACCCGCGCATGGCCGTCCGTCGGCCACAGTCGGCGGCGCACCCCGGGCTCGAGCGCAGGGCCGCCGCGGCGCGCCGGCCGCGACGGCTCGAATGCTATTCGTCAGGATCATCGACCTCGGCGTCGGCCGTCCTCGGTGCCGCCTCGGTACCGTGCGGCGCCCGCTCCAGCATGGCCGCGCGACTGCGCGGGGTCTCCAGACTGATCCGCCCGAGCGCCCCGGAACGGAAGTCGTCGAGCAATAGCAGCGAGGCCTTCTCCAGATCGAGTCCGCCCCCCTTGACGAGGCAGCCACGCCGTCGCGCCACTGCTTCGATCAGCGCAACTCCGTCGAGCCCCGACACGTCGACCTTGTAGCGCTCGCCCAGCCGTTGCGAATAGCGCGCGAGGAGCAGGTCGCCGAGAAAGGCCGCGACCTCCTCGTCGATGACCGCATTGCGCCCGATCGCATGGCAGGCGGCGAGCATGAAGCCGTCCGAATCGTGCTCGATCTTCGGCCACATCAGGCCGGGCGTGTCGGTGATCGTCATGTGCGCGCCGAGGTCGAAGGTCTGCTGCGCCTTCGTCACCGCCGGCTCGTCGCCGACCTTCGCGACGCGGCGCTTCAACAGCGCGTTGATCAGCGTCGATTTGCCGACGTTCGGAATGCCCATGATCATGATGCGCAGCGGCTTGGTGCCGTCGTTGCGATGCGGCGCGAGTGCCTGGCACAGCGCCGGCACGCGCGCGACGTCGCCGGGCTTCTTGCACGAGATCGCGACCGCCTCGACGTCGGGCTGGCGGTTGAAGTGATCGAGCCATTCGCGCGTCACCTGCGGGTCGGCGAGGTCGGTCTTGTTCAGCAGCTTCAGGCACGCACGCTGGCGAAAGCGGCGCAACTCGTGGATCATCGGATTGCTGCTCGCCTCGGGGATGCGCGCATCGAGCACCTCGACGACGACGTCGGTGCGCGCCATCGTCTCGGACGCCTTCTTGCGCGCCGAGGTCATGTGACCGGGAAACCACTGTATCGTCATCTCGGGAGTACGCCTGGCGATCGAAGCGCCTTGTATCTTTCAGAATGATCTTTATAAAAATGATTGGTGCGCTGTGGAG
>DAOMOP010000291.1:0-3395 GCA_035444405.1 Rhodocyclaceae bacterium
GTCACCCCGGACGAGTGCGGCTGGCGGTTCTATGCTTGGGGAAAGCCGGCCCGGCGGGCGCCATTGCCACGCGCCGATATGCGCGAGCGCCCCGGAAGATGCACCGCGCGTCAGGCCACATCGCATCTCCCGGCGCGACGCAGCCGCTTCGTGGGCAAGTTCTGCCCTCGATCCACCCCCGCGCTCCAGCGATTGCCTCACGACTGTAACCTATTGCTCCGCGCCTCCATCCAATCGACAACAAGACCGAGGCCGATGTGCTGCGCTTTGCCACTGCGCTGGAACGGGGCGCGGTCCCGATCTTCGGCCCGGATCGAACCGGCCCACACGTGCCCGGTCGTAGCTTGCATCGATTCACCCGGAGGGCCTCGTGAAAATCCAGATCGCCTCGGACATCCACCTCAGTCGCGCGCCCTGTTCCATTCCGGACGTCGGGGCGGACCTGCTCGTCCTTGCCGGCGACATCCACCGCCCGACCGAGGCGCTGCGCTGGGCGACCGACCTGGACATGCCGATCGTCTATGTACCCGGCGACCACGAATACTACGGTTCCAGCCTCGCGGCAACGGATCGCCGGCTCGTCGAGCTCAGTCGCGACAGCACGGTGACCGTGCTCAACTGCGGGGAAAAGCGCTTCGGCAGGGTACGCGTGCTCGGCGCGACGCTGTGGTCGGATTTCCGGCTTCTCGGCGACGGGCCAGCTCGCAAACGCGCGATGGAGCAGGCACGCAGCTTCAGCCGCGACTTCAGCCGCATTGCCGCCGACGAAGCCGGGAACCGAATGTTCTCGCCGACCGCTTGCGCGCAGCTGTTCGCGCGCCACCGCAATTGGCTCGAGGCCCGGCTCGCCGAGCCGTTCGACGGCGAAACCGTGGTCGTCACGCACTTTGCGCCGTCCAGCGGCAGCATCGCAGCGCGTTTTGCCGACTCGCCGTTGAATCCGTTCTTCGTGTCCGACCTGGATGAGCTGATCGGCAACGGCTGCGCCGCGCTGTGGGTGCACGGCCACACCCATGACAGCTTCGACTACCGCATCGGCCGCACGCGTGTCCTGTGCAATGCGCGCGGGTATGTGGTGAACGACGAGGTCGAGAATCCGGCCTTCGATGCTGGACTGACCGTCGAGATTGGCTGATCGCCTCGCCGTCCGGTGGGCTCCCGCGTTTCGACAGTCCCGCCAGCATGCGCGACGGCGATGCTCGTGCCTGCCGCCTGCCGGCACCCGTCGCGCACCCCCCAACCGGTCCCCGGAAAACTGCCGTGCGTGGAATCGAAGCGCGTGAGATAGGCCATACTTGCGATGGCGGGCGGCTCGTCGATCACGACCGTCGGAACATCGCGCCACGGACCCAGGACAACCACGGCGGGATGGCGATCATGCCCTGAAATGTGGGGCTCGTGCCGCGCTTCATGCTGCGACTCGACGCCGGCGTCGACCAGCCGTCGCTCTTTGGCCGGCATGCCATGGGCCTCGCCGCCATCGGCCACCCGCACGAACCCGCACCTGCCGAGGAGTCAACCCGCTTGAGCGCTGAATCGTCCCCGCCCCCGTCCGCCCTCGCCCCGCTCTCCGGGCCGGTGTTCCGCATGCTGTGGCTGGCGTGGCTCGCCGCGAACCTGACGATGTGGATGAACGAGGTCGCGGCGGCCTGGCTGATGACCACGCTCACCGACAACGCGGTGATGGTTGCGCTGGTGCAGGCGGCCTCGACCCTGCCGGTGTTCGTGCTCGGCCTGCCGAGCGGCGCGCTCGCCGACATCGTCGACCGGCGCCGCTTCTTCGCCTTCACCCAGCTCTACGTCGCCGCGGTCGCCACCGTGCTCGGCATGCTCGCGCTGGTCGGCGGGCTCACCGCGCCGCTGCTGCTCGCGCTCACCTTCGCCAACGGCATCGGCATGGCGATGCGCTGGCCGGTGTTCGCGGCGATCGTCCCGGACGTCGTGCCGCGCGAGCAGCTGCCCGCCGCGCTCGCGTTGAACGGCATCGCGATGAACATGTCGCGCGTGATCGGCCCGATCGTCGCCGGCGCGCTGCTCGCCGCGGCCGGCAGCCACTACGTGTTCCTGCTCAACGCGGTGCTCGCGGTGATCGCCTTCTTCCTGATCACGCGCTGGCGCTCGCCGCCCAAGACCAGCGTGCTGCCGGGCGAGCGCTTCTTCGGCGCGATGCGGGTGGGCCTGCAGCACGTCGTGCAGTCGCCCCGGATGCGCTCGGTGCTGGTGCGCATCGCGTTGTTCTTCCTGCAGTCGAGCGCGCTGACCGCGCTGCTGCCGCTGGTTGCGCTGCACATCCACGGCGGCGGGCCGGTCGCCTTCACGGCGCTGCTCGCGGCGATGGGGGGCGGCGCGGTCGCCGCGGCGCTCGTGCTGCCGCGGCTGCGCGGCCGCATCGGCCGCGACGCCTTCGTGCGCTGGGGCGTGTGCGTGCATGCCGCGGCCTCGCTCGCGGTCATCGCGGCGCCCGCCCTGTGGCTCGCCGTCGCGGCGATGGCAGTCGCCGGGATGGCCTGGATCACGGTCGCGAACTCGCTCACCGTCGCCGCCCAGATGGCCCTGCCCAACTGGGTGCGCGCGCGCGGCATGTCGATCTACCAGATGGCCTTGATGGGCGGCAGCGCCGCGGGCGCCGCGCTGTGGGGCGCGGTCGCGCAGCAGAGCACGGTCGCGACCGCGATCGTCGCCGCCGCCGTGGTCGGCCCGCTCGGCCTCGCCGCGACCTGGCGCCTGAGCGTGGGCGGCACGCGCGACGACGACCTCAGCCCGGCCCGGGTGACGAGCAGCGCGCCGCCCCCGGCGATCGAGATCCGACCCGACGAGGGCCCGGTGATGGTCACCGTCGAGTACCTGATCGACCCCGAACGCGCCGACGACTTCAACGCGGTGATGCAGGAGACGCGCCAGGCGCGGCTGCGCCAGGGGGCGCTGTCTTGGGGGCTGTTCCGCGACGCGGCGCAGCCCGGCCGCTACATCGAGTACTTCCTCGACGAGAACTGGATCGAGCACCAGCGCCGACTGGAGCGCTTCACTGCCGCCGACGTCGGCCTGCGCGAGCGCCGCCTCGCCTTCCACGTCGGCACGGAGCCGCCGCGCGTGCGCCGCTACGTCGCCGAGCCGGCCGGGCGGCGGGCGGCGCGGGCGGCGGGGACGGCCGTCTCGGCGGACGCGACGAAGACGCCCGACGCCTCCTCCGCATCGAGGATCCTGTGACCGAGGTCGTCCTCATCGCGTCTCAGATGCTTAGATCGTGTGCCGCGGCGGGTGGCGTGATTCCGGCACACGCCAGCCATCGTCCCATGCACGGACTGCTGTCGAACTGCTACCGTGGGGCACCTTCGCCTCATCGTGCCGTTGCAACCTCCAACGGAAGAATCCCATGACGGAACAACCCTGGAAAT
>DAOMOP010000292.1:0-3353 GCA_035444405.1 Rhodocyclaceae bacterium
CTGGAAGCCGGTGTACATGTAGCCGTGGCCGATCATGCCGAAGGTGGTGTTGAACGGCGTCGAAGCGTAGCTGTTGCCGCCCACGCCGAGCAGCGTCATGTCCGACAGGATGATCTTCTGGCCGAACAGGCCGATGTCGCGGCCGAGCTTCAGGCGGCCCCAGTCGTCGTTGCCGAACTGGAAGTACAGGTTGCGCGTGTCGATCTGGCTGAACGGCCGGCCGCCGCCGCCGATCGGCAGGCCCACCACCGACGAGTCGTTGTTGATGCCCGGCGCGAAGCCGACGTGCGCCTTGATGTCCTGGCCTTCGACGGTGGTCGTGAACACGAAGTTGATCCAGCCCGGCAGCAGACCGTTGGTGAGCGCCGAGTTGCTCGTCGAGCCACGGTCGTCCTTGGCGTAGCGGTTCGCGTAGAAGCCGTTGATCGTGCCGTTGATGTCGAGCGTCGCCTCGCCGTGCGTGAAGCTCACGGCCTGGGCGCCACCGATGCCCGCGGCACACAAAGCAGCCGCGATCGCCGTCCGCTTCAGGGTTGTCATGCGCATTTCGTTCCTCCTTGATTTCGGGTGTTGTCGCGACGCGTCGGGCGTATCCGCCGCGGACTCGGCGCTCGTTTGCCGGTCGACGCGCGTCGCCCTCGGGCGCGGCGCGCGATCGCCGCGCATGCCACCGCAAGGTTCGGGCCAAAATGCGTTTTGTCGAACTTTCGGAGCGAGTTGGCGTCACTTCAGCCAAAGTTGACCGAACTTGTCGGATGCATGTGATCCGCTTTGCAACACTGCGGACACGGCCGATGGAACACCTGTTGCAGGCTGGAACAATTTTGCGCAGGGAATCGCGCGTGACGCGCTGGCACGCGTCGTGCTCGGGATTGCGTGCCGTGCCGGCGTGCGTCCGGCCCTCGAATCGATCGCGAAGGCCGCGCACTCACCTCCGTATCGCGGCGCGGCGGCTATGTGCGGATGTTGCTCGCATCCTGCATGGAAATCTCCTCCCTCCCGGCGACGCCACCGGGTTCAGGGGTGCGCGCGGCAAAGTGCCGGGCGCACCCCTTTTTATTTTTCGCGGCGCTTGCGGCCGCGGCGCAGATGACGGCTGCGCGCCCGGCGCGCGCGGGATCAGTCGGGGATGACGGCGGTGACCTCGATCTCGACCTTGGCCTCGTCCTCGACCAGGTCGGCCACCTGCACGGCGGTCATCGCCGGGAAGTTGCGGCCCATCACCTCGCGGTACACATGGCCGATCTCCTTCAATCGCCCGACGTACTCCTTCTTGTCGGTCAGATACCAGGTCATGCGCACGACGTGCTCGGGGCCGCCGCCGGCGGTGCGCACGACGTCGATCGCGTTCCTGAGCGCCTGGTGGACCTGCGCGACGAGGTCGTCGGTCTCGAAGCGGCACTCGGCATTCCAGCCGATCTGGCCGCCGACATAGATCTGGCGGCCGCGCGCCTCGATGCCGTTGGAGTAGCCGCGGGGCGGCGCCCAGCCTTCGGGTTGCAGGACCTGGTTCATCATGTCGTCTCCTCGATTCGATTGGGGTCGGATCGCACGCCCGGCCGGCGCACGCATCCAGGCATTCATTTCATCAGCTCGCGGGCGACGATGAGCTTCTGCACCTCGGTCGCCCCTTCGTAGATGCGCAGCGCACGGATCTCGCGGTACAGCGACTCGACCTTGACACCGACGCGCACGCCCTGCCCGCCGTGCATCTGCAGCGCGGCGTCGATGACTTGCTGCGCGTTCTCGGTCGCGGTCATCTTGGCCATCGCCGCCTCGCGCGTGGTCGGCTGGCCGAGCACGTCGCGCTTCCACGCCGCACGCGCGGTCAAGAGCGCGGCGGCGTCGATCGCGGTCGCCATGTCGCCGAGCTTGGCCTGGGTGATCTGGAAGTCGGCCAGCGTGTGGCCGAACATGCGGCGGCCGCGCGCATGCGCGAGCGCCTCGTCGAGCGCGCGGCGCGCGAAGCCGACCGCCGCCGCGGCGACCGATGCGCGGAAGATGTCGAGCGTGCGCATCGCGATCTTGAAGCCCTCGCCCTGCGCGCCGAGGCGGTTCGCCGCCGGCACGCGCAGCCCGGAAAAGCGCAGCCGCGCGAGCGGGTGCGGCGCGATCGTCTCGAGCCGCTCGGCGACCTCGAAGCCGGGCATGTCCGGATACACGACGAAGGCCGAGATGCCGCGCGTGCCCGGCGCATCGCCGGTGCGCGCGAACACGCAATAGACGTCGGCGATGCCGCCGTTCGAGATCCACGTCTTTTCGCCGTCGAGCACGTAGTCGTCGCCGTCGCGCCGCGCCGAACAGGCCATCGCGCCGACATCCGAGCCCGCCTCGGGCTCGGTCAGCGCGAACGCCGCGATCCACTCGCCGGCGGCGACCCGGGGCAATACGCGCTGCTGGATCTCGGGCGCGCCGGCCAGCGTGATCGCGCCGCTGCCCAGGCCCTGCATCGCGAACGCGAAGTCGGCCAGCCCGTCGTGGTAGGCGAGCGTCTCGCGCGCGATGCACAGCGCGCGCGAATCGAGCGCGTCGAGCGCACCGCCGAAGCGCGCCGGCACGCAGTAGCGCAGGAAGCCGGCCGCGCCGAGCGCGGCGACGAGCGCGCGGCATGCCTTGTCGGTGTCGTGGTGATCGATGCTCGCCAGCGCACCGGGCGCCCATTCGACGAGGGCGTCGGAGAGCAGCTGGTGCTCCGGCCCGAAAAGCGGCAGATCGAGAATGCTGCGGTCCATGCGCGTGCCCTCAGTTGCCTTCGAACTGCGGCTTGCGCTTGGCCGCGAAGGCCTCGAAGGCGCGCCGGAAGTCGCCCGTGGCCATGCAGATCGCCTGGGCCTGGGCTTCGGACTCGATCATCTCCTCGATGCCCATGTTCCATTCCTGGTTCAGCATCGTCTTGGTCACGGTATGCGCAAACCACGGCCCGTCGGCGAGGTTGCGCGCCAGCGCGTGCGCCGCCTCAAAGAGCTCGGCCGATGCGTGCAGCGCGCTGAAAAAGCCCCACGCCAGCCCCTCGTCGGCGCGCATCGCGCGGCCGGTCATCAAGAGATCGGTTGCGCGACCCTGCCCGATCATGCGCGGCAACAGGCCGCACGCGCCCATGTCGGCGCCGGCCAGGCCGACGCGCGTGAACAGGAAGGCGGTCTTCGCCTCCGGCGTGCCGAGCCGGAAGTCGGAGGCCAGCGCGACCATCGCGCCGGCCCCCGCGCACACGCCGTCGACCGCCGCGACGATAGGCTGCGGCGCGCGCCGCATCGCCTTGACGAGATCGCCGGTCATGCGCGTGAACTCGAGCAGCTCGGGCATGCTCATCTTGGTCAGCGGCTCGATGATCTCGAATACATCGCCGCCCGAGC
>DAOMOP010000293.1:0-356 GCA_035444405.1 Rhodocyclaceae bacterium
CCTCGCCGGGCATCATGATGTCGAGCACGATCAGGTCGATGCGGTGGCGATCGAGCGCGTCCTTCATCTCGCGCCCGTTCGCGGCGGTCGTGCAGCGCAAACCCTGCCGCGTCAGGTAGTCGGCGAGCAGGGTGCGGATCTCGCGGTCGTCGTCGACGACGAGGATGTGGTCCTGGCCGGTGTTCATTGCATGCGGTGCCGCAGGCGCCGCTCTGCCCCCGGCCGGCCCTGTCGCGGCCGGGCGCAAGGCGGGACAGTGCGGCTGTTGGTGTCAGCAGGAAATCATGTTGTCGCGGTGGATCAGCTCGGGCTCGTCGATGTAGCCGAGGATGGCTTCGATATCGCGACTCGGCTTG
>DAOMOP010000293.1:366-3343 GCA_035444405.1 Rhodocyclaceae bacterium
CGCGCGATGCGGCGGCATTCCGAGCTGCTGTAATTGACCAGGCCGCGCGCGACCTCCTCGCCGTCGGCGGTGCGGCAGGCGACCGCCGCGCCGCGCCCGAATTCGCCATGCACCGCCACCACGCCGACCGGCAGCAGGCTGCGTCCGCTCTCGAGGGCGGCTCGCGCGCCGTCGTCGATGATCAGGCTGCCGGCGAGCTGCAGGTGATCCGCCAGCCACTGCTTGCGCGCCTGCAGGCGCGTGCTGGTGGCATAGAGCAGGGTGCCGATCGGCTCGGCGCTGGCGAGCCGGATCAGCGCGTCGGGTTCGCGGCCGCAGGCGATGCAGGTGTGTGCGCCGCTGCGCGCGGCGCGCTGGGCGGCGCGGATCTTGGTGATCATGCCGCCCTTGCTGATGCCGCTGCCGGCTCCCCCGGCCATGGCCTCGTAGGCACGGTCTTCGGCGCGGCCCTCCGAGATCAGCGTCGCGCCCGCATCGCGGCGCGGATCGGCCGTGTACAGGCCCTGCTGGTCGGTCAGGATGATCAGCGCATCGGCCTCGATCAGGTTCGCGACCAGCGCACCCAGCGTGTCGTTGTCGCCGAACTTGATCTCGTCCGTGACGATGGTGTCGTTCTCGTTGATGATCGGCACGACGCCGAGCTCGAGCAGCGTGGTCAGCGTCGAGCGCGCATTGAGGTAGCGCATGCGGTCGGCCAGATCGTCGTGCGTGAGCAGGACTTGCGCGGTGTGGATGGCGTGGCGCGAGAAGGCGTCCTCGTAGGCTTCGACGAGGCCCATCTGTCCGACCGCGGCGGCCGCCTGCAGCTTGTGCATCTCGTGCGGGCGGCGCTGCCAGCCCAGACGCTGGATGCCGGCTGCGATCGCGCCCGAGGAGACCAGCGCGACGTGCTTGCCGGCTTCGCGCAGCGCGGCGATCTGGCGCGCCCAGTCGGCCATCGCGGCCTTGTCCAGACCGGCACCGTTGTTGGTGACGAGCGCGCTGCCGACCTTGACGACGAGGCGGCGCGCATTGCGGATTTTTTCTCTCATGCTTGTCGGCGTGATGGGCGAGCTTGAATCGTGGCGCTGCGACCGCCCGACGGCGGATGCCTGCGGCGGGCGGGATATCGGTTTCGGGTCAGGTGTCGGATTGGTATTGTGCGCCATTGGCGCCATGCGCATTGTGTTGCAGTGTATCCGCGGCCTGCGGGTCATCGTCAGGAGACGTCCCCGCCGCATGCTGCGCGGCGGCGCGGGCGGCTTCGCTGCGGGCGCGATCGGCGTCGAGGAAGTCCTGCACCGCGAAGGTGAGCTCGCGACAGCCCTCGCCGTTGATCGCGGCGATCTCGAAGTGGCGCGCGATCGCTCCGTAGGCCTCGAGGAAGCTCGCTACGCGTGCGGCACGCTCGTCCTCGGGGATCAGATCGATCTTGTTGAGCACCAGCCAGCGCGGCTTTTCGAACAGCGCTTCGTCGTACTTGCGCAGTTCCTCGATGATCGCCTTCGCATCGTGCACCGGATCGGCATCCGGGTCGAACGGCGCGAGATCGACCAGGTGCAGCAGGATGCGCGTGCGCTGGAGATGGCGCAGGAACTGGTGGCCGAGGCCGGCCCCTTCGGCCGCGCCCTCGATCAGGCCGGGGATGTCGGCGATCACGAAGCTCTTCGACTCGCTCGTGCGCACCACGCCGAGGCTCGGATGCAGCGTCGTGAACGGGTAGTCGCCGACCTTCGGCCGCGCCGCCGACACGGCGCGGATGAAGGTCGACTTGCCGGCGTTCGGCATGCCCAGCAGGCCGACGTCGGCGAGCACCTTGAGCTCCAGGCGCAGCATGCGCCGCTCGCCTTCCTCGCCGAGGGTGCGCTTGCGCGGGGCGCGGTTGACGCTCGACTTGAAGTGGATGTTGCCCAGGCCGCCGCGTCCGCCGCGGGCCACCAGCACCTTCTTGCCGTCCTCGTCGAGGTCGGCGATCACTTCGCCGGTGTCGAAGTCGGTGATCACCGTGCCGACCGGCATGCGCAGCACGATGTCCTCGCCGCCCTTGCCGTAGCAGTCCTTGCCCGAGCCGTTCTCGCCGCGCTCGGCGCGGAAGACGCGCGTGTAGCGGAAATCGATCAGCGTGTTGAGGTTGCGGTCGGCCAGCGCATAGACGCTGCCGCCGCGACCGCCGTCGCCGCCGTCGGGTCCGCCGCGCGGCACGAACTTCTCGCGCCGGAACGTGGCGGCGCCGTTGCCGCCGTCACCGGCGATGACCTCGATGCGCGCTTCGTCGAAAAACTTCATTCAGTGACATCCGGTGTGCCCGTCTGCGCCTGTATCGGCGGCGGGACTGCGAAACAAAAAAGCCCTACCGCAAGGATAGGGCTTTTCGAGGCTGTGATGCGCGATCAGGCCGCTTCGGGCACGATCGTGACGGTGCGGCGCTTCTGGGGGCCCTTCACCGCGAACTTCACGGTGCCGTTGGTCAGCGCGAACAGGGTGTGGTCCTTGCCGATGCCGACGTTCTCGCCCGGGTGGTACTGCGTGCCGCGCTGGCGAACGATGATGTTGCCGGCGAGCACGGCCTGGCCGCCGTAGCGCTTGACGCCGAGCCGTTTTGATTCAGAGTCGCGGCCGTTGCGGGAACTGCCGCCAGCTTTTTTGTGTGCCATGAGCGTTCAACTCCTCTTTCAGGCCGAGATCGCGTCGATGCGCAACTCGGTGTAATTCTGGCGATGGCCCTGGTGCTTCTGGTAGTGCTTGCGCCGGCGCATCTTGAAGATCTTGACCTTGTCGTGACGGCCGTGGGAAAGCACGGTGGCCGTGACCGCGGCGCCCGAGACCACCGGCGTGCCGATCTGCACCGACTCGCCTTCACCGACCATCAGAACCTGGTCGAGAGTGATTTCGGAGCCCACGTCTGCCGGTATCTGTTCTACCTTGATCTTTTCGCCGGCAGCGACGCGATACTGCTTGCCACCGGTTTTTATCACCGCGTACATGGTGTTGCTCCAGT
>DAOMOP010000294.1:0-3265 GCA_035444405.1 Rhodocyclaceae bacterium
GGTTCATGGGCTGGGGCAACAGCGCCGGGCAGGACGGCGCGCCGTGGAACCAGCTCGCGCCGGCCGCGGAGCTCTTCACCGGCCAGGCCTGGCACAACCTGCGCTTTTTCGAGCGCCTGCTCGCGCCGGAGCTCGATCTGGCGGCGCTCGGTCACGGCGACGCCGACGCGGTCGCCGCGCGGCGCGCCGAGGGCAGGACGGTCGAGCTCTTCGCCGAATACGGCCCGGGCGAGTTCTGGCGCCCGGCCGCCTGGGCGGCGTGGCGCGCCGAGCTCGGCAAGTGGTTCGTGTGGCGCGTCGTCGAATCGGCGGCGATCCCGCTCGCGATCGCGGTCGTCGGCACCGTGCTGGGGGTGGCCGCGGCGATGCTGCTCGCCTATCCACACTCGGCGAGCTTCCAGCTGCACGCGCCGCGCTTCACCGGCGAGACGCCGGCGGCGTGGCGGCGCACGCTGCGCGCGCTGCAGCTCGCCGCCGCGCGTGCGACCGCGCTGGTGTCGCGCGGCGTGCCGGAGGTGACGTGGGCCTTCTTGTTCATCGCATTCTTCGGACCGGGGCTGGTCGCCGGCGCGCTCGCAATCGCCGTGCACACCCTCGGCGTGCTGGTGCGCGTGTTCGGCGAGGCGATCGACAACCTGCCGCACCGGCGCTTCGAACCGCTGTGCGGCGCCTCGCGGCTGACGCGCTACGGCGTCGTCGCGGTGCCGCTGGCGTGGCGCGACTGGATGACCTACGCATTCTTCCAGTTCGAGAGCAACGTGCGCACCGCGGTGGTGCTCGGGCTGATCGGCGTCGGCGGGCTGGGCTTTCACTTCAGCTTCAATTTCGAATGGTTCCGCTTCGAGCGCGCCGGCACCTACCTGATCATGATCGTGCTGCTCACCGTCGTGATCGACCGCAGCTCGCGCCTGCTCAAGCTCTCGCGCGTGGCGCGCTGACGCCGTTGCGCTACGATGAAGACCTCGCAGGAGGCGACGACGATGCGCGCGATGATCCTCGACGAACCCGGCCGGCCGCTGCGGCTCGCCGACGTGCCGGTGCCACAGCCGGGTGCCGGCGAGCTGCTCTTGCGGGTCGAAGCCTGCGGCGTGTGCCGCACCGACCTGCATCTGATCGACGGCGAGCTGCCCGAACCGCACCTGCCGGTGATCCCCGGCCACGAGATCGTCGGACGCGTCGTCGCCCTCGGTGACGGCGTGCAGGGCTTCACGAGCGGCCAGCGCGTCGGCGTGCCGTGGCTGGGATGGACCTGCGGCCAGTGCGACTACTGCACGCGCGGCCACGAGAACCTGTGCGACGCGGCGCGCTTCACCGGCTACACGCGCGACGGCGGCTACGCCGAATACACGGTGGCCGACCAGCGCTTCTGCTTCGCGCTGCCGGAAGCGGGCGACGCGGTGGCGCTCGCACCGCTCCTGTGCGCCGGCCTGATCGGCTACCGCGCGCTGCGCATGGCCGGCGACGCACGGCGCATCGGCATCTACGGCTTCGGCGCCGCCGCGCACATCCTCGCCCAGGTACTCGCGCACCAGGGGCGGCCGTTCTACGGCTTCACCCGCGCCGGCGACGACGCCGGCCAGGCCTTCGCACGCCGGCTCGGCGCCGCCTGGGCCGGCGCGAGCGACGACGCGCCGCCCGCCGCGCTCGACGCCGCGCTGATCTTCGCACCGGCCGGCGAGCTGGTGCCGGCCGCGCTGCGCCGCGTGCGCAAGGGCGGCACGGTGGTGTGCGCGGGCATCCACATGAGCGACATCCCGTCGTTTCCGTACGACATCCTGTGGGGCGAGCGCGTGGTGCGCTCGGTCGCGAACCTGACGCGCGCGGACGGCACCGACTTTCTGCGGCTCGCCGGCCACACACCGATCCGCACCAGCGTGCGCGGCTACGCCCTCGAAGCGGCCAACGCGGCGCTCGACGCGCTGCGCCACGGCCAACTGGAGGGAGCGGCAGTGCTCGTGCCGCCGGCGGCGTCTCGCCCGACTTGAAACTGCGCCATTCGCTGCACATACTTCAGCAAGGCAGCCCGTCGGCTCGGATCCGATCCGCCATGCGGGCCGTGCCGCCGCCAGGAGCCGAAGCCGATGGAGCAATCGCTTTTCCACAAGTACGGCGGTTTCGCGAAAGTCAGCAAGATCGTGCTGGCGCTCTACGAGCGCGTGCTCGACGACGACGAGCTCGGCCCCTTCTTCGACGACGTCGACATGGCACGCATCGTCGATCACCAGACCAAGTTCATCGCCTCGCTGCTCGGCGGCCCGGTGGCCTACACCGACGAGCATATCCGCAACATGCACCGTCATCTGGCGATCGGGCCGGCGCATTTCGAGCAGCTCAAGCGCATCCTCGCCGCGACGCTCGCCGACCACGGCTTCACGCCCGAGGACGTCGATCAGGTCGTGCTCGAATTCGAGAAGCGCCGCGACCTGGTGGTGGGCTGAGCGATGTCGATCGAGGCGATCAACGAACAGCTGCTGCGCGCGATCGGCGTCGGCGTCGCGCTGCTCGATCTGCCGGATCTGCGCTTTCGCTTCCACAACGACACTTTCGCCGAGTGGTTCGGCGCCCCCGAGGGCGAGGCGAAGCTCGTCGACCTGTTCGCCGGACTGGATGGCGAGGCGCTCGTCGCGACGCTGCAGGCCGGTGGCCGCCATGCCGCCGAGACCACGTTCAAGCTGCGCCGGCGCACGATGGTCGTCGCGATGGACTTCAACCTCGCGCTCGACGCCGGCCAGCGCATCGTCGTGCTGGTGTGCCAGAACATCACGCGCATCCGCGAGCTCGAATCGATGATCGACTCGTACTCGATGATGGTCGAGCGCAACACGCGCGAGATCAAGCGCGAGAAGGAGCAGGTCGAGAAGCTCTTGCTCAACATGATGCCGCGCTCGGTGTACGAGGAGTACAAGACCTTCGGCGTCGTCACGCCGCGCCTGTACGACCCGGTGTCGGTGCTGACGGTGGACTTCGTCGGCTTCGCCGAGCGCGTCACCAGCACCGACCCGGGCGTGATCGTCAGCGAGCTGAACGACATCTACAGCGCCTTCGACCGCATCGGCGAGCAGTTCGGCTGCGAGCGCATCAAGACCATCGGCGACTCGTACATCACGGTGTCCGGCCTGCCCGACGCGACGCCCGACCACGCGCGCTCGGTCGCGAACGCGGCGGTGCGCTTCATCCGCTACCTGCGCCAGCGCAACGAGAGCCACCCGACGCAGTGGCTGTGCCGGCTCGGCATCGCCTCGGGCGCGGTGGTCGGCTCGGTGGT
>DAOMOP010000295.1:0-3203 GCA_035444405.1 Rhodocyclaceae bacterium
CCTTTCTCGCCGGATTCTTCCTCGACTGGCTCGAGATCAGCCTGATCCTGCTGCCGCTGGTCGGCCCGGTGGTCGCCGCGCTCGGCTTCGACCTGACGTGGTTCGTCGTGCTGTTCGCACTGTGCCTGCAGACCTCGTTCCTGACCCCGCCGGTGGGCTTCTCGCTGTTCTATCTGAAGGGCGTCGTGCCGCCGGAGATCAAGACCAAGCACATCTACATGGGGGTCATTCCCTTCATCATCGTGCAGCTGCTGGCGGTCGCAATCGTGTTCGTCTGGCAGGACCTCGTGCTGTGGCTGCCGAAACTGATGTACGGCTGATCGTCCGCGGCTTCCGACGATGCGAAAACGGCCGGGCCGCGACATGCGGTTCGGCCGTTTTCCGTTTTTGCGCCCGGCGCGGGGACAGCCGCGGGGGCGTCAGCGGTGCTGCTGGCGGTCCTCGCGGATCATCGCCGCACCGCGCTCGGCGATCATGATGGTCGGCGAACTGGTGTTGCCGGAGGTGATGGTCGGCATGATCGATGCATCGACCACGCGCAGCCCGGCGAGCCCGCGCACGCGCAGGCGGCTGTCGACCACTGCGTCGGCGCGGCCCATCTTGCAGGTGCCGACCGGATGGAAGATCGTCGTGCCGATGTTGCCGGCCGCCTCGGCGAGCGCCTCGTCGCTGTCGTAGGCGGGGCCGGGCAGGTGCTCGACCGGCTGGAACGGTGCGAGCGCCGGCTGGGCGGCGATGCGGCGCGTGAGACGGATCGCGGTGGCGGCCTTGGCGCGGTCGGCCTCGTGCGTCAGATAGCACGGCGCGATGCGCGGCGCGCTGGCCGGGTCGCGGTCGCGGATGCTGACCCATCCGCGCGAGCGCGGGCGCAGGTCGCACACGCTCGCGGTGAAGGCCGGGAAGGTGTGCAGCGGATCGCCGAACTTGTCGAGCGACAGCGGCTGCACGTGGTATTCGAGGTCGGGGGTGGCCTCCTCGGCGCTCGAATGCGCGAACAGCCCCAGCTGGCTCGGCGCCATCGTCAGCGGGCCACGGCGGAAGAGCGCGTACTGCAGCCCCATCATCGCCTTGCCCCACAGGCTGTTGGCCTGCTGGTTGAGCGTCCTGATGCCCTGCACCCGGAATACGCTGCGCAGCTGCAGGTGGTCCTGCAGGTTGCGGCCGACCCCTGCGAGCGCATGCGCAAGCGGGATGCCGAGCTCGCGCAGGAAGGCCGGATCGCCGATGCCCGAGCGCTGCAGGATCGCCGGCGAGCCGATCGAGCCCGACGCCAGCACGGTCTCGATGCGGCTACGCGCGATGCACGGCTGGCCGTCGAGGCGGAAGCGGATGCCGCGCACCGTGCGGCCGTCGAGCTCGAGCGCGTCGGACAGCGCGCCGGTGACGATCTTCAGGTTCGCGCGGTGGCGCACCGGGTCGAGAAAGCCGCGCACCGCGCTCCAGCGCGTGCCGCGCTTCTGGTTCACCTCGAACGGGCTCACGCCGAGGTTGTTGCCGCGGTTGAAGTCGGGCGTCGCCGGCACGCCGGCCTGCGTGGCGGCCTCGGCGAAGCGGTCGAGGATGTCCCACGACAGGCGCTGGCGCTCGACGCGCCATTCGCCGCCGGCCCCGTGCGCGTCGTCGGCGCCGTTCCAGTGGTCCTCGACGCGCTTGAAATGCGGCAGCACGCGCTCCCACGCCCAGCCGGCGTCGCCGGTGAGCTCCGCCCACTGGTCGTAGTCGCGCGCCTGGCCGCGCAGGTACAGCATCGCGTTGATCAGCGTGCTGCCGCCCAGGCCCTTGCCGCGCGCGTAGATGATCGAGCGGCCGTTCAGGCCCGGCTCGGGCTCGGTCCTGTAGCACCAGTCGGTGCGCGGGTTGTTGATGCAGAAGAGGTAGCCGACGGGGATCTTCGTCCAGATCCACTTCTCGTCGTTGCCGGCCTCGAGCAGCAGCACCGTCACGTCGGGGTCGGCCGACAGGCGGTTGGCGAGCACGCAGCCGGCCGCGCCGCCGCCGACGACGATGTAGTCGAATTCTCCGAAATCCTTCATGCGGTCGATGTCCTCTGGCTGGGTGGACGCCGCGGTCACTGGTTGACCGGCATCACGAACTCCGGCCCCTTCGAGCCGCTGTCCGGCCAGCGCTGCATGACGCTCTTGTAGCGCGTGTAAAAGCGCACCCCTTCCTCGCCGTAGGCGTGGTGGTCGCCGAACAGGCTCTGCTTCCAGCCGCCGAACGAGTGCCACGCCATCGGCACCGGGATCGGCACGTTGATGCCGACCATGCCGATGCGGATGTGCTGGGCGAAGGCGTGCGCGGTGGCGCCGTCGCGCGTGAAGCACGCGACGCCGTTGCCGTAGGGGTGGTCGTTGACCAGTGCGACCGCGTCGGCGAAGGTCGGCACGCGCACGACGCACAGCACCGGACCGAAGATCTCGTCGCGGTAGATGCTCATCCCGGGCGTGACATGGTCGAACAGCGTCGCGCCGAGGAAGAAGCCGTTCTCGCGCCCCGGCACGGTGAGCCCGCGCCCGTCGAGCAGCAGGCTGGCGCCTTCGCGCACGCCGGCGGCGATGTAGCCTTCGATGCGGTCCTTCGCCGCCGCGGTGACGATCGGGCCCAGGTCGGCGCCGGGCGCCTCGCCGTCGTCGATCTTGAGCTTCAGCGCGCGCCTGCGCACGCGCTCGACCAGCGCGTCGGCGATGTCGCCGACCGCGACCGCCACCGAGATCGCCATGCAGCGCTCGCCGGCCGAGCCAAAGGCCGCGCCGATCAGCGCGTCGGCGGCCTGGTCGAGGTCGGCGTCGGGCATCACCACCATGTGGTTCTTCGCGCCGCCCAGTGCCTGCGCGCGCTTGCCGTGCGCGGCGGCGGTCTGGTAGATGTAGTGCGCGATCGGGGTCGAGCCGACGAAGCTCACCGCCTGCACGTCCGGGTGCCGGAGCAGCGCGTCGACGGCGAGCTTGTCGCCCTGCACGACGTTGAACACGCCCTTGGGCAGGCCCGCCTCGCGCAGCAGTTCGGCGGTCAACAGCGACGCCGACGGGTCGCGCTCGGAGGGCTTCAGGATGAAGCTGTTGCCGCACGCGAGCGCGACCGGCGCCATCCACATCGGCACCATGAACGGGAAGTTGAACGGCGTGATGCCGGCGACGACGCCGAGCGGCATGCGCTGGCTCCAGTTGCTGATGCCGCCGCCGACGTTGTCCGAGTACTGGCCC
>DAOMOP010000296.1:0-3177 GCA_035444405.1 Rhodocyclaceae bacterium
CCTGGTCGAGGAGGCGGTGCTGAAGGAGTTCGAAGCGATCGCGAGCCGTGGCGGCGTGCTCGGCGCGATGGAGACCGGCTACCAGCGCGGCAAGATCCAGGAGGAGTCGCTGTACTACGAGCACAAGAAGCACGACGGCTCGTACCCGATCATCGGCGTGAATACCTTCCTGAATCCGAAGGGGCAGGCGCAGCAGGAGATCGAACTCGCACGCTCGACCGAGGAGGAAAAGCAGTCGCAGTTGAAGCGCCTCGCCGAGTTCCACGCCCGCAACAAGGCCGAGGCGCCGAAGTGGCTCGGCAGGCTGCAGCAGGCGGTGATCGACAACGGCAACGTCTTCGACGTGCTGATGGATGCGGTGCGATACTGCTCGCTCGGGCAGATCACCAACGCCTTGTATCAGGTCGGCGGGCAGTATCGGCGCAGCATGTGATCGATCGTCGCGGGTGACGGCCGGTGCCGCCCCGCGCTCGCACGACCTCGTGAGCCCGCAATGCGGGCTCTTCTTTTTTGTGCTGCCGCAACGCGTTGGGCAGGGCGTCGTACGCACCGGCGGCGCGTCGTCGCCGTGCCCGCCCGATGCCGTGTTGCCGCACGGCAGCCGCCGGGCGGCTCGCGCCCGATCGTTACATCACGTGCGAACGACGATCACAATTCGATACATTCCACAAACAGTTGCGCAAACATGGATTGCGACACTGCATGCGTCAAAAGAACGGCGCGGCCATGCGGCATGGCGTGACGCCGAAGCCGGTGTCGCTGCGGCGGCGCTGCCCTTGCCGAGGCCGCACGCCCCCAGGCATGGCCCGGATGAAGAGACGAACGAGGCTAAACCAAAGGAGGATTTCGGTATGTCCGATTTGAGCGGGCACACTGCGCTCGACACTTTTCCGCGGCTGCTGATGCACCACGCGAAGGTGCGTCCGAACCGGCCGGCGATGCGCGAGAAGGAATACGGCATCTGGCAGACCTACACCTGGGCCGAGGTGGCCGAGAGCGTGCGTGCGATCGCGTGCGGGCTGGCCGAGCTCGGCTTCAAGCGCGGCGACCGGCTGGCGATCATCGGCGACAACCGTCCACGCCTGTACTGGTCGGTCGCGGCCTGCCAGTGCCTGGGCGGCATCCCGGTGATGCTGTACCAGGACGCGGTGGCCGAGGAGATGGCCTACGTGCTGCAGGATGCCGAGATCCGCTTCGCGGTGGTCGAGGACCAGGAGCAGGTCGACAAGATGCTCGAGATCCACCCCGAGGTGCCCTTCCTCGAGCACGTCATCTACGATGATCCGCGCGGGCTGCGCCATTACACGCAGACGATCGTCAAGGGGCTGGACGAAGTTCAGGAGGCCGGGCGCATCCACGACCATAATCAGCCCGACTTCCTCGATGGCGAGATCGACAAGGGCTCGAGCGACGACATCTCGGTGATGCTCTACACCTCGGGCACCACCGGCAAGCCCAAGGGCGTGTGCCAGACGCACGGCGCGTTCATCGCCGCGGCGCAGGGCGGCTCGCAGTTCGACAAGCTCACCGACCAGGAGGACATCCTGTCGTATCTGCCGATGGCGTGGGTCGGCGATCACCTGTTCTCGTACGCGCAGGCGATGGTGGCCGGCTTCACGATCAACTGCCCCGAGTCGGGCGAGACCGTCATGACCGACCTGCGCGAGATCGGCCCGACCTACTACTTCGCGCCGCCGCGCATCTTCGAGAACCTGCTCACCACCGTGATGATCCGCATGGAGGACGCGAGCTGGTTGAAGCGCACGCTGTTCAAGCATTTCATGGAGGTCGCGCGCCGCTGCGGCGCCGAGATCCTCGACGGCAAGCCGGTGTCGCTCACCGACCGGCTGCAATACTGGCTCGGCAACCTGCTCGTCTACGGGCCGCTCAAGAACGTGCTCGGCATGAGCCGCATCCGCGTCGCCTATACCGCGGGGGCGGCGATCGGCCCGGACCTGTTCCGCTTCTACCGCTCGATCGGCATCAACCTGAAGCAGCTCTACGGCCAGACCGAGACCTGCGCGTACGTGTGCCTGCAGCCCGACGGCGAGATCAAGCTCGACTCGGTCGGCAAGCCGGCGCCGTTCGTCGAGGTCAAGCTCGCCGACAACGGCGAGATCCTCGTCAAGGGGCCGATGCTGCTGAAGGCCTATTACAAGCGCCCCGACGCGACGGCCGAGTCGATCAACGAGGAAGGCTACTTCATGACCGGCGACGCCGGCTTCTTCGACGAGGACGGCCACTTGAAGATCATCGATCGCGCCAAGGACGTCGGCAAGCTCAACGACGGCTCGATGTTCGCGCCGAACTACATCGAGAACAAGCTGAAGTTCTTCCAGCACATCAAGGAGGCGGTCGCGTTCGGCAACGAGCGTGACTTCGTCACCGCGTTCATCAACATCGATCTCGAGGCGGTCGGCAACTGGGCCGAACGCAAGGGGATCGCGTACTCGGGTTACACCGATCTCTCACAGCAGTCGGTGGTGTATGACCTGATCCGCGAGGGCATCGAGCAGGTCAATGCCGATCTCGCGTCCGACCCGATGATGAGCTCGTCGCAGATCCGCCGCTTCCTGATCCTGCACAAGGAGCTCGACGCCGACGACGGCGAGCTCACGCGCACGCGCAAGGTGCGCCGCAAGTTCATCTCGGAGCGCTACGCGGTGCTGATCGAGGCACTGTACGGCGGCAAGGACAGCCAGTACATCGAGACCGAGGTCAAGTACGAGGACGGCCGCACGGGCAAGATCGCAGCGACGCTGCGCATCGAGGACGTCAAGACGTTCGCCCCGCAGGCGGCGAAGCAGGCGGCCTGAAGGGGGAGAGGAGACACATGATGATCAACGATTTGCCCAGGGTCGCCGCAGAGGACGTACAGGTGCGTCGCATCGGCGACGTGATCCTGGACCTGCAGAACATCTCGCTGCGCTTCGGTGGCGTCAAGGCGCTCACCGACATCAGCTTCAATGTCCGCGAGCACGAGATCCGCGCGATCATCGGCCCGAACGGCGCCGGCAAGAGCTCGATGCTGAACGTCATCAACGGCGTGTACCACCCGCAGGAAGGCAGGATCCTGTTCCGCGGTCAGGAGCGCAAGGCGATGGAGCCGTACATGGCGGCCTCGCAGGGCATCGCGCGCACCTTCCAGAACATCGCGCTGTTCAAGGGCATGAGCGT
>DAOMOP010000297.1:0-3075 GCA_035444405.1 Rhodocyclaceae bacterium
AGCGCGTGTCGGCCATTGCCGGCACGCCGGTCGGCCTCGAGGCGATGCACTCGACCATCGGCCGCCACGCCGCGCGTGCGATCTCGTGCGCGGTGCAGGTCGACGAGCTCGCCGGCCAGTGGGATCTGCTGCTCGCCAACATGGCCAGGGGCGATCTCGCGACCTTCAACGCGCCGAGCTTCCCGAAGGGCGAGCAGCGCGGCTTCGGCTTCCACGAGGCGCCGCGCGGCATGCTGTCGCACTGGGTCGTGATCGAGGACGGCAGGATCCGCAACTACCAGTGCGTCGTGCCGACGACCTGGAACGCGGCGCCGCGCAACGAGAACGACCAGCCCGGCGCCTACGAGGCCTGCCTGATCGACAATCCGGTGGCCGACCCCGAGCAGCCGCTCGAGGTGCTGCGCACCGTGCATTCCTTCGACCCGTGCCTCGCCTGTGCGGTGCATGTGCTGGACAAGGAGCACGGCGCGACGCTGCGGGTGAAGGCGGCATGAGGACTGCGGCGACACGCGCCGTGGCGGGGCGATGCCCCGGGGTGAAGCGGAGGACGTCATGAGCGCAAGCGCATCGCAGGTGCCGCGCCGGGCCGTGCTGCTGGGCGTCGGCAACCTGCTGCTCGACGACGAGGGCGTCGGCGTGCGTGCCGTCGAGCGTTTCGCCGCCGGACACGCGCTGCCCGACGGTGTCGCGGTCATCGACGGCGGCACCAGCGCGATGGAGCTGCTCGACGAGCTGGAACATCTCGATCTGCTCGTCGTCGTCGACTGCGTGCGTGTCGGTCGCCCGCCGGCCAGCGTCGTCGTGCTCAGCGGCGACGAGGTGCCGGTGTTCTTCCGCCAGCGCCTGTCGCCGCACCAGGTGGGGCTGTCGGATGTCTTCGCGACGCTCGAGCTGACCGGCCGCGCGCCGCGCGCGATCGTCGTGATCGGCGTGCAGCCGGTGTCGATCGAGCTCAACATGCGGCTCTCCGCGCCGGTCGAGGCGGTGATGCCGGCGGTGCTCGCGGCGATCCGTGACGTCTTCGCGCGCGAAGACTATGCGGTGGCCGAACGTGCGCGCGAGGCCGCCTGATGTGCCTGTCGGTGCCGATGCAGGTGGTCGCGCTCGAGGCCGACGGCGATCTGGCCATCGTCGAGCGCCATGGGCGGCGCGAGCGTGTGAACATGCTGCTGGTCGGGCGCCAGCCGCTCGGCGCCTGGGTGCTGGTGTCGCTCGGCTTCGCGAAGGAGGTCGTCGCGGCCGACGAGCTCGCGCTGATCGAGGACGCGCTCGCCGCGCTCGCCGCCGCGCTCGACGACGACTATGCGCCGCAAGCGCATTTCCGCGACCTGGACAGGAGCCGGGGCGAGCGATGACGGGGCCACTCGATTCGGGACGGAACGAGGAACGACGGTGGCACGCGGTTCAGGATCGACCGGACAATGAACCCGCCTCACGAATCGACACTGAGCGACGGATGACGGCGTCGCCCGCTTCGCGACGGGACGGCCGATGAGCGGCCTGCTGCCCTTCGTGCGCGTGCCGGCGATCCGGGCGCCGGCGGCGGTGCCTGCGCGGGCGTGGCCGCAGGACCCGTCGTCGGCCGTGCAGGCGCACTTTGCGCACGTCGCCGCGACGCGCATGGCCGGGCTGCCCTTCGTCAATCCGGCCATCGACGTCGCCGTGGCCGACTGCCGGCGCGTGGCGGGCGACTGGCTGGCCGCGCTGGCGACACCGTGGTGCGTCGCTCTCGTGCTGCTGCCCGGCGGCGGTGCGCTGTGGCAGGACGGCGCCGCCGGCGAGCGCCGCCGCGTGCGGCTGTCGGCCGGCGAGCTGGTGTTCGTCGTCGACGTGGGCGAGGCGCGGCTGCCGGCTTTCCAGTATTGTCCGCTCGTCGCGCCGCTGCATGACGTTGCGGACACTGCGGCGGCGCTGCAGATCGCCCGCGATGCGTTCGCGGCGGCCTTGCTGCCACCGGCGCCGATCGCGCAGGATGGAGCGGTCGCGTCGGCCGAGGCCGCGACCGAATCGCGGCGCCGGTTCTTGCGCCGGCTGGTGCCGGGGGCGTGCCGAGCCGCGCTCCTGCATTGACAGCGCGTTGCGGGCGTGGTGGTTTACGGGCGTTTAGGCGGGGAGTAAGCCGATGCATGAGATGTCGCTGGCCGAGAGCGTGCGCCGCATCGTCGAGGAGGCGGTGGCCGACCGCGAGTTGCCGCGCGTCAAGGCGGTGGTGCTCGAAATCGGCAAGCTGTCGTCTGTCGAGGTCGATGCACTGCGCTTTTGTCTGGACGTGGTGCTGCGCGACAGCGTCGCCGACGGCGCGCGCGTCGAGGTCGAGCTGGTGCCGGGTGCGGGCTGGTGCATGCAGTGCGCCGAGATCGTGCCGCTCGAGCGCCTCTACGATCCGTGTCCGCACTGCGGCAGCTACCAGGTGCAGGCGAGCGGCGGCACCGAGATGCGGGTGAGGGAGCTGGAGCTCCAGTGAGCGCTTCTTCCTGGTCGGCGAGGCCGGGTGGGCGCGCCGTGGGCCGAGGCGAAGACGGGCAGGAACCGGTTCCGGTGACGAAGGATGATGCGATCCGCGCGTTCGGGCCGTACGCGCGAGACGGGAGTGAATGAATGTGTACGGTATGCGGTTGTGGTAGCGGCGAGGTCTATGTGGGTGGCGTCAGGCGTACCGCCGGGCTGCAGCCGAAGGCCGGCGCGGCGCGGGGCTGGAAGGCGGTGACGACGGCCGATTCTGTGCGCCCGCAGCCGGCACAAGCCGTCCACGCCCCGGCCGGTCACGTACGCGACGCGCCGCAGCACCTGCACTTCGGCCACGGCGCGGCGCACGCGCATGCGCCGGGGCTCACGCAGTCGCAGATGGTGCGCATCGAGCGCGACATCCTCGGCAAGAACGACGCGATCGCCGCCGCCAACCGCCGCGCGCTGCGCGCGCGCGGCATCTTCGCGCTGAACCTCGTCTCAAGCCCCGGCTCGGGCAAGACCTCGCTGCTGGTGCGCACGATCGGCGAGCTCGCCGGACGCGTGCCGGTCGCGGTGATCGAGGGCGACCAGCAGACCGAGTTCGACGCCGAGCGCATCCGCGCGACC
>DAOMOP010000298.1:0-3055 GCA_035444405.1 Rhodocyclaceae bacterium
AGCGTCGATGACATCGATGTGCTGGTGAGGCTCGAGCGGCACTGCTTCGCGAGCGACCGTCTCACCCGCCGCCAATTCCGCTACATGCTCACGAAGGCCCACGCGCTGACGCTGGTCGCCGGCGACGACGCTGCGCTGACCGGTTATGTGCTGCTGCTCTTCAGTCGTGGCACGTCGATGGCGCGGCTCTACTCGATCGCCGTCGATCCGGCGACACGCGGCCTGGGCGTCGCCCAGGCGCTCGTCGCCGCCGCCGAGCGCGCCGCGCGCGAGCGCGACTGCGCGTGGCTGCGCCTCGAGATCCGCAAGGACAATGCCGCCTCGCTCGAGCTCTTCGAGCGCTGCGGCTACCGGCGTTTCGGCGAGTACGACGACTACTACGAAGACCACATGGATGCGTGGCGCTACGAGAAGTCGCTCGCGCCCAGCCTGCGCCCGGACATGGTGCGCGTGCCGTTCTACGAGCAGACGCTCGACTTCACCTGTGGCCCGTCGGCGCTGATGATGGCGATGACCGCGCTCGATGCGGCGATGCCGCTCGAGCGCAAGTTCGAGCTGCGTCTGTGGCGCGAGGCGACGACGATCTTCATGACGTCGGGCCACGGCGGCTGTGGGCCGTTCGGGCTCGCGCTGGCGGCCGCGCAGCGCGGCTTCCGCGTCGAGGTCAACGTCAGCGACGACCGCACGCCGCTGGTCGACTCGGTGCGCAGCCCGGAGAAGAAGGAGGTCATGCGTCTGGTGCAGGCGGACATGCTCGACGAGCTGCGCGCGCACGGCGTGCCGGTCCACTACGGCGGGCTGGGGGTGGCCGGCCTGCGCGAGCGTTTCGACGCCGGCGGCATTCCGCTGGTGCTGATCAGCTCCTACGCCATCTACGGCGAGAAGTTTCCGCACTGGGTCGTCGTGACCGGCTTCGACGAGCATTTCATCTATGCCCACGACCCCTTCGTCGATTACGCGCACGGCGAGACGCCGACCGATTCGATCAACATGCCCATTCTGCAGCGCGACTTCGAGCGCATGGCACGCTACGGCAAGGCGGGGCTGAAGGCCGTGGTGGTCGTGTATCCGCGGCCGGCAAACGGCTGACGAGGAGGGGACGATGGCCGATCACATCCTGCTCGTCGAGCAGGCCGGCGACTGGAGGGCGCACTATCCGGAGTATCCGGTGGTGCTCGCCGCCGATTACCTCGCGCGCCCCGAATACTCGAGCCAGTCGCAGCTGCGCGTGATCAATCTGTGCCGCAGCCACCGCTACCTGAGCGAAGGCTATTACTGCTCGCTGCTCGCCGAGGCGCGCAGCCACAAGGTCATCCCGAGCGTGCGCACGCTGCAGGACCTGTCGACGAAGTCGATCTACAGCCTCGACACCGAGGACCTCGACCGCAAGGTCGCGCGCGTGCTCGGGCGCAAGCGCGCCGGGCTGCAGCCGACCGCGTTCGAGATGAGCGTGTTCTTCGGCCAGTGCGTACCGGCCGAAATGCACGAGATCGCGCAGCAGCTCTTCTCGATGTTCCGCGCGCCGATGTTCAAGGTCGAGTTCCGTCTCGTCGGTCAGTGGCGCATCGACGCGTTGAAGCCGCTCGCACTCGGCAACCTGACGGCCGAGCAGGAGTCGGCCTTCTTCGCCGCGCTCGACGCCTACATCAAGCGGCCGTGGCGCCGCCCGCGCGGGGTGCGCAGCTACAAGTACGATCTGGCGATCCTGCAGAATCGCGACGAGGACCTGCCGCCGTCCAACCGCACCGCCCTCGGGCGCTTCATCCGTGCCGGCCGCGCGCTCGGCTGCGCGGTCGAGCTGATCGAGCGCAAGGACTACGGGCGGCTCGCCGAGTTCGACGCGCTGTTCATTCGCGAGACCACGCGCATCGACCACTACACCTACCGCTTCGCGCGCAAGGCCTACGGCGAGGGCATGGTCGTCATCGACGACCCGGACTCGATCCTCAAATGCACGAACAAGGTGTATCTGGCCGAACTGCTCGCCGCGCACCGCGTGCCGACGCCGCGCACGCTGATCCTGCGCCGCGGCAACCTGCTCGAGGCCGAGGCGCGCATCGGCTATCCGGTGGTGCTGAAGATTCCCGACGGCTCGTTCTCGCGCGGCGTGTTCAAGGCCGCCGACCGCAACGAGCTCGAGGCCATCGGCAAGCGGCTGCTGAAGGAATCCGATCTGATCCTGGCGCAGGAATTCCTCTATACCGAGTTCGACTGGCGCGTCGGCGTGCTGAACCGCAAGCCGCTCTACGTGTGCCAGTACCTGATGTCGAAAAAGCACTGGCAGATCGTCAACCACCAGACCGGCGGCGCGCCGCG
The DNA here is from genome assembly GCA_035444405.1 of Rhodocyclaceae bacterium. Lineage (GTDB taxonomy): Bacteria > Pseudomonadota > Gammaproteobacteria > Burkholderiales > Rhodocyclaceae > DAOMOP01. The sequence continues at coordinate 2,317 of DAOMOP010000298.1, forward strand.
CCAGGGTGGCTTTCGCACGTTCGCGCTCGCCGACGCGCCGCCGGCGGTGGTCAAGACCGCGCTGCGCGCGGCGAGTCTGATCGGCGATGGCCTGTACGGCGTTGACGTCAAGGAGACGCCGCAGGGTCCGCGCGTGATAGAGGTCAACGACAATCCCAGCATCGACGCCGGCGTCGAAGATGCCATACTGAAAGACGCGCTCTACCGCGCGATCATCGGCGACTTCGTGCGCCGGCTGGACCTGCTGCGACGCGGCTGAGCGTTTCCGGCCGCGCTGCGGCATGGCGCGATTGCCGCTGGCCGTGCAGCCGCGTCGGGCGGGGCCCCAGAGTTGTCCGCTTGCGGGCGGCTGCCATGGTGTCGGTGACGGCATTCGGTCGAATCCGCGCTCGTGCGTCACGCCCGGCGCGGTGCGGCAACGGCGCATTGACCGGATTTGAATATAAGCGTATGCTTATTTTCATGAAAAAGATCGCCCGCCTGCCGCTCGCCGTGCTGACCGCAGTCACCGTGCTGACCGCGACACCGATTCTTGCCGACGTGCCGACCGTTCGCGTGGAGGCGCGCGCGACCCCCGCGGCCCTTGCTGCCGAGGCCACGGTCGAGGCCGTTCGCCAGGTCACCGTCGCCGCCCGCGTGCCCGGGCGCATCGTTGCGCTCGCGGTCGATGCGGGCGATGCGGTCGCGCACGGCGACGAGCTCGTGCGCATCGATGCGGCCGAGGCCGAGCAGGCCCTCG
>DAOMOP010000299.1:0-2922 GCA_035444405.1 Rhodocyclaceae bacterium
GCCGAGCGCCTGATGCAGCCGCTCGGCGAGCCATACGCCGCCGGTGTGGATGCCCACCAGCGCGGTGTCGGCGGTGACCTGCGCGCGCATCTGTTCGATCAGCGTGCGGCACAGGGCTTCGGCGTCAAGCTTGGTCATGATGGCGGGTGTCGAGATAGTGTTGCAGGATCAGTTGGGCGGCCACCGCGTCGAGCACCTCTTTGCGCGCACGCCAGTCGCGCTGGCCCGACTCCTTCAGCGCCGTGTCGGCGGCGGCCGAGCTCAGACGCTCGTCGCATTCGAAGACCGGCAGGCCGAAGCGGCCACGCAGCTGGCCGGCAAAACGCCGGCAACGGGCCGTCAGCTCGCTGTCGCTGCCGTCGAGCCGCTGCGGCACGCCGACCACCAGCGCGACCGGGCGCCATTCGCCGATCAGCTTCGCGATCGCGGCAAAACGCGCGGCGCCCGATTCGTCGCGCAGCGTGGTGAGCGGATTCGCCTGGCCGGTCTCGAGTTCGCCGACGGCGATGCCGATGCGCGCCAGGCCGAAGTCGAATGCGAGCAGCGACCCGCGCGTGGGCAGCGCGGCCGGATGCGGCCATGCTGCCTCAGGCATGGCCTGCGACGTCACTGAGGTTGGCGAAGTCGATGCCGAGTTTTTGCAGCGCAGCGGCGAAACGTTCCTCGGGCGGAGTCTCGAACAGAATGGCCAGATCGGCCGGCACCGTCAGCCAGGCATTGCTGACCAGCTCCTGCTCGAGCTGGCCGGCGGCCCATCCCGCGTAGCCGAGGGTGATCAGGATCTCCGATGGCCTGCCCTGCTGGCCGACCGACTGCAGGATGTCGCGCGAACTGGTCAGCGCGATCTCGTCGTTGACGACCAGCGTCGAATGCCATTCGCCGGCGGGCCGGTGCAGCACGAAGCCGCGGTCGGTCTGCACCGGCCCGCCGAAATAGACCGGCTGATTCGCGAAGCCCTCGGCCTCGAGCGGCAGCTCGATGCGCTCGAAGAGCTTTGCCAGGGTCATGTCGATGGGGCGATTGACGATCACGCCCAGCGCCCCCTGCTCGTTGTGTTCGGCGATATAGGTCAGTGTGCGCGCGAAATTGGGATCGGCCATGGCGGGCATGGCGATCAGGAAATGGTGCGCGAGGGATGCGGTGATTTCACTCATCGAACTATTTTACGCTCTCGTTGGCGCGATTGAGCAGGAACCTGATGTGCGCACGCGCATCCAACGCGTCCCTGCCGTCATCCATGTGCTGCTTCGATGCGTTCCGCCCTCGTCTGGTTTCGCCGCGACCTGCGCAGCTTCGACCACACTGCCTTGCATCACGCGCTCGAACGCTTCGAGCGCGTGCATTGCGTGTTCGTCTTCGACCCCGCCATCCTCGAGGCGTTGCCGTCGCGTGCCGACCGCCGCGTCGACTTCATCCGGCACAGCCTCGTCGAGCTCGATGCCGCGCTCGACGAATCGTCGCGTCGGGCGGGCGGCGCCGGTGCGGGGCTGGTCGTGCGGCACGGGGCGCCGGAAGACGTGATCCCGCGGCTCGCCGCGTGCCTGGGCGTCGACGCCGTGTATGCGAATCGCGACTACGAGCCGTTTGCGCGCCGGCGTGATGCGCGCGTTGCGGCCCGGCTGCGCGCCGACGGCATCGACTTCGAGGATTTCAAGGATCAGGTGGTCTTCGACACCGACGAGCTGCTCACGCAGGCCGGGCGGCCGTTCAGCGTGTTCACGCCGTACCGCAACGCGTGGCTGCGCCGGCTCGATTCGTCGTGCCTCGCCGCCCGTCCGACCGCCCCCGCCGCAGGCCGGCTGGCGCCCAAGCCCGCCGGCGAGACGGTGCCGGCGCTTGCCGAGCTCGGTTTCGAGTCCATCGACCTCGATGCGCTCGCGCTGCCGGTCGCGATGTCGGGCGGACAGGGGCTGTTCGAGCAGTTTCGCGCACGCATCGACCGCTACCACGAGTGGCGCGACTTTCCGGCCGTGCGCGGAGTCTCGTACCTGTCCGCGCATCTGCGCTTCGGCACCGTGTCGGTGCGCGAGCTCGCCGCCCATGCATGGACGCGCGGCGGTGCGGGGGCGCTGGCGTGGCTGAACGAGCTCGCGTGGCGCGACTTCTACCAGATGATCCTGTGGCATCACCCGCGCGTCGAACACGAGAGCTTCCGCCCCGAGTTCGACCGCGTGGCGTGGGACGACGCGCCGGAGCTGTTCGCGGCGTGGTGCGAAGGGCGCACCGGCTACCCGATCGTCGATGCAGCGATGCGCCAGCTCAACCGCAGCGGATACATGCACAACCGCCTGCGCATGATCGTCGCGTCCTTCCTGACCAAGGACCTCGGCATCGACTGGCGTCGCGGCGAGCGCTATTTCGCCGCGCGCCTGAACGACTACGACCTGGCTGCGAACAATGGCGGCTGGCAGTGGGCGGCTTCGAGCGGTTGCGATGCGCAGCCGTGGTTCCGCATCTTCAACCCGGTCACGCAGTCGCAGCGCTTCGACGCGCAGGGGGCATTCATTCGCCGCTACGTGCCCGAGCTCGCACGCGTGCCGGACCGCCTGATCCATGCGCCGTGGCAGATGAGTGCTGCGGCGCAGCGGGCCGCCACGGTGCGCATCGGCTGCGACTATCCGGCGCCGGTCGTCGACCATGCGGCTGCGCGTGCGCGCACGCTGGCGCGCTTCGCGGTGACGAGACGCTGAGGGCGGCCCCTCAGTGCAGCGTCACCGTCGTGTAGCGCTCGATCAGGGCGAGCAGCTCGGCCTCGTCGTAGGGCTTGCCCAGATAGTGGTTGGCGCCGATCTTCATTGCGTAATCGCGGTGCTTGTCGGCCAGTCGCGACGTGATCATGATCACCGGCACCGCCTGCGTGCGCGTGTCGGCGCGGATGTTGCGCACCAGGTCGAAGCCGTCCATGCGCGGCATCTCGATGTC
>DAOMOP010000300.1:0-2899 GCA_035444405.1 Rhodocyclaceae bacterium
GCCAGTACGTGCTCGACCGCAAGCAGTTCGGCCGCCCGCTCGCCGCCAACCAGCTGATCCAGAAGAAGCTCGCCGACATGCTGACCGAGATCACGCTGGGCCTGCAGGGCTGCCTGCGCCTGGGCCGCCTGAAGGACGAGGGCAACGCGCCGGTCGAGCTGACCTCGATCATGAAGCGCAACTCCTGCGGCAAGGCGCTCGACATCGCCCGCGTCGCGCGCGACATGCTCGGCGGCAACGGCATCTCGGACGAGTTCTGCATCGCGCGCCATCTGGTGAACCTCGAGGTCGTCAATACGTACGAGGGCACGCACGACATCCACGCGCTGATCCTCGGCCGCGCGATCACCGGCATCGCCGCGTTCGCGAACTGAGCGACACCGCCACCCGGGACGGCACACCCGGTGCCGTCGCGGGTGGCTTCGACGCTCGATGCCGCACGCGATCGTGCCGATCCCTACAGCCGGCTCGCCCCCTCGGGCGTGCCGGCTGAATCGTTTCTGACGGAGAACGAACCATGCCCGGCGCCCTCTCGCACATCCGCGTCCTCGACCTCTCCCGCATCCTCGCCGGTCCGTGGGCGAGCCAGATCCTCGCCGACCTCGGCGCCGACGTGATCAAGGTCGAAAAGCCCGGCGCCGGCGACGACACGCGCGGCTGGGGGCCGCCGTTCCTCAAGGGCGCCGACGGCACCGACACCGCGGTCGCGTCGTACTACCTGTGTGCGAACCGCAACAAGCGCTCGATCACCGTGGACATGACCCGGCCCGAAGGCCAGGACTTGCTGCACCGGCTGGTGCGCGACTGCGACGTCGTCATCGAGAACTTCAAGCAGGGCGGGCTCGCGCGCTACCGGCTCGACTACGCGACGCTCGCCGCGATCAACCCGCGTCTCGTCTATTGCTCGATCACCGGCTTCGGCCAGGACGGCCCCTACGCGGCGCGTGCCGGCTACGACTTCCTGATCCAGGGCATGGGCGGGCTGATGAGCATCACCGGCAAGCCCGACGACGCGCCCGGCGGCGGCCCGGTCAAGGTCGGCGTCGCGCTGACCGACATTCTCACCGGCCTGTACGCGGCCAACGCGGTGCAGGCCGCGCTGGCGTGGCGCGAGCGTAGCGGCGAGGGCCAGTACATCGACCTCGCGCTGCTCGACGTGCAGGTCGCCTGCCTCGCCAACCAGGCGATGAACTACCTGACCTCGGGCCGCTCGCCCGCGCGGCTCGGCAACGAGCATCCGAACATCGTGCCGTACCAGGATTTTCCGACCGCCGACGGCTACATGATCGTCACGGTCGGCAACGACGGCCAGTTCGCACGCCTCTGCGACGCGCTCGGCCGTCCCGAGCTCGCCGGCGATGCACGCTTCGCGACCAACGCGGCACGTGTCGGGCATCGCACCGCGCTCATTCCGCTGCTCAACGCGCTGACCATGCAGCGCACCACCGGCGACTGGATCACCCGCCTCGAGGCGGTCGGCGTGCCCTGCGGGCCGATCAACACGCTCGCCGAAGTCTTCGACGACCCGCAGGTCAAGGCGCGCGGCCTGCGCAGGGACGTCGCGCACCCGCAGCTCGGCAGCGTGCCGCAGGTCGCCAACCCGATGCGCCTGTCGGCGACCCCGGTCGAATACCGCGGCGCGCCGCCGCTGCTCGGCGAGCACACCGAGGCCGTGCTCGAATCGATGCTCGGACTCGTGCCCGACGAAATCCGCGCCTTGCGCGACAAGGGCGTGGTCTGAACGATTGCCGACGCTGCGAGCGGCCCGGGCGTCGGTCGCTGCACCGCAGTATTTACGACATCTTTACGCCCGGCGGACTAAGGTAGGCACTTTCCGAAGCTTGTCGTCTCACCTGCCGATGAACGCCGCCACCGACGCCATTGGACGTCGCCCGTCCTGCAAGGCCGAGCATGACCTGGACAGCACCGGGCGGCGGCTCGCGTTGCGATGAAGATCATCATTCTCGGCGCAGGCCAGGTCGGCGCCTCGGTCGCCGAAAATCTCAGCTCCGAGGCCAACGACATCACGCTCGTCGACACCAGCCCCGAATGTCTGGACGTGCTGCGCGAGCGACTCGAGATACGCACGGTGCGTGGCGACGCCGCGTCGCCATCGGTGCTGCGCGAGGCCGGTGCCGAGGACGCCGACCTGCTGCTCGCAGTCACACAGTCCGACCAGACCAATCTGTGCGCATGCCGCGTCGCCCGCACGCTGTTCAATCTGCCGACCCGCATCGCGCGGTTACGCTCGGGCGAGTTCGTCGATTATCCGCAATTGCTCGACACCGACAACTTCGCGGTGGACTTTTCGATCTGCCCCGAGCAGATCGTCACCGACTATATCGAGCGGCTGATCGCCTTTCCGGCCGCCCTGCAGGTGCTCGAATTCGGCGGCGGAGCGCTCAGCCTGATCGCCGTGCGAGCCTTCGAAGGCGGCCCGCTGGTAGGCCACTCGGTCCGTTCCCTGCGCGACCACATGCCCGATGTCGAGATGCGCATCGCGGCCATCTACCGCAGCGGCGAGGCGATCATCCCGGAGGGCGATACGGTCGTGCTGGCCGGTGACGAAGTGTTCTGCCTGGCCGCGACGACCCGGATCCGGTCGATGATGCGCGAGTTGCGCCGCTCCGACGAGCCGACGCGGCGCGTCATGATCGCCGGCGGCGGAAACATCGGCTTTCGTCTCGCACGCTCGATCGAGCGCAGCTATCACGTCAAGCTGCTCGAACGCGACCGTCGGCGGGCCGAAATGCTCGCGACGCATCTCGACCGTACGCTGGTGCTGCGCGGCGACGCCACCGATGAGCGCCTGCTCGAGAACGAGGGCATCGACGAGAGCGACCTGTTCGTCGCGCTGACCAACGACGAGGAGGACAACATCATGTCCGCGTCGCTCGCC
>DAOMOP010000301.1:0-1995 GCA_035444405.1 Rhodocyclaceae bacterium
GCTCATCTTGGTCAGCGGCTCGATGATCTCGAACACGTCGCCACCCGAGCAGAAGTTGCCGCCCTCGCCGCTGATCACCACCGCACGCACGTCGTTCGCATAGGCGAGGCCGCGGAACAGGTCGCGCAGCTCGGCGTACGAGTCGAAGGTGAGCGGGTTCTTCTTGTCGGGGCGGTTCAGCGTGATCGTCGCCACGCGCCCGTCGTCCGAGCACGTCCAGCGGAAATGGCGCGCCGCGTAGTCGCGAAACCCGCGCTTGTGGTCCTTCATCGACAGCTCAGCCATGATCGTCTCCTCCTGCCTGCAGGGTTGATGTCTTCGCCGACGCCGCACGGCGCCGGCATCGTTCGTTCCTTCGTGGGCGCTAGCCGCACATCACCTCGCCGCCGGCCACCGCGATCGCCTGCCCGTGGATCGCCTCCGCACCGGGCGCGCACAGCCACGCGACAGTGTGCGCGACGTCCTCGGGCTGCACGAGGCGGCCCTGCGGATTGCCGGCGGCGAGCGTCGCCTTGGCCTCGTCGCTCGAGCGCCCGGTCTTGGCGACGATGTTGTCGAGCGCGGCGCCGAGCAGCGGCGTCTCGGTGTAGCCGGGGCACACGGCATTGACGGTGATGCCCTGCTTCGCGACCTCGAGCGCGAGCGCGCGCGTGAGGCCGATCACGCCGTGCTTGGCCGCGCAGTAGGCGGCGACATAGGCATAGCCGACCAGGCCCGCGGTGCTCGCGACATTGACGATGCGCCCCCAGCCCGCCGCCTGCATGCCGCCGAGCACCGCGTGCGTGCAGTTGTAGGCGCCGGTCAGGTTCACCGCCAGCATCTCGTGCCACAGTTCGGGCGCGGTCTTCGCGAGCGACGCGCTCCTGGCCGCACCGGCGTTGTTCACCAGGATCGCGAGCGGCCCGCGGGCCGCCTCGAAGGCCGCCGCGACCGCGGCGTGATCGGTGACGTCGGCGAGCGCGACGCCGTGGCCGCTGCCGGGCAGCGCCGCGCGCGAGGCCTCGAGCGGTGCGGCGCGGCGGCCGACCAGCGTCAGCGTCGCACCGAGCCGCGCGAGCGCGACGGCGATCGCCGCACCGATGCCGGTGCCGCCGCCGGTCACGAGCGCGTGACGGCCACCCAACGGCAGCGGCGCCGTGCCGGTCTCGTCCAAATGATTCGTCATCGTGTCATCCTTTGCCGTGCGTCGTCGCGCCCGCCGGGCCTGCGGTCGCGTGCGCCGCATGCCCCGCACGGGCGCCGATCACCTGCAGCGCCCGCCCCATCTTTGCTTCGCCGCTCACTGGCCTGCCGCGGCCTGCGCGCGCTTGAGGTTGGTCTCGTACTGGCTGCGGCCGGACAAATACTGCTTCGGCCACGCGAGCCCGTCGAAGTCGATCTTCGCCGCCTCGTGCAGCGTCCAGAACGGATCGGCCAGATGCGGGCGGGCGAGCGCGCAGAGATCCGCGCGGCCCGACGCGACGATGCTGTTGGCGTGATCGGCCTCGAAGATCGCACCGACCGCGATGGTCGCGATGCCGACCTCGTTGCGGATGCGATCGGCGAACGGCGTCTGGTACATGCGTCCGTACACCGGCTTGTCGCCCTTCAACACCTGGCCCGACGAGCAGTCGATGATGTCGGCGCCGGCCGCCTTGAAGAGCCGTGCGATCTCGACCGCGTCGTCGCCCGTGTTGCCGCCCGGATACCAGTCGTGGCACGACAGGCGCACCGACATCGGCTTGTCGGCCGGCCACACCGCGCGCATCGCCGAGAACACTTCGAGCGGGAAGCGCGCACGGTTCTCGAGCGCGCCGCCGTACGCGTCGCGACGCCGGTTGGTCAGCGGCGACAGGAAGCTCGACAGCAGGTAGCCGTGCGCGCAGTGCAGCTCGACGATGTCGAAGCCGGCCTCGATGCCCATCTTCGTCGCGCGCACGAAGTCGGCCTTGACGCGCTCCATGTCGTCGCGCGTCATCTCGCGCGGCACCTGCGAATGCGGCAGATACGGCAGCG
>DAOMOP010000301.1:2005-2826 GCA_035444405.1 Rhodocyclaceae bacterium
CCAGGGGTTTCTGCGCTCGGCCGGCCTGTCGGACGTCGGCGAGGCCGAGATCAGCTCCCATGCGCCGTCCTCGAGCGGCTCGTCGATGCCTTCCCAGGCGAGCCGCGTCGCCCCCTTGCGTCCGGAATGACCGAGCTGCAGGCCCATCTTCGCACCCGAGTTCGCATGCACGAAATCGACGATGCGCCGCCACGCGGTGACGTGCTCGGGCTTGTACATGCCGGCGCAGCCGTAGGTGATGCGCGCGTCCGGCGACACGCAGGTCATCTCGGTGTAGAGCAGGCCGGCGCCGCCGAGCGCGCGCGAGCCGAAATGCACGAGATGGAAGTCGTTCGCGGTGCCGTCCTCGGCCGAGTACATCGCCATCGGCGACATGATGATGCGGTTGGCGACGGTCATGCCGCGCAGCGAGAACGGCGTGAACATCGGCGGCGGCGCCGGCCGGTTGGCCGGCGCGTGCACACCGGCCCGCTGCGCGAACCAGCGCTCGTAGCCCTCCAGCCAGCCCTTGTCGCGCAGGCGCAGGTTCTCGTGCGAGATGCGCTGCGAGCGCGTCAGCATCGAGTACATGAATTGTTCGGGTTCGAGCGTGTCGCAATAGCGCTCGCCGCACACCTCGAACCACTCCATCGCGTTCCACGCCGCGTTCTGCAGGCGCAGCACGTCGATGTTGCGCACCTCCTGGTAGCGCGCCAGCACGGCCGGGATGTGCTCGCGCGTGTCGCCCTCCTCCTTGAACAGGCGCGTGAGCTCGATCGCGTCCTCGAGCGCGAGCTTGGTGCCCGAGCCGATCGCGAAGTGCGCGGTGTGCACCGCGTCGC
>DAOMOP010000302.1:0-2684 GCA_035444405.1 Rhodocyclaceae bacterium
GCAGTCGGGCTCGGACCGCGTGCTGGCGGCGATGAAGCGCGGCTACTCGGTGCTCGAGTACAAGTCGGTGGTGCGCAAGCTGCGCGCGGCACGCCCCGACCTGTCGCTCGCGTCCGACTTCATCGTCGGCTTTCCCGGCGAGACCGAGGAGGACTTCGAGAAGACCATGCGCCTGATCGACGAAGTCGGATTCGATGCGTCATTCTCGTTCGTCTACAGCGCGCGGCCGGGGACGCCGGCGGCCGACCTCGACGATCCGGTGCCGCAGGACACCAAGCTGCGCTGGCTGGCGCGGCTGCAACAGCGTATCGACGAGCAGGCGCAGCAGATCAGCCGCGACATGGTCGGGCGCACCGAGCGCATCCTGGTCGAGGGCGTGTCGAAGAAAAATGCCGGCGAGCTGGCCGGGCGCACCGACAACAACCGCGTGGTCAATTTTGCCGCGCCGCCGCGCCTGATCGGCAGCTTCGTCGATGTGCGCATCACCGCTGCGCTGCCGCACAGCCTGCGCGGCGAGATCGTCGTGCGGGAGTCCTGAATGGCACGTCCGACCGAAGTGGTGCTCGAGCCGGTCGACAACGAGCGGCTCGCCAACCTGTGCGGTGCGCTGGACGAGAACCTGCGCCAGATCGAGTCCGCCTTCGACATCAACATCGTGCGCCGCGGCGAGCATTTTCGCCTGAGCGGGCATCCGGCCCAGTCGCAGCTCGCGGCGAAGGCGCTGCGCGAGTTCTACGAACAGGCGACCACGCACCTGACCGTCGACGACATCCAGCTCGGGCTGGTCGAGATCGCCAACCGCAGCCAGGCGATGCAGGCCGCGCCGGCGCTGCTCACGCGCAAGACCGAGCTGCACGGGCGCACCCCGCGCCAGGTCGACTACCTGCGCAACATCCAGTCGCACGACATCACTTTCGGCGTCGGTCCGGCCGGTACCGGCAAGACCTACCTCGCCGTCGCGAGCGCGGTCGACGCGTTCGAGCGCGAACTGGTCGAGCGCATCATCCTGACGCGTCCGGCGGTCGAGGCGGGCGAGCGGCTGGGCTTTCTGCCCGGCGATCTTGCGCAGAAGGTCGACCCCTACCTGCGCCCGCTCTACGACGCGCTCTATGACCTGATGGGTTTCGAGCGCGTGGCCAAGCTATTCGAGCGCGGCAGCATCGAGATCGCGCCGCTCGCATTCATGCGCGGGCGCACCCTGAATCATGCTTTCATCATTCTGGACGAGGCGCAGAATACGACCCCCGAGCAGATGAAGATGTTCCTGACGCGCATCGGCATCGGCGCGAAGGCGGTGGTGACCGGCGACGTCACGCAGATCGACCTGCCGCGCGGCAACCGCAGCGGGCTGCTCGAGGCGCGCGAGATTCTCGCCGCCGTGCGCGGCATCGCATTCACCGAGTTCGGCCGCGAGGACGTCGTGCGCCATCCGCTCGTCGCGCGTATCGTCGAGGCCTACGACCGCGAGAACACGCGGCTCGCCCGTGACGCGGCCGACGGATCGAGGGACTGAGCGGTGGCGGCCGAGGAGGAGGTCCGCTCGGCGCGTGCTATTGCGCCACGGCTGCGACTGACGGTGCAGAACGCCGTCGAGGGCGATGCACGCGCGCCGCTGCCGTCGCGCCAGCGCATCGGCCGCTGGGCGCGCGCCGCGCTGCGTGGTGGCAGCGCGGAAGTCACGATCCGGCTGGTCGGCGAGGTTGAAGGCCGCGAGCTCAACCGCGCCTTTCGCGGCAAGGACTACGCGACCAACGTGCTGACCTTCGTGTACGGTGACGACGGGCAGGCCGGCGCCGGCGCGAGCGAGGCGCCTTGGTGGGGCGATCTGGTGCTGTGCGTGCCGGTGCTCGTGCGCGAGGCGGCCGAGCAGGGCAAGGCGCTCGAGGCCCACTTCGCCCACCTGATCGTCCATGGTATGCTGCATCTGCAGGGTTTCGACCACGAGAGCCCGGACGACGCGGACGAGATGGAAGCGCTCGAGACGGCAATTCTGTCGTCATTGGGTTATGACGACCCCTATGTCTGACGAGGTGGCGCGAAGAGCGAGGATTTGGGAGCGGTGACGCGGGGCGGCGCGAGCCATGCTTGCGCTCCCAAATCCTGGCTCGTCACGTACACTCGACACATGGACAGTTCCTCAGGTAAACCGTCATTACTGGAGCGACTTTCGGCGATTCTGTCGCGCGAACCGGAAGATCGCGAAGACCTGCTCGCGCGACTGCGCTCGGCCTGTGATCGCAGCCTGATCGATGCCGACGCACTATCGATCATCGAGGGCGCACTGCAGATGTCGGACATGCAGGTGCGCGAAGTGATGGTGCCACGGGCGCAGATGGACGTCGTGCACCTGAACGATCCGATCGACCGCATCGTCGACTTCGTCGTCGACACCGCGCATTCGCGCTTCCCCGCGGTCGGTGACAACAAGGATGACGTGGTCGGCGTCTTTCTCGCCAAGGATTTGCTGCGCTATTACGCCGGCCGCGAGTTCGACCTGCGCGACATGTTGAGGCCGGCCGTCTTCGTGCCCGAGTCCAAGCGTCTCAATGTCCTACTGCGCGAATTCCGCGTCAGCCGCAACCACATGGCGATCGTCGTCGACGAGTACGGCGGCGTGGCCGGCCTCGTGACGATCGAGGACGTGCTCGAGCAGATCGTCGGCGACATCGAGGACGAGTACGACT
>DAOMOP010000303.1:0-2659 GCA_035444405.1 Rhodocyclaceae bacterium
GTCGAGATCAAGTCCGGCTACGGGCTCACCGTCGCCGACGAGCTGAAGATGCTGCGGGTTGCGCGCCGCCTCGGCGAACGCCTGCCGGTACGCGTCGTCACGACGCTGCTCGGCGCGCACGCGCTGCCGCCCGAGTATGCCGGCCGCAGCGACGCCTACATCGATCTGGTGTGCGACGAGATGATCCCGGCCGCGGCAGACGAGCACCTTGCCGACGCGGTCGACGCGTTCTGCGAGGGCATCGCGTTCTCGCCGGCACAGTGCGAGCGCGTATTCGTCGCAGCGCAGCAGCATGGGCTGGCCGTGAAGACGCACGCCGAGCAGTTGTCGAACCTCGGCGGCGCGGCGCTCGCGGCGCGCCACGGCGCGCTGTCGGCCGATCACCTCGAGCATCTCGACGAGGCCGGGGTGGTGGCGCTGGCCGCTTCGGGCACCGTCGCGACGCTGCTGCCGGGCGCCTTTTACACGCTGCGCGAGACGCAGCTGCCGCCGGTCGCACTGCTGCGCCGGCGCGGCGTGCCGATGGCGGTCGCGACCGACGCCAATCCGGGCAGCTCGCCGCTGTACTTCCCGACGCTGATGCTGAACCTCGCCTGCCAACTCTTTCGCCTGACCCCGCGCGAGGCGCTCGCCGGCATGACCGCGGTCGCGGCGCGTGCGCTCGGCCTGGCCGACTGCGGCCGCATCGCCACCGGCGCGCGCGCCGACCTGTGTGTGTGGGACGTCGCGCACGCGGCCGAGCTCGCCTATGCGGTGCAGCCGGGACGGCTGCGCCAGCGCGTGTTCGGAGGCGTGATCACGCATGAAGCCTGACCGCGAAACGCTTGCCGAGTGGCGCGGGCGCATCGACCCGGAAGCGGACGCCTTGCGCTGGCACCAGCGCATCCGGCCACTCGCGGCCGACACTGCGCCCGGCGTCGCGCTGCTCGGCTTCGCCTGCGACGAAGGCGTGCAACGCAACCACGGCCGCCCCGGCGCCGCCGCCGGTCCGCAGGCGATCCGCGCCGCGCTCGCGAACCTCGCGTGGCACCGCGTTCGCGCCGCCTACGACACCGGCGACATCGTCTGCGCCGACGGCGACCTTGACGCGGCGCAGGCGCGACTGGCGGCGGGCGTCGCCGCACTGCTCGCAGCCGGCCACCTGCAGGTCGTGCTCGGCGGCGGCCACGAGCTCGCTTTCGGCAGCTGGCAGGGTATCGCAGCGCATCTGAGCGAACGGCCGGCCTCCGGCACAGCGGTACGGCTCGGCGTCATCAACTTCGATGCGCACTTCGACCTGCGCGATGCGGCACACGGCGCCACGTCGGGCACGCCGTTCGCGCAGATCGCCGACGGTTGTGCGGCGCGCGGCTGGCCGTTTCGCTACGCATGCCTGGGCGTGAGCCGGGCGGCCAACACGCGCGCGCTGTACCGTCGTGCCGCCACGCTCGGCGTACTCGTGCGCGAGGACCACGAGATCACCGGCGAGCGCCTCGCCGCGATCTTCGCCGCCCTCGACGCGTTCATCGCCGACTGCGACGCGCTGCAGCTCAGCATCGACCTCGACGTGCTGCCGGGGTGGGAAGCGCCCGGCGTCAGCGCCCCGGCCGCCCGCGGCGTGCCGCTCGCGCTGCTCGTCGCGCACGTGCGCACGAGCGGCAAGCTCATGCTGGCCGAACTCGCCGAGCTGAATCCGCACTACGACATCGACGGCCGCAGTGCGCGCGTCGCGGCGCGGCTGGTACACGTGCTGACGTTCGACGGATCGGTCATGGGTGATGAGTGAGCGCAAACGCCGATCTTGAGGCCATCGTCCCACCCGCCCAGCCGCGCACCGACCGCCCGCACCCCATCGCCTGTCACCCACCAGGAGCCGCCAATGACACCCGCCGACCTCCGCCACGATCCGATCCGCCGCATCAAGGCGCCGACCGGCAGCGCGCGCAGCTGCCGAAGCTGGCTCACCGAGGCGGCGCTGCGCATGCTGATGAACAACCTCGACCCGGACGTCGCCGAACGGCCGGAGGATCTCGTCGTGTATGGCGGCATCGGCCGCGCCGCGCGCGACTGGCCGTGCTATGACCGAATCGTCGAGGTGCTGCGCCGCCTCGGCGACGACGAGACGCTGCTGGTGCAGTCGGGCAAGCCGGTCGGCGTGTTCCGCACCCATGCGGACGCGCCGCGTGTGCTGATCGCGAACTCGAACCTCGTGCCGGCGTGGGCGAACTGGGCGCACTTCAACGCGCTCGACCGCAAGGGCCTGATGATGTACGGGCAGATGACGGCCGGCTCGTGGATCTACATCGGCTCGCAGGGCATCGTGCAGGGCACCTTCGAGACCTTCTCGGAAGCCGGCCGCCAGCACTACGGCGGCACGCTCGCCGGGCGCTGGCTGCTCACCGCGGGGCTCGGCGGCATGGGCGGCGCGCAGCCGCTCGCGGCCACGCTGGCCGGTGCGTCGAGTGCCGCCAGTCGCGGATCGAGTTACGGCGGAGCACCGGCTACCTCGACGAGCAGGCGCACGACCTCGACGACGCGCTCGCACGCATCGCGCGCTACACCGGCGAGGGCCGGGCGGTGTCGGTCGGCCTGTGCGCGAACGCCGCCGACGTGCTGCCCGAGCTCGTCGCGCGCGGCGTGCGCCCGGATCTGGTCACCGACCAGACCAGCGCGCACGATC
>DAOMOP010000304.1:0-2634 GCA_035444405.1 Rhodocyclaceae bacterium
CCCGAGCGCGCCGCCGCCATCAGGTAGGGCACGAGCTGCGGCAGATACACGCGCGTGAGCGTGCGCCAGCGGCCGAGCCGGTAGGCGCGTGCGACCTCCATCAGCCGGTGATCGACCGCGCGCGCGCCCTCGCGCACCGTCACGACCACGGTCGGAATCTTGTTGATCGCGACCGCGACGACGGCTGCCACGTCGGTGAGGCCGAACCAGACGTAACACAGGATGATCGTGACGAGCGCCGGGATGTTGAGCCCGAGCACCAGCCAGCCGTCCAGAAAGAGGTCGAGACGCCGCCAGCGTCCCATCGCGATGCCGATCGCGGCGCCGATCGCCATCGCCAGCACGAAGCTCACCGCCACGCGCGACAGCGTGATGCCGAGGTGGCGCGGCAGTTCCAGCGTGAGCGTCTCCTCGGCGATGCGTTCGAACACGAGCGCCGGCGCCGGCAGCGTGGGCCCCTGCACGATGGCCGCGGCGAGCTGCCAGACGATCAGGAAGGCCAGCAGCGAGGCGGCGCGCAGCGCCGCGTCCACGTGCCGTGACGACGCGGCTGCAACGGGCGCACGTGCCGGCTCGAGTGCCGGCCCGAGCGCCGGCTCCACCCCCTTTGCCGCCACCGCCGCACGTTTCACTGCCGGTCGCCCCCGTTCCAGAACGTGCCCGGCGCGAGCGTGCGCGCATTGCCGACCAGGGCGCGCCCGCCCTCTTCGGCGAGGATGCCGAAGACCTGGCGCGCCACGGCCTCGGCGCGCTCGGACGGCCCCGGAATGCCGGCACGAAAGCCGTCGCGCAGCGCGACGAAGGTCGCCTCGTCATCGACGCGCATCATCGGCCGAAGCTGTTGCCAGATCTCGTCCGAATCGCGCATCAGCGCCTTCGCGGCGGCCGATGCGCGCAGAAAGCCATCGATCGCGGCGCGGTTCGATTCGGCCCAGCCGGCACTGAACACCCAGCCGATCATCGGCAGCGGCCCGCGCACCCCGAGCTCGGCGAGCATCTCGTCCAGGCTGATCAGCTCGCGCATGCCGGCTGCGCGCAGCCGTGCGTTGAAGTGCCAGAAGTTCAGCACCGCCGGCAGCTCGCCGCGCAGCATCAGCTCGTTGAGCAGCGGCGGCGCCGCGAACTCGGTGCGCACGAGACGGGCGGCGTCCTCCCCGACCGTGCGCCGCGCGTAGGCACGCAGCAGCAGCCAGCTCTTGTCGACCGGTCCGCCGGCAATGCCCAGGCGCTTGCCGCGCAGCCCGGCCAGCGTCGCGACGCCCGCGTCGGGACGCAGCATCACGCCCCCGACGGCGCGCGAATACGGCACGAAGACGAAGTCGCGCCCGTCGCTGCGCTGGCGCGACACCCAGATCCAGTCGTTGACGATCACATCGACCGCACCACCTTGCAGCGCGACGTTGGCGGCGTCGTTGAGCGCCAGCGGCACGACGACCATGTCCACGCCTTCGCGCTCGGCCAGCGCGGCCCGGCGAATGACCTCGAGCTCCCAGCTCACGGTGCCGTACTGCAGCACGCCGACCCGCACGGTCGGCCGATCGTCGGCCGCCAGCGGCTGCACGGCAAGCCACGAAAGTACGATCAAGCCGGCCGCAAGCCGTGCCAAGAGCGTCCTCATGCTCCCTGTCTCCGTCATCCTCGGTTCCGATTCTCGCTCACTCGGTGGCGCCGAAATGCGAAGCCTGCGCTTCGCCCAGCCGTCAAGACACCCAGCGCGCGTCCGTCCGATGTTTATACCCCAGCCCGAGCGCCGACGCAGCCGCCCGGTTTCGTGCAGCGGACGAAGCACGATCTGCTCCATGTCGATGAACGCGCAAGCGGCCGCACTCAAGCGCCCATGTGTTCCGAATCGGAACAGGTGTCCCAATATGGAGCAACAGCGCGCAAGACATCGATTGATGGGCACTTGGCACGCTGCGGGGCTTTGCGTGCCGGCACATCGTGCAGGTCGCTGTCAGGGCTCGAACGCACCACTGCGCTCGAGCTCGGCGATCTCATCGTCGCTGAACAAGCGCGAGCGCGTGTGAAAGGCACAACCCTCGGTACCCTCGAGCGAGAATGTCCCGCCGCGCCCCTCGACGACGTCGATGACGAGCTGGGTGTGCTTCCAGTATTCGTATTGTGCGCGACCGATGTAGAACGGGCAGCCGCCGATCTCGCCGAGCAGCACGTCGGACGGACCGACCAGGAACTCGCCGAGCGGATAGCAGTTCGCGGCGCTGCCGTCGCAGCAGCCGCCGGACTGGTGGAACATGACCGGCCCGTACTTGGCGGTGAGCCGCTCGATCAGCGCCAGCGTCGCCGGCGTCGCGATGACTCGCTGAACCATGTCGCATCTCCCCGCGGCCGTCACCGGCCGCAAAAAAACAGGCGGCCGGGGCCGCCTGCCAAGCCACGCTGACCACGTGAGGAAGGGAAACCGCAGGCGGCGGCGCGGCGTGCGCCCCGTGCCGCCAGCGCAAACAAGCCTCAGAAGAAGCCGAGCGCCTTCGGGCTGTAGCTCACCAGCAGGTTCTTGGTCTGCTGGTAGTGGTCGAGCATCATCTTGTGCGTCTCGCGCCCGATGCCCGACTGCTTGTAGCCGCCGAAGGCCGCATGGGCCGGATAGGCGTGATAGCAATTGGTCCAGACCCG
>DAOMOP010000305.1:0-2569 GCA_035444405.1 Rhodocyclaceae bacterium
GTTTTTTTGAATTTTTACATTGACCTTTGGAGATGGTCCCTTTAGAGTTTGCGAATATCTCAATTAGCGGAACCTAAAGTACCAATTCCTATATCTGTGAACATGCAGGCATGAGCCAGGTCGCCACCCTCGCCATCCGCGATGACGAAAGCAGCCCGATCCGAATACCCCCGGCCGTTCTCGTCGAAACCATCGAGGCAAATGGCGACGCGGACATGCGCATGACCGAGGAGGGCCAGGCCAGCATCATCGAGTTCCGCGCAGTCGGGAGTGCGCAGGCGCCCTCCGTCACGGCAGCCCCACCAGGCGCGTCGGGTAGCTCGACAAGGACACGGTCAAGGACTACGTTTGAAGCAGACATTGCTGAGCTTTCGGGATCCGGTTACCAAGTGCGAATCCGGACATGCGGGCGGCCGCACAGCCAATGTCGATTCACAGGAGCGAAGTAATGATCAAGCAAGGCGCGCATGACGACACCGAGAATGCAGCTGCGGCGACCGTGTCCGAACTGATTACCCGGGCGCGAGTTGCACAGCGGGAATATGAGCGGTACACACAGGCACAGGTCGATGAGGTCACGACGGCGGCGGGCTGGGCAATCATGCACCCTGATCACAACCGCAAACTTGCCGAAATCGCAGTGCGGGACACGGGCCTGGGCGTGGTCGAGGACAAGATCGTCAAGAACTACCGCAAGACGCTCGGTCTTCTGCGGGATCTGAAATCGGTGAAGACAGTCGGTGTCATCGCGGAATATCCGGAGCGCGGGCTCGTAGAGATCGCACGTCCTGCCGGGGTGGTCGCGGCCATCACGCCATCGACAAATCCTGCTGCCACCCCTGCGAACAAGATCATCAATGCGCTCAAGACGCGCAATGCAATCATCGTCGCACCCTCGCCCAAGGGCGCAAGCACCTGCGAGGCGCTGGTTGCGTACATCCATACCGAACTGGCCAAGGTCGGCGCGCCACGCGACCTTGTTCAGTGCCTGCCAGGACCGATCACGAAACAATCCACTCTGGCCTTGATGCAGCAGGCGGATCTCGTTGTCGCCACAGGCTCACAGAGCAACATCCGGACAGCGTACACCTGTGGTACGCCAGCCTTCGGGGTGGGAGCCGGCAACGTCGCCTCCATCATCGACGCCACAGCCGAGCTCGATCCGGCCGCGCAAAAGGTCGCCGCCTCGAAGACCTTCGACAACGCTACGAGTTGTTCTTCCGAGAACAGCGTCATCATCGACGAATCCATCTATCTACAAGCAATGGGCGCGCTGGAGAAAGCCGGCGGGGTACTGCTCGACCATGCGGAAAAGGAAAGGCTGCAGACCACGATGTGGCCCGATGGAAAGCTGAGCGCGGCGGTCACCGCCCAGTCGGCTGCGACCATCGCCAGGCTGGCCGGTCTGGCGCGTGAGGGACTGGCGCAGGCGAAATTTCTGATGGTCGAGGAGTCGGGGACCGGCCCCGACTATCCGTTCTCGGGCGAGAAGCTATCGCCGGTGCTGACGGTGTACCGAGCCCGCAACTTCGACCACGCCTGCGAAATCGTTCGCAGCATCTATGCGCACCAGGGAGCAGGCCACTCGATCGGAATTCACACGTCCGACGACGCCAACGTTCTGCGCCTCGGCCTCGAATTGCCGGTGTGCCGTGTGATCGTCAATCAGGCTCACTGTTTCGCGACCGGCGGGAGCTTCGAGAATGGCTTGCCGTTCTCCCTGTCGATGGGTTGCGGCACCTGGGGAGGAAACAACTTCTCCGAAAACATGAACTATCGCCAGTACCTGAACATCACGCGAATCGCGAGAAAGCTTCCCGAGAGCATTCCACGCGAGGCGGACATCTTTGGTGACTACCTGCGCAAGTACCACCAAGGGCCGTCAGCAGCAAGCTGACAGGAACATATCGTCTCCCGAAGGAAGAATTGATGCGATGCACGGTCAAGGATCATGTGGACCAACAGGCTGCCAGGCAGCCTGATCGCCCCTATCTCATCGCACCTGAGCCGGGTCTGACCCTCAATTACGCGGGCCTGCAGGAGGCATCTCGCAGGCTCACCCGCTTTTTGCTCGGCGAAGGCATCGAACCGGGTGCCAAGGTCGGACTCCTGATGCAAAACGGGTTTCAGACCTGTCGATTGTTCATCGGTGTGATGTATGGCGGATTCTGCGTCACACCGCTGAATATGCTCGCCCACGCGACCCAACTGGAGTACGTCGTCGAGCATAGCGAAGTCGCCGTCATTTTCGTAGCTCCGGAGCAGCTGGAGCGTTTGCGGACAGCGGTGAGCAGGACGGGTCGCAATGTCCGGCTCATCGTTTGCAGCGTGGACGACGCCGAGTTCATCCCGCCTCAGAATCAGGATCTGGCGCTGCCGGACGTGGCCGAAGAGGACGAGGCGCTGATGATGTACACGTCGGGTACGACAGGCAAGCCAAAAGGTGTGCTTCTCCCCAACCGCGCGGTCGTGTCGGGAGGGCACTTCGTCTCGACTGCTCATGCACTCGGGCCTGACGATCGGGTCATGGCTTCGTTGCCCCTCTATCACATCAATGCCCAGATCGTCA
>DAOMOP010000306.1:0-2533 GCA_035444405.1 Rhodocyclaceae bacterium
TGTTCATGCAGTTCAACCGTGACGAGCAGGGCGTGATGCATCCGCTGCCCAAGCCGAGCGTCGACACCGGCATGGGGCTCGAGCGCATCGCCGCGGTGCTGCAGGGCGTGCATTCGAACTACGATATCGACCTGTTCCAGCGCCTCATCGCCGCCGCCGCGCGTGAGACCGGCTGGGACGATCTGGCCAGCCCGAGCCTGAAGGTGCTCGCCGATCACATCCGCGCGTGTACCTTCCTGACCGCCGACGGCGTGATCCCGGGCAACGAGGGGCGCGGCTACGTGTTGCGCCGCATCGTGCGCCGCGCGATCCGCCACGGCTGGAAGCTCGGTGCGCGCGCGCCTTTCTTCCATCGTCTGGTGCCGGATCTGGTCGCCGAGATGGGCGATGCCTACCCCGAGCTCAGGGACAACCAGTCGCGCGTCGTCGCGGTGCTGCGCCAGGAAGAGGAGCGCTTCTTCGCGACCATCGAGAACGGCATGGCGATCCTCGAGGACGAACTCGGCCGGCTGCTCGAGCGCGGCGAGGCGGTGTTCAGCGGCGAGACGGCGTTCAAGCTGCACGACACCTTCGGCTTTCCGCTCGATCTGACCGCCGACGTGTGCCGCGAGCGCAACGTCAGTGTCGATGCGGCCGCCTTCGACATGGCGATGGCGCGCCAGCGCGAGCAGGCGCGCGCGGCGGGCAAGTTCCGCATGGCGGCCAACCTCGAGTACGACGGCCTGCCGACCGCCTTCCGCGGCTACGAACGGCTCGAGACGCAGGCGAGCGTGCTGGCGCTGTACAAGGACGGCAGCCCGGTCAAGGAGCTCGTCGAGGGCGAGTTCGGCGTCGTCGTCCTCGACGAGACGCCGTTCTATGCCGAGTCCGGCGGCCAGGTCGGCGACCGCG
This sequence comes from Rhodocyclaceae bacterium, assembly GCA_035444405.1. Taxonomy (GTDB): domain Bacteria; phylum Pseudomonadota; class Gammaproteobacteria; order Burkholderiales; family Rhodocyclaceae; genus DAOMOP01. The sequence goes on from DAOMOP010000306.1 coordinate 892, forward strand.
GCGAGCTGCGCAGCGGCACCGCCATCTTCGCGGTCGAGGACACGCAGAAGATCCAGGCCACCGTGTTCGGCCACCACGGCGTCGTGCGCACCGGCAAGCTGTCGCTCGGACAGGCGGTGGTCGCGCGTGTCGACGAGGCCGCCCGTGCGGCGACCGCGCGCAACCACTCGGTCACCCATCTGATGCACAAGGCGCTGCGCGAGGTGCTCGGCAGCCACGTCGTGCAAAAGGGCTCGCTGGTCGATCCGGACAAGACGCGCTTCGACTTCACCCATCACGCGCCGATGACGCCCGAGGAGATCCGCGAGGTCGAGGAAATCGTCAATGCCGAGATCCTCGCCAATGCCCAGACCGACGCCGCGCTGATGTCGCTCGAGCAGGCGCAGAAGAGCGGCGCGATGATGCTGTTCGGCGAGAAATACGGCGACGAGGTGCGCGTGCTGCGCATCGGCTCGTCGACCGAGCTGTGCGGGGGCACGCACGTCGCGCGCACCGGCGACATCGGCCTGTTCAAGATCGTCATGGAAGGCGGGATCGCGGCCGGCGTGCGCCGCGTCGAGGCGGTGACCGGCGTCAATGCGCTGCGCTACGTGCAGGAGCAGGAGCGGCGCGTGCAGGGCATCTCGGCGCTGCTCAAGGTGCAGCCGGACGACGTGGCCGAGCGGGTCGCCGCGATCATGGCGAGCGTGCGCAGCCTCGAGAAGGAACTCGCGCGCCTGAAGTCGAAGCTCGCGAGCTCGCAGGGCGACGACCTCGGCGCGCAGGCGATCGACGTGAAAGGCGTCAAGGTGCTCGCGGCGGTGCTGGACGGGGCCGACGTGCCGACGCTGCGCGAGACGATCGACAAGCTCAAGGACAAGCTCAAGTCGGCGGCGGTCGTGCTGGCGTCGGTCGCCGACGACGGCGCCGGCAAGCGCGTGAGCCTGATCGCGGGCGTCACCGCCGACCTCACCGCGAAGCTCAAGGCGGGCGAGCTCGTGAACATGGTCGCGCAGCAGGTCGGCGGCAAGGGTGGAGGGCGCCCGGACATGGCGCAGGCCGGCGGCACCGACGCGACCAAACTGCCGCAGGCGCTCGCGAGCGTGCCGGGCTGGGTCGAAACGCGGCTCTGAACGCCCGCGCCGGCGAGGACGAGCGCGCCGGCGCGGCGTGTCCTCCTGCGCGTGCGGTCAGAACGGCAGCGCGAGACCCGGCCACACCGCGTCGATCGCGCGCCGGAAGTCGGTCTTGATGCGCTCGAGCGCGGCCGCGTCGTCGGCCTCGAAGCGCAGCACCACCACCGGCGTCGTGTTCGACGCGCGTGCGAGGCCGAATCCGTCGGCGTACTCGACGCGCACGCCGTCGATCGTCACCACCGCCTGTGCCGCGTCGAAGCGGGCGCCGGCGGCGAGTCGGCGCACCAGCTCGAACGGTTCGCCCTCGTTCATCGCCAGATTGAGCTCGGGTGTGCTGAGGGCGTCGGGCAGCGCGTGCAGGACGGCGCCCGGATCGGTCTCGCGCGACAGGATCTCGAGCAGCCGCGCGGCCGCGTACAGGCCGTCGTCGAAGCCGTACCAGCGCTCCTTGAAGAAGATGTGGCCGCTCATCTCGCCGGCCAGCGGCGCGCCGGTCTCGCGCAACTTCGCCTTGACCAGCGAATGGC
>DAOMOP010000307.1:0-2231 GCA_035444405.1 Rhodocyclaceae bacterium
GCCGACGCGAAAGCCGCGCGCCTCCAGCAGCCGCCCGACCACCGCCATGCCGAAGCTCGGGTGGTCGATGTAGGCGTCGCCGGTGACGAGCACGACGTCGCACGCGTCCCAGCCGAGCGCGCGCATCTCGTCGCCGCTCATCGGCAGGAAGGGGGCGGGGGTGGCCGGCGGGCGGGCGCCGGCGAAGATCGGTTCGGGCTGCTGCATGGTGCGGCGTATTGTACCGCCGCGGGCCGGCGCCCGACGGCGCGTTACATTGCGGCGGCTGCCCTTCGCTACGCCGCCGAGTGCGCGACGGTCCGCTCGCGTGTCGGCGCCGCCGCACTCTGCCGCCCCATCGCCAGCCGCCACACCAGCGGGATCGCGAACAGCGTCAGCAGCGCGGAAAAGCCCAGCCCCCACACGATGCTCGCGGCGACCGGCCCCCACATCAGCGACTTGCCGCCGAGGCCCATCGCGAGCGACAGCAGACCCCCTATCGTCGTCACCGTCGTGATCAGGATCGGCACGACGCGCCGGCGCGCGGCGTAGATCGCCGCGTGCTGCACGCTCATGCCGGCCGCAAGACGCTCGTTGGCGGCCGCGATCAGCACGATCGCGGCGTTGACGGCGATGCCGGTCAGCGCGACGACGCCGTACAGCGTGTAGAGCGACAGCGGATTGCCCGACACCAGGAGCCCGAGCACGACGCCGGTGAAGGCCAGCGGCACGGTCACGAGCACGATCAGCGGCTGGAAATAGCTGCGGAACTGCGCCGCCAGGATCAGGTAGATCAGGCCGACGCCGAGCACGAACAGCTGCGCCATCGAATCGAGGCTTTCCTGGATGTCGTCGAGCTCGCCGGAGAAGTCGAGCTCGACGTTCGGAAAGCGCGGCTGCAGCGGCTCCCACGCCGCCTTCAGGCGGTCGTTGGCCTCGACGGTGTCGATCAGTTCGCGGTCGAGTTCGGCCTCGATGGTGATCGCACGCTTCAGCTGATAGTGGCGGATGTAGCCCTTGCTGACACGCGTCTCGGTGTCGACCAGGCTGCCGAGCTGCACGAGGCGGCCGTCGGCGAGCGGCACCGGACGTTGCAGGAGCTCCATCACGTCGCCGACCACTTCGGGACGCGCGCGCACGACGACGTCGACCTTCTCGCCGCGGTCGCGCGTCGAGCCGACCACCTCGCCCTCGCCGTACAGGCGCAGCAGGCGCGAGACCTCGGCCGGCGACACGCCGGCGTGCGCGAGCTTCTCGCGGTTGAGCGTGAGACGCAGCTCGCTGCGCCCTTCGACGTCGTCGTCGGTGATGTCGCGCACCCCGGCAATCGCGCGCAGCTCGACGAGCAGCGCATCGGTGGCCGCGCGCAGCTCGCCGTAGTCGTCGCCCTTGACCTTGACGTTGATCGGCTTGGAGGTCGGCGGCCCGCCCTTCAGCTCGAGAAAGCTGAATCGTGCGATGCCTTCGAGCGCGCCCACCGGCGCGCGCAGCGCATCGATGATCTCGGCGGTGTCGCGCATGTCGGAGCGCCGCGGATTGAGCGCGACGATCACCTGCGCGTACTGCGGGCCGTGCAGCGGCTCGGTGTCGGTGAACTTCGCGCCGGCCACCGCGGTGACCGAGCGCAGCTCGTCGTCGTCGAGCTTCGCGCGCACCACTGCGGCGGCGCGCTCGGCCTCGCCGAGCGAGCGGTCCAGCGTCACGCCGGGCGGCAGGTCGACGTGGATGAAGAACTGCCGCACCGAGTCGAAGGCGAAGAAGTCGCGCTTGATCACCCCTTCGGTGACCAGCCCGACCGCACCTGCCATCGTCACGATCACCACGCCGAGGCCGATGCGCGGGCGGCGCATCACGCCGATCAGCAGCCGCGAGTACTTCACCCGCAGCCAGTGTGTCGCGCGCTCGCGCGCAGCCTGCAGGCGCGAGCGCCGGTGCGCGAAATCGGGGCGGATCGCCAGCACGTGGGCGGGCAGGATCCAGAACGCCTCGAGCAGGCTGATCAAGAGCGCCGCGGTGACGACGAAGGGCACGACGAACATGAACTTGCCGAGGATGCCGGGCAGCAGCATCAGCGGCAGGAAGGCCGCGACGGTGGTCAGGATCGCCGCGACGACCGGCGCAGCGACCTCGCGCACGCCGTTCACGGCCGCCTGGAGCGGCGCCTCGCCGCGGCTCATGCGGTAGTAGACCGCCTCGACCACCACCACCGCGTCGTCGACGACCATGCCGAGCGCGATGACGATGCCGAGCAG
>DAOMOP010000308.1:0-2102 GCA_035444405.1 Rhodocyclaceae bacterium
TTGGGCATACACCCTTCGGGCATGCGGGTCAGGATGCCCTGAACAACTGCATGAAGGCGTATGGCGGTTTCGAGCACAACCTGCAGTCGCTGCGCACCGTCGATCTGCTCGAGGAACGCTACGCCGCCTTCGATGGGCTGAACCTGACCTTCGAGACGCGCGAGGGCATCCTCAAGCACTGCTCGCGTGCCAACGCCGCGGCGCTCGGCGAACTCGGCCAGCGCTTTCTCGACGGCACGCAGCCCTCGCTCGAGGCGCAACTGACCAACCTCGCCGACGAGATCGCCTACAACAACCACGACATCGACGACGGCCTGCGCTCGGGGCTGATCACGCTCGAGCAGCTCGAAGCGGTCGACGTCTTCACGGCCGCCCGCCGGGAGGTCGAGACGCAGTGGCCGGGGCTCGCCGGCCGCCGCCTGATCCACGAGACGATCCGGCGCATGATCAACGCGATGGCGCTCGACCTGATCGGGCAGACGCGCGCGAACATCGCTGCAGCGGGCGTCGCGAGTCTCGAGGACGTCCATCGTGCGCCGCGCCTGGTCGCGTATTCGGACGCGCTGTCGCCGCGCCTGCAGCAGCTCAAGCATTTCCTGCGCGAACAGCTGTACTGGCACTATCAGGTGCTGCGCATGACCGACAAGGCGCGGCGCATCATCGCAGACCTGTTCGGTGCGTTCATGTCCGATCCGCGCCTGCTGCCGCCGCAATACCAGCGCCGCGCGCGCGACGACAAGCCGCGCGCGATCGCCGATTACATTGCCGGCATGACCGACCGCTACGCGATGCGCGAGCACCGCCGCCTGTTCGCGGTCGGCGAAGTGGGCTGAGCGCGGCGCCGCGCGGCCTTGCGCACCACCATGGGGCGCATCCTGCATGGATGCACCGCAATGAAGCGCAACAGTCGGACCTGCGACCCGATTTTGTGCCTGTTGTCCGCGAGTTCTTGTTGGGCATGATTCATGCTTTCGACGCTCCGGGCTTCGCTCGGCGCGCTCTGTGCCGATTGCCTGCTCTGCGCCCGGACCGCGTGCCGCGAATCCTGCCGGGCTTAGGCCAAGGCGTTGCGGTGACGCTTGGTGCGCTGCAATAAAGCGTTGAATCAATGGGTTCGCGCGCGTATATTGAAAAGTCGGCGCGGTGAAAGCGCGGCTCGAGCCCGTGCGTGACGAGCGCGCGCGGGTCCGCGCCGGCAGGTCGGAATCGTGCATCGGCTGCACCAATGCGGTGCGGCCTCGCGCCGCGGGCGGGGTCTCTCTGCCGCCCGTTTCGTGTCGGCCTCGGCCGGCCAAATTTTGTGTTGAGGATGAGTGTGATGGATTCTCCCCAGAAGCAGGGTTTGTACGACCCGGTCAATGAACACGACGCTTGCGGCGTGGGCTTCGTCGCCCACATCAAGGGCCGGAAAAGTCACGAGATCATCCTGCAGGGGCTGGAGATTCTGAAGAATCTCGACCATCGCGGCGCGGTCGGCGCCGATCCGCTGCAGGGCGACGGTGCGGGCATCCTGATCCAGATTCCGCACGAGCTCTATCGCGACGAGATGGCGAAGCAGGGTGTGACGCTGCCCGCCCCCGGCGAGTACGGCGTCGGCATGGTGTTCATGCCCAAGGAGAACGCCTCGCGGCTCGCCTGTATCGAGGAGATCGAGCGCGGCGTGCGCGCCGAGGGCCAGAGCGTGCTCGGCTGGCGCGACGTGCCGGTCAACCACGAGATGCCGATGTCGCCGGCGGTCAAGGCGAAGGAGCCGGTGATCCGCCAGATCTTCGTCGGCCGCGGTCCGGACATCATGGTGCCCGAGGCGCTCGAGCGCAAGCTCTACGTCGTGCGCCGCCGCTCGGCGAACGCGATCAACGCGCTGCGCCTGAAGCACGGCCAGGAGTTCTACTTCGTGTCGATGTCGACGCGCACCGTGAACTACAAGGGGCTGCTGCTCGCCACCCAGGTCGGCGAGTACTACCGCGACCTCGTCGACCCGCGCGCGGTGTCGGCGCTCGCGCTGGTGCACCAGCGCTTCTCGACCAACACCTTCCCGAAGTGGAACCTCGCCCATCCGTTCCGCTACATCGCCCACAACGGCGAGATCAACACCCTGCGCG
>DAOMOP010000309.1:0-2030 GCA_035444405.1 Rhodocyclaceae bacterium
ACTCCTCGCCGGCGCCGATGCGCAACTGCTGCACTTCCTTCTTGAACGAACGCTCTGCCATCGGGGTGTCTCCTGTTGAGCCGGGGGGTGCCGGGCCGAATCGAATCCGCAGGTCGTGGTCGTGCCGGTGCACTACCACTGTCCGATTGCGAAAACGACCGGGCGTTGCATTTCCTGCCGGTTCGATCGTCGCCGGTATGCACCGCATCCGGCGATCGTCTTGTGCTTGCGGGGTACTTTAGAAATGAACATTTACGCTGTCAACAAAAACATGAAATTTCATGGAAGAATGTGTTCTCGCGGGTCGGTGGTGCCGTCCGCATGCCCGACAGGGCGCGGCTTGCAGGGCGGGCCGCGGCATCTAGACTGAGACGATCGAAGGGGAGCGCGACGCGTGAAGGCAAGCACACAGCGCAGTGATCGACAGCGGCACGGCGGCCGCGATGCGGCCGATACGCCGCCGTCGGGGGACGCCGCGCCGGCCGATGCGGCCGCGCGTTTCGTCGACGGCTATCTCGCCTATCTGCTCGCGCAGGTGAGCAACCGCATCTCGTGCGAGTTCCACCGCGAGGTCGAGGCGGCGGGACTTTCGGTGACCGAATGGCGGGTGATCGCGAGCCTCGTCGGCAGCCGCGGCGAGACGATTGGCGCGCTGAGCGAGGCGACGCTGACCAAGCAGCCGACCGTCAGCAAGGTGGTGCTGCGCCTGGAGACCGGCGGGCTGGTCGTGCGCCTGCGCAATCGCAAGGACAGGCGCCAGACGCTGGTGAGTCTGAGTGCTCGCGGCAGGCGACTCGCCGACGGGCTGGTCGCGCGCGCCCTGCGCCACCAGACGGCGGTGCTGGCACCGTTCGGCGCCGACAACGCGGCGCAGCTCGTGCGCATGCTGCGCACACTGCTCGCCCTGCATCCGCCCGGCGGCATCGACGATGCGAGCGAGGCCGACGTGCCGCGCCGGCCGGCGCGTGCGCGCGCCACCACAAAAAGTCGTTGACGAAATACTTCAGACATGAAATATTTCCGCCTAAACGAGGAGTGCGTCGGGCCGCCCCGAACGGATTCGAGACGCCGCCCTTGCTGAATCGCCCATACGAATGGAAGAGGAGACTGTCATGCGCATCGTCTGTATCGGTGGAGGTCCGGCGGGACTGTATTTCGCCATCCTGATGAAGAAGCTCAACCCGGCGCACGAGATCACGGTGATCGAACGCAACAAGCCGTACGACACCTTCGGCTGGGGCGTCGTGTTCTCCGATGCGACGATGGACAACATGCGCGAGTGGGATCGCGAGACCGCCGACGCGATCGAGGTCGCGTTCAACCACTGGGACGACATCGAGCTGCGCTTCAAGGAGCGTACCATCGTGTCGGGCGGACACGGCTTCGTCGGCATCGGCCGCAAGAAGATGCTCAACATCCTGCAGGCGCGCTGCGAGGCGCTCGGCGTCGAGCTGGTGTTCGAGCGCGACGTCGAATCCGATGCTGAGTTTCCCGATGCCGATCTCGTCATCGCTTCGGACGGCATCAACTCGCGCATCCGCACGAAGTACCAGGAAGTGTTCCGGCCCGACATCGTCACGCGCCCGAACCGCTACATCTGGCTCGGCACCAACAAGCTCTTCGATGCCTTCACGTTCATCTTCGAGAAGACCGAGCACGGCTGGTTCCAGGCCCACATCTACAAGTTCGACGAGAACACGACCACCTTCATCGTCGAGTGCCCCGAGCACGTGTGGCTCGCCCACGGGCTCGACAAGGCCGACCAGCAGCAGTCGATCGCGTTCTGCGAGCAGCTCTTCGAGAAGCACCTGGACGGGCATCGCCTGATGAGCAACGCGCGTCACCTGCGCGGCTCGGCGTGGCTGAACTTCCAGCGCGTCAAGTGCGAGCAGTGGCACCACTACAACGGCAACAGCCACGTCGTGCTGATGGGCGACGCGGTGCACACCGCGCACTTCGCGATCGGCTCGGGCACCAAGCTCGCGCGCGAGGATGCGATCGAACTCACCCGCCTTTTCAAGGAAGAGGGC
>DAOMOP010000310.1:0-1552 GCA_035444405.1 Rhodocyclaceae bacterium
GCTCGCCGCCCTCGATGCGCTCGCCGCCTTCGGCGAGACGGCGCTGCGCCACGGCTACGTGTGCCCGCAGTTCGTCGCGCAGCCGGGGGTCGAGATCGTCGGCGGCCGCCATCCGGTGGTCGAGCGCCAGGTCGAGAACTTCATCGCCAACGACTGCACGCTCGCGCCGACGCGGCGCATGCTGCTGATCACCGGCCCCAACATGGGCGGCAAGTCGACCTTCATGCGCCAGGTGGCGCTGATCGCGCTGCTCGCCCACATCGGCAGTTTCGTTCCGGCGCAGGCCGCGCGCATCGGCCCGCTCGATGCGATCTTCACGCGCATCGGCGCCTCCGACGACCTCGCCTCGGGGCGCTCGACCTTCATGGTCGAGATGACCGAGGCGGCGGCGATCCTGCACGGCGCGACCGGGCACAGCCTCGTGCTGATGGACGAGATCGGCCGTGGCACCTCGACCTTCGACGGTCTCGCGCTCGCCTTCGCGATCGCACGCCATCTGCTCGACAAGAACCGCTGCCAGACGCTGTTCGCGACCCACTACTTCGAGCTCACGCGGCTCAACGTCGATTACCCCGAGTGCGCCAACGTGCATCTCGATGCGGTCGAGCACCGCCACCGCATCGTCTTCCTGCACGCGGTCGAGGACGGCCCGGCGAGCCAGAGCTACGGCATCGAGGTCGCTGCGCTGGCCGGCGTGCCGCCGGCGGTGATCCGCGACGCGCGCCGCCGCCTGCGCGCCCTCGAAAACCGCGAGATCGGCGCCGGCCCGCAGCCCGACCTGTTCGCCGCGCTGCCCGATGCCGAACCGGAACGGCTCTCGCATCCGGCGCTGACCGCGCTGGGCGAGCTCGATCCGGACAGCCTGTCGCCACGCGAGGCGCTCGAGCAGCTGTATGCGTTGAAGAGACTGGCAGACAGCGAGGGCTGAGCGATGGCGGCTCCGATCGACATCAGCGAAACCGCCGGCGTGCGCTACCTGCATTTCGGCTCGGAATGGATTCAGGGGGCGATGCGCATCCGCCGGCCCAACGCGCTCGAGCTGATGTATACGCGCGAGATGATGGCCGGGCTGCTGCTCAACGGCGACGACTGGCCGCGCAGTGCGCTGCTGATCGGCCTCGGCGCGGGCTCGCTGACGCGCTTCATGTATCACCACTGCCCGCAGGCGCGGCTGCGGGTGGTCGAGATCGAACCGCGCGTGGTCGCTGCGGCGACGCAGTTCTTCCGCCTGCCGCCGCCGGACGAGCGCCTGGCTATAGCCATCGACGACGGCGCCCGCTACGTGCTGCAAGGCGACGAGCGCTTCGACTATGTCCTCGTCGACGGCTTCGACCGCAATGCGCGCGCCGGCGCGCTCGCCACACTGCCGTTCTACCAGGCCGTTCGTGCGAGACTGTCCGGGCGCGGGCTGATGTCGGTGAACCTGTTCGGTCGCGCGCGCGGCTTTCGCGCAAGCGTCGAGCGCATCACGAGCGCCTTCGACGACCGCGCGATCGCCTTCCCGTCGTGCGACAGCGGCAACGTGATCGCATTGGCTGCGGCGGGCGAGCCG